>DKFC01000009.1 GCA_002452745.1 Firmicutes bacterium UBA6806
ACCTTATATTTATCTTACAAGGAGGCACAATATGTTTTGTGGGAACTGCGGTACCGAGAATCCAAATGAAGCGAAGTTTTGCAAGAGTTGCGGGAAGGCTTTAGATCAGTTTAAAGTTGACCAAGAGAGCGAAAAGGTGGAGTCTTCGCAAGTGGAGAGTAGAGTTGATGAAGAAAAGACATCTGCGATTGCTCCTAAGAGCCCTGAAAGTAAATCAGTGGGCAAGCCAAAGAAAGCTCCAATAAAATTAGTGTTTGGCATATGTGCAGCCATGGTCGTCGTTATTTCGATTGTTTACATGCTTGCCAATATAGGGACGACAATCAATTTAAATGACTATTTGACAATTGAACCCCAAGGTTATGATGGTTATGGAGAATTGAAAGCAAGTGTTGATTGGGATGCCATAGAGGAAGAGTATGGTGACAAACTGGTTTTTACCGATGAAACAAAACAAGAACTTAGAGTGTTAATGGGTTTCATGGATCCTGTAGATATATTGAGTGATCTTGTGCATGTAGATCTCGACTCTACTACAGGACTCTCTAACGGCGACGAAGTCATGATTAAGTGGTCTGTCAGTGAAGACATTTCAAAGGTTATAAAATCGAAACTCAAGTATAAGGATGAAGCATATAGAGTATCAGGCTTGGTTCAAGTGGAGACATTTAACGCATTTGCAGATTTAAACGTGAACTTTTATAATACAGCTCCATATGGCAATATAGGACTTCGTTATGATAACGAATATCTAGAGAATCATGATTTTGAAGTTGATAAAGGTGAAGGGCTGAGCAATGGTGACACAGTGAAAGTTACCATAAAAGAGGATGCGCTGAATAGATGTGTCAAGTATTATGGACGCGTTCCTGAGCTGAGAGAAATGGAATATACCGTTTCAGGATTAGGACATTTCCCTCTGAATATTGCAGAGATAGAAGCGGATGAAGAAGGCTTTGCTGGCATCCAACAACAAGCATTACAATTCTATAAAGAGGGAATGTATAAAAGCGAAGATCAGAGTCTTGAGGATTTCATTTATTTAGGGAACTACTATCTAACGACAAAAGACAGTAAGTCACCTTATCAAAATAATATGCTAGTTATGGTTTATAAAGCTCAAATTAGAAATAAATATTCTGAGGGGACAAGTGCATATGATAAAGTCAATGAAATCTATTGGTTCGTTTCTTTTGAAGATCTTGTCATATCAAGTGATGGAAAAGTAGAGGCCGAATTTGACTGGTACGATCTTCCAAGAGCTCAAGTTACCATTGATTCGGGAATAAGCGAAGGCTGGTGGAATACTGTAACGTGGACTTATCCAGGGTATAGTACGCTAGAGGCGTTATACAAAGATGTTGTTACATCGAAATTAGACAATTATAACCATGAAGATAATCTTGATATGAGTTCAGCGTTGACGCTTACAGAAGATCTTAAAGCCATAGAGGACGGTTATGTATTCATCAATACAAATGAGGAACTCATTTCAAAAGAAGATTTAGAAAGGCTATTACCAGAAGAATGTCAACTGCTAAAAAGTGAAATTTATGCACGACATGGAATGAAGTTTGACGATGATTTTATGCAAGCCTATTTTCAAACTCGAAGTTGGTATGACGGGACAATTGAGCCAAGTGATTTTGATGAGAGCGTTTTGTCTGAAACCGAAAAAGAAAATATACGGATGATATCAGAATATGAGAAGAGAAAGGGTTACGATTCCTATTTTGATTAAATAACGATAAAATGAATCGGTGGCACAACTCTTCAGACAGCAATTAATTTGATTATGGATGAACATGAGATATAAACAGGTCTCTAATGCCTTTGAATCTATCGCTTCAGGCAAATAAAAATAGGTTTTTTAATCTAGAGAAATGAAAATTATAAAAAAAGAATTAAAATGACATTAAATAACATTTTATACATTGACAACGTTTAATTCTATATATTATGATTAAAGGGATAAAAATACAATCTATTTTTGTTGATCTGTTAAGGAGAGCCAACGCAGAATCGGTGGAGAATTATATATAAGCGTTACAGCGATTAACTGAGTGGCTTCAAAAAAGAAATATGAAAGAGGGGAAGATTCATGTCACTTTTTAATACGTTGAATACGATAGCTAAAAGTATAGGCGATGTAACCAATGATGCGATTGAGGGCAACAATATAAACACCAAGCTGAATAAAGAAAAAGCTGAAATCGCTAATATTCTGGCTGAGGTTGGTGAGATCTATTATGAGGAGTACAAAAATGGTGCTCAAGTTAATGACGTGGTTATGGATTTGATGAAAAAGGTTGATGCACACGCAGAAATTATCAAAAATTTAGAAAATCAGCGTAAGGGATTAAACGAGCGGAATCAGAACCGAGGGGTTAAATGCAATTCTTGTGGGTGCGAGAATGGTGAAGGCAATAAATTTTGCAAGGAGTGTGGAAGCAGTTTGATTCCAGAGCCAGTGCAAATGAAGACTTGTCCTAGCTGTGGTGCCAATATGGAGAATGAGTCTGTATTCTGTGGTGACTGTGGAACTAAAATTGAATAAGGGAGGAAATGTAAATGAACGCAAAACAGATTTATAATCAAACCATGCCTTTCAACATGGCTAAATTGGTATTAGGCCTTGCTACGGTTGGATTGTCATTGCTTCTTCTGGCAATACTCGAGGGAATCGGTTGGTTGTTTGGAAGCGGTGGGGTGATGCTGACTTTCTTCATATGGCTAGCTGGAACAGGTGCCATACGATTTTTCATCATGCACTATATGGGCTATATGGTTAAAGCAGGTCATGTTGCTGTTGTTGCTGAAGCTGTAACAAAAGGTGCAATTCCCGAAGACCAAGTGGCGTATGGAAAGCAAAAAGTCACAGATCGATTTGTGACATCTAACGTGTTCTTTGCAATTGACAACTTGGTAACTGCATCTGTCAAACAAGTTCAAAGAGGGATTGAGAAAATGGGCGGGGCACTTGACTTTATTCCAGGAATTGGATTTGTAACGAGTCTTGCACAGTTCTTCGTATCAATATCACTTGGTTATGTTGACGAATGCTGTCTAGGATATACATTTTACAAAACAGAACAAGGTGCGTTTGAAAGTGCCGCAGATGGTGTTGTTATATACGCTCAAAACTGGAAAGAACTACTCAAAAGTGCTGCGGTAACAATGATAAAAGTTCTCATTGCCCTTGTGGTTTTAACATTGCTCGCCTTTCTAGTAATTGGACTGTTATTTAAAGCCCTTCACTGGAGCTCGCTCATAGCTTTTTTAGTTGCTTGCCTGATTGTTTGGGTGATTAAATTTGCCTTTATTGATAGCTACATAATGATTAACATGATGACAACTTACATGAGTGCAGCAGAAACAACAGAGATTTCATATGACCTTTACGATAAACTCTGCGGACTTTCTGGTAAATTCAAAGAGCTGTTTAATAAAGGTAAAAGTGAATCAACTGGCAGTAAGGCCAGTGAACAAAGTTTTGCTTCTCAAAGTCCAAAGGCAGATACAAAAGCTACGTTCTGTGTGAAGTGTGGCTCGAAAAATACACCCGAAACAAAATTTTGCACGGCTTGCGGTGAGAAGGTATAGGTATCCGATGGCTAACATATGTATACATGAATTGATATAAAGTAAGGATAAAAAATCAACGACTAGAACAGATGAAATAAAATTTGTTCTGGTCGTTTTTTGTAACTCCCTCTTAATTCTGTTCCATCTTCTCTTCTAGCAGTAACCCCGATAATCTTGCCATTGGCATCTTTTATTAAATCCGTTGCAGGTGTGGAGAACATCACCGTATCACCATTATTTTTAAAGAACTCAATTAATTTTGTAACGGCAACTTTACCACCTTCAGCGTATCTGTGCAAAGTTGCTGGCATGCCTATATGTTCATAACTGCCACAGATACCGGCATCAACAAGGTTCAATTCACAGCCATTTTTAATCAACCAGTTAACGGTCTCGCTGGATTCATCAATAATGGTTCTAACCAATAATCGCCACCAGCTTGAACGACACAATCTTCAACAGCAGTTAGAATTGCCTCACTTGATAATGAAGCACCACTGACAACATCCACTGCCAAACTTTGCTCAGACACTTAAAATCAACATGAAACAGAGTTCAAGACACATCATCTTTTTGAATAATACTTTCATTTTTTCGTACCTCCAGTTTTTGATAAAGAGATTTCCATCCTGTTGTTAATATTATCACAATTTAATTTATTCAACATATCTACATCAGAATAAACTCGTCTGTTTCAGACTTTTTACGTGTCAAAAGTATAAAACCGAGTCATTGCATTTAAAGTTAACTTATGAAATAATTTTATATTGACAAAAAATAGACAGAGTGATATTATTACGTACATTGAGAGATATTCTTTTTAGCATCCAAATTTATTTTCGATTGTTTAGAAGGAGATTCAGATGAAGAAGTACAGCGATGAGACTGTATATTTCATTTCTTATGCTAAACTTCCAAGTGAAATTTCAGCGGCGAATCTACACAAAGTAGTTGGTGTTGGTTTAGTAATCAATTATAAAACTGGCATTATCGAAGACTCTTCTTGTACTCTAATTACCGATGAGGCAAGGGGGTTTTTAAAACAATTGCTCGTATCGCACAATATTCATGAAGAAGGTGTAGACGGCATGATAAATGCCGTTAAGAGCAGGTACCACGGCTTGGCGGAAAAGGCAATATGTGTATCGTTAAAATCAAGTTATGAACGCTACATGATTTGGCGAAGTGATCATAATATGAAATAGCTGCTTTTCTTGCGGTGACTGTGAAACCCACAGTGATTGAGTGAGTAAAATCCAGTATGAAATGATTAAGATAGAATCTTAATTATTTTTGTATTGGATTTTTTTATTGCCCAAATTGCTGTGTAGAGATGTTATTAAAGAATTGAATAGGGTAACTGCTTTCCTTGCGGTGATTGTGAAACCCACAATCATCAAGTGAGTAAAATCCAGTATTGAAATTCTAAAAAATGAGAGTCATTTTTTAGAGATTTTGTGTTGGATTTTTTTATGAACATTTTACATGAATTTTAAGAAGAGAGGAGGGAAAAGTCTATATATTTTTTGATTTAAATAGGAGATTACCATAATGATTTAGAAGGAGTGTAACGATGGAAAAACTCATAATTACAATTGCACCAACTGGAAATGTCCCCACAAAGAAAACAAACCCCAATACCCCAATAACCGTTGAAGAGATTGTAAGGGATATCAAAACGTGCAGTGAAAAAGGCGCTACCATAGCACATATTCACGTCAGAGATTCAAATGGGAACCCTACAAGTGACAAAGCGATTTATAAGGAGGTATTAAAGCGACTTGATGAAGAAAACATCGACATTATACGGCAGCTGTCAACAGGGGCTCGTGGCGGAGAAAACTCCATTGATTGGCGTGGTCAAATGCTTGAGTTAAACGCTCAAATGGCAAGTTTGGCTACTGGGTCATCAAATTTTATGACATCTGTAAATGCAAATTCTCCAGAACTTATTGAAACCTTAGCCAACAAGATGAAAGAGAACAATATAAAGCCAGAGATTGAGGCATTCGACGTTGCAATGATCTCTAATGCAACGAGACTGTGTAAAAAAGGAATTTTAAAAGGGCCATTACATTTTAATCTGGTGATGAATGTACCAGGGTCAATTCCAGGGACACCTAAAAATTTATTTCATATGATTGAAAGCATGCCTGAAGGTTCCACTTGGACAGTTTCTGGCATTGGGAGCTCTCAAATGACAATGATTGCAATGGCAATTCTCATGGGAGGCCATGTGAGAACCGGTATAGAAGATGTACTGGAATTGAAAAAAGGCGTACCGGCGACAAATGGGTCTCTGGTAGAAAATGTCCTAAATATAGCAAGAGCATTGGGTCGTGAAATTGCGACGATTGAAGACACAAAGAGAATCCTAGGCTTGTTTTAAGGCTCACAACCTAATATATTGCCAGAATCTTGTATGCCTGGATGAAAGATGATACTTCGACTAACAAGGGCTACCATGTCAAAAAAACTCTAAGGGGGGTAAAATAT
>DKFC01000020.1 GCA_002452745.1 Firmicutes bacterium UBA6806
GCGGAAGTTACTTTTTCATTTAACGGATAAATAAGTCTTTTCAACATCTCTTTGGATATTGGCACGGCGACATATGCTCACAATTTGCACCATAGTCTCAAGCAAATTTGCCTCGGCGTATTTTAACAGTTCTGGGCGCTTCATGAGGTTTAACATTTCAAACTCATACTGCCTAAGGGATTGTTTGAATCGCTTTTGTTTTGTGAGAAAATCGTCAACCAAAGACTGCGTCAGATTGTCGATTTCCTCCAGTGAAATAAAAGCTGTGGATCTGTCCTGTACAAATGCCACCTCCTGTTCTGATTGTCTCAGAACTAAAATGGCCTCTTCATAAGACTCGTATATGCGTTCAATTTCTTTAATTTCCCCTAAACCAATTCGGCCTCTAAGTCCAAACCGTTCTCCAATATTTTGCAAAAATGTCGTCCAGTAATACCGATCGTTGGATTGGCTCTGACCTTCCAAGTAAATAAAAATCCGATTTAAAAAAGGGTTGCTAATCAGAGATGGCAACTGAAATTTTAAAGATGTCTTGATGTAATCACAGCAGTCATTTATCTTTTGATTGTAGTAATTCAGTTCATCCATATTGGCTTTAGAAGGCAAATTTGCAAACTCTATCGTCACCATTCTTCCAGTTTCCAAAGTGATTTCTAAAATTTCACGATAGTGCGCAATATGTTTCATGAAATTTCGATTCAGTAGAATTGAATTGAAAAAGTTGCTCTCCACTAAGTTCACAGATTGATAATATCTCTCTATATGATCCAGTTCCTTGTGCCTCTTTTCCTCTTCTGAATCAATTTTTAGCAGTGTACTGCCGATAATTTCAATCATCTTTGTCTTAGTCAACGGCTTGAGCAGATAATCCTCCACGTTATACTTGACTGCATCCTTTGCAAATTCAAACTGATCGTATGCCGATACGATGATGATTTTCACTTGCTGATCTACTTTTCGAATCCGCTCAATAAACTCCAAGCCATTCATTCCGGGCATGCGAATATCGGTCATGATGATATGCGGCCTAAAATGCTCCACTTTTATCAGACCCTCTCTGGCATTTTTTGCTGTCTCAATAACAATGTCCTCATACTGGGATTTCAGCACTTGGCTGACTGATTCCAGCACAATAGTCTCATCATCTACGATCAATACTCTAACCATGTCCTTCCCCTATCATCTTTTATTTTCACTGCCTCAACTATTTTCGCCATTCATGTCGCCCCTATCATCAGGTAGATGCAAAACAATTTCTGCCCATGAGTGTCCATCACTTTTAATTTCCATTATATCGTATTTCCCATAAAAGTGCTTGAGTCGTTCATAGACGTTTTCAAGTCCCAATCCAGTTGTGTGCCCTGCTGTCTTTCGGCTGTCAATCTCTTTCGAAAAATCATATTTGTTAAGCCGTTCAAGCACTTCCTTTGGAATTCCATTGCCGTTGTCACGGACTGAAATGAACACCTCACCCACCATTTTCTTTACATCCAAGTTGATTCTGCCCACGTCTAGTTTATTTTCAAAGCCATGTATCAGAGCGTTTTCCACTATCGGCTGTAAAATCATAGGCGGCATTTCCACCGTCATTGTATTTGGCTCTGCACTTAAATGCATTTCGAGTTGTGTTCCAAAACGTATCTTCATCAGTTCATAATAATTTCTAACATTTTTGAGTTCTTCACTGAGCTTTACACGATTGTCAAGGCTCTGTATGTTGTAGCGAAACAACTGCGACAAGTGATCCAGAAAAAAAACAGTTCTATCTGCATTTTCTATAATTGCAAGCTGCATGCCTGCATTGAGTGTGTTGAATAAAAAATGTGGATTGATTTGGGCTTGAAGCGCCAGCAGTTCAGCCTGATTCAACAGATTTTGCATTCTGAGTTTCTCCGTCTCAGATATTCTCAGTTTGTTTTCAGTGTCCACTTTATCTTCAAGCTCACGAATGTACTCCGTTATATGTTCTGCCATTTCCTGAAAGGCCATGTTCAAAAGCTCTGCTTCCTTAAAAAATTCACCTTCCACCAATTCAATCTTATATTGCCCTTTTGTAATGGCCTCTGCCCGTCTTCCCAGCGCCTCTATAGGCTGCGTGACACTGGTGGAAAAACTCATCACAAACACAGCACTCAGTGCCGTGAGCAAGAGGATAATCAACAGAAAATTGATCCTAATTCGCTTGAAGTTTTCAGTCATCTCCAAATATCTTTCAAGGTTGCTCTTAAAATCATGAGTCTCTAAATCGCCTACTTTTTGCTTAATGACTTGGCTGTAGAGAATCATTTCCGAATATCGTTCCAAGTACTTCTCTGTGTTCCTCGCCCGCTTGAATTCAATTGCCTGATCCGACTCCGCAAGGTATTTTTCAAGCAGCAAATGAATATTGTTCAGCTGAAGGAAAGTTGAGTTTGTGGCGTTTCCATAATTCAACACATCACTTGCAGCCTGAAGATTTCCCTTGAGATCCAAATAGCTGACAAAACTGTCCGAACTCTTAGTGCTGAGGTATGTCTCCGTACTGATTTCAAATTGCTGCATATCGGTAAGCAGTTCATTTAACTGAATACTGGTTGAAAACATCTTGTTGATTTCAGCGTTAATCGTCGATGTAATCAAAAAAGTATAGGCAAACGCTATTACAAAACACAAAAGCAACACCAATGTAAAGGTAAAGACCTTCTTTTTAAGCGTATTTTCAATAAATAAGTTCACCAGTTTCTTCATACAAACTCCACATGAGATTATAGTTGAATGTTTTCCGTCAGGCTTTGCCTCTATTTAATTTCTTTACTAAGTGTCTCAATTGGAATGTTTATATAGCTCGATACACTTTCACCTTCTAAGGACTTGAGCAAGTTTGTCACAGACAGTTCTCCAAGCTCTTGATAATCTTCTACGACACTTGCATATATGAGATCTTTTTGAATGGCATCTAAAATCTCAGGTGGATCACCACTGGCGATAATTTTTATATTGCCCACCATGTTTCTATCTACTAAAACCCTCGTCACTCTAATGGCATCGAGCGGGTCAGTACAGATCACTGCATTTAAAGGAGATCTGCCCTTTAGGAGTTCATCAATGATAATTTCTGCCCTCTCATCTTTTGAATATCGAACCTCTGTCAATTTATAAAGAGCTCTGTCACTATAGGTTTCATAAATGCCGTTCAAAAAATTATTGCCCGAGGGACTTTGGGTCGATTCGTATTCGCTCCCCAAAATAACTGCTATATTTCCCGATTTCCCTGTGGCTTCAACCGCTAACAGTGCCGCTTGTTTTCCCAAATTGTACTTGTTTGTTCCAATATAGATTTCCCGCCCCGACTCAGGCGCATCGTTCCCCGCAGTGAGGATTACAATCCCCGCTTCTCTGAGTTTCTCGATGAGTATGCTGGCTGTCACATTGTTTTCAAGGTTGATTACTGCACCATCTACTTCTGTTGCAGAGAGAATTTTGGACAGCGACTCCATATCGTAATCTTGGAGGTTATAGAGCTCATATACACAATCTGAGTTCTCTGAGGCCGTCTCAACCCCTTTCAAAAATCGATCTGCCGAATAGCTCTCTATATGGTCTGAAACCACTGCGATATGGAATTTTTTTACCGTATTGGTGCTCTTGGGTATCTGTTCGGAATACTTCACCTGATTATATGTAAACGCACTCAGCAGTACTAAGCAGACAACTATTAAAATCTCCAGTAATTTAAATCGGTATCCCATCCCTTGAGCAGCTCCTCTTTTTGGACTTGTTTTTCAGGCTTCATCTATTTCATTATAGTCTAAGAGGCCTAAAAAGAAAAGAGACGGGAATTGCATCCAATCGTTTCGAATCGTATACTATAGATAGAGTGAATTAAGACAAGGAGGTGTCTTTATGAAATATCAAGCGCTATTTAGTCTCATTGAATCCAGTAAAAAAATCGTAGTTTTTGGAGGCGCTGGAACTTCCACTGAAAGTAATGTTCCAGATTTCAGATCAGAAAATGGCCTTTACTCCATGCAAGAATACGGCGTCTCACCAGAAGAAATTTTGAGCCATCAATACTTTTATACACATCCCGATCGGTTTTACGATTTTCTAAAGAAGCATTTAATGCTCTCCAACATAAAGCCGCATAAGGGCCATCATGCCCTAGTATATCTGGAATCCCATGGACTAAATACCATCATTACTCAGAACATAGATGGGCTTCACCAAGCCGCCGGTTCTAAAAACGTCCTCGAACTTCACGGGTCACTGGACCGACATTTTTGCATCAATTGTCATTCAGGATATGATGCCGATTGGATTCGTCAAACGCCTGCTGGTTCAATAAAATGTCCAAAATGCGGCGGACTTGTAAAACCAGATGTCGTCCTCTATGGAGAATCACTCGATCAAGATATCATGAGCCAGTCTGTGAAAGCCCTTAGCGAGGCAGACCTTCTAATTGTGGCAGGAACTTCTCTGGTGGTCTATCCAGCCTCTAGCTTCATTCGATTTTACAGGGGAAAAAACCTCGTTCTCATTAATAAATCTGAGACTCCATACGACCGCAACGCCTCTCATATTATAAGAGATAGCTTTGGCGAAGTCTTCTCTGAAATCCAGTCTGCATTTGAAGCGCAAAGCTCTAAATAAGCCAAAATGAACAAAAAAATCTAGAAGTGCTTAAGTCGCAGTTTAAGCCTCTTCTAGATTTAATGTGCTTATAATCGAGAGGGTTATAAGCGTATTTATGATACCATGTTTCGCCTCAAAGTTCAATTTCAATGTCATGGCATCTGTAAAAAAATCATCACAAGAAATCCGAAATTTTCCAAATTCCCAAGCGCCTAATTGACATTTAAAGTCCCATTCTTTCAGGCAGATCGAAAATCAAATTCAAATTCTGAATGACCGATCCCGAAGCCCCTTTTCCCAAGTTGTCTAATTTTACTGAAATCACAAGGTTTTCTTCTGTTCCAGTGAAATAAATGTCGAACTGGTTTCCACCTGTGGTTTCCCCGTGAAGTTTTCCTCCTGTATCGTTTGGCTCATGTACCACACCAAAGGGAGACTGTCTATAATACTGTTTGTAGAGCTCACTGATTCCCTCCAATGACATGGGACTTTTTAATTGACTCTTGTGAATCGGAAACGACATGATAATCCCCCTTGGGTAATTGCAGACAATAGGCATAAAAGTCGGTCTCATTGCCAATTTACCATGCAAGACAATTTCAGGGATGTGCTTATGTTGCTGTTCAAGTGCATAAAATTGTGCACTCGGCATTTTTTTTGAGTTTTTATACATTGAAATCATTTCTTTTCCACCGCCGGAATAACCTGTGTGAGAGGTAAAAGACAGCGGTATTGACGCATCCAGCGCGCCAATTTTTTGAAGGGGTAGAATGCCAAGCAAGACAGCACTTGCATGGCATCCTGGATTTGCAACACGCTTAGCACTGCAAATAGCTGTTTTTTGATCCACGCTGAGCTCAGGAAGTCCGTAGACCCACTCTGGATTGGTTCTAAAGGCCGTACTGGTATCAACAACGACTATTTTGGGGCTTTCAATCAGGTCTATCGCCTCTTGACTCGCTTTTTCCGGAAGACATAGCACCACTGCGTCTGCGGCATTTATAAGGGTTTTACGCTTTCCTATGTCATGTCGTTCCTCATAGGGAATTTCCACCAGTTCAAACTCTGGATGCTTTCCAATCAGCTTTTTTATTTCAAGGCCTGTAGTTCCGTGCTGACCATCTACATATATGTTCTTCATTTTCAAACTCCTTCCCCAACCACCGTCAACACAGCTCATATCCATGTTATATAAAAACGGTATTTTTATGCATTTTATTACATAATAATACCGTTACTCTTTTTAACTGTCAAGCTCTAGTTTTTGAACAAGCCCTTTCATCATTTCAATTTGAGATGCTATTCCCATCTGTGATTTTAGCTTGACCACTCTTCTGCTCAGCTTTTGAAGCTGTTTTGGCGAAACTGGTGCATATTTTAGCACCTCTCTATAAAAGGATTTGCTAAATTTATTCGAAAGTCCAAAACAGGCGGTGGCAATCATCATAAGGATACATCCCTCATAGACCCGCTTCCAATTTTCATCATCTATTTCCCTCACCATCTCCTCGTTGAAGGCAAGTGTTTTAAGAATCAGTCTGTCCAATGGTCTCCCACACTGCGTGTTATAAATCGTCCAATGTCCTCTAGACTCATCTTCAATAAAATCCTGCAAGTCATCACAGAGCTGAAGAACGACTCCATAATGGCAGTAAAACCTGATTTGAGACTCTGTGAGCCTTTGACTTACAAAGTAGGCGTCTGCCAAAACAGAGGTTCCTCCCTTGTTAAACGTCAATTCAACGATGGGGACTTCATAGGCAAACACCTCCTCTTTATGTTGCCTTTGGCTTTCCAGTTGTGCCCTGTGAATGGCTAGCATACTGCTAAATACGGTTGGAAATTCATCCCTTGGGAACTCATCTTCCACAATTTCTACCAGCCTAAAAATACACTCTTCATATGGATTTTCCGCATCCAATCTCATGCCTCCTAGCCGTTTACCAAACCGCATCATGCACTTTTTTTTGTTTGAATATTCCACTGAATCATCATCTAAGAGGTTATCCGTATAAGGATAGAGCATGCTGTAGGCGAAGGCGCTATCTGTCAAAGAGACTTCCTGTTTTTCAAGTTGCTGGATCATATTGATAATCCATACATTCCTCATGGCCTGACCAATATCCTCAAAGGACATTTCCGCATCAAAGGCCTTCGCACGTTCAAAGAAGTCAACCGTTGAATTCACCATTTGTCGGTTAAAAATCATTTTAAGTATGTCTGGTTCAAATACTTTCGTCGTTTTCAGATATGTATTGACCACTTGGTTAAATACACATTGATCCCCGCCACATTTCAAGGTGGCTTCTATTCCATCAATCAAATCTATAATCGCCTTAAATTCATGCTTTTGAGCACTTTTGTCATATATCCTTCCCCTCAGTCCATGCCACGGTTCAGTCTGATACCATTTTTGAATCACATGACCGATTTGTTCTATCTCCATCTAGTTCCCCCGTTTTCTTATTTCACTACTAAGATATCACTTCCCTATTAGAATCCGGTTAAAATCAAATAAAAATTCTCACTGGGCATTTTCTATGCACTAAAAAGAGGGCTTTAGCAACCCTTATCCGTTGTTAAAGTCCTCCATTTACCCTTATAATCCGTCCTAAATCAGTTAGTGATTTTTACGAATAAACTCAATGCAGTTTTCCAGTGAGAGTGGTTTTGAGAACAAATAGCCTTGAGCCTCAAAACATCCATTTTCCAACAGATAGTACTTCTGTTCAGGTTTTTCAACTCCCTCTGCAACCACCTTTAGATTTAAGCTGTTTGCCAGTGCAATTATGGCGTTGGTAATCTCCCAGCCAGTTTTGTCATTTACCTCTGATATAAAGGATCGGTCTATCTTGAGTTTGTTGATTTCTAGATTCTTAAGATAGGACAGCGAGGAATAGCCCGTTCCAAAATCATCAATAGAAATCAAAATCCCCATGTCCGTTAGTTGTCTTATGATCTCTCTGACCTTGTTGAAATCGTTTATAAAAAGGCCCTCTGTCACTTCATACACAAGTTGGTTTGGTCTCACATGATGACGCTTTAACAGAGCCTGAGTCTCTCCCACCAAGTCATGTTGCAACAACTGGATCACAGAGACATTGACCGCTATTTGAATGTCATCATACCCCATTCGGCTAAGCATTTCAAGGGTCTTAAGGGACTCTTCCAACACCCAGCTTCCCAATTTGATAATCAACTTTGATTCCTCTGCCAATTTTATGAAGACACTCGGAGATATCTGACCAAAGTGTATTGATGTCCATCTAGATAGAACTTCCAGCCCCACAATCTTATCTGTTTTAAGGTGCATAATCGGTTGATAATTCAGTTCCAATTCGCCGTTATCTATGGCCTGACTCAGTTCGCTAATCATCTCAATCCGATTGCGAGCGCTGAGATTCATTTCTTCATCATAGTACTCACATCCACCACGATTGATTTCCTTGGCATGATTCATGGCTATATTGGCATATTTAAACAGATCAAGTGAATCATCTGTATCATGAGGATACGTACTCACCCCCACAGACGCACTGAGATTTATCTCATGGGACTTGATGCTAAATGACGATTTGAACAGTGTCGATATCTCTTCCACTTTGAGCATCAACTCATTTAAAGTCTCCCCTTTAAACACAATTGCAAACTCGTCTCCGCCAATTCTAAAAAGAAATTCGTGGTTTTGGGCAACATCCTCTAACTTCTGAGCTAAGGTCTGTATAATCTCATCCCCTACCTTAAAGGTGTACGCGTCATTTATCTTTCTGAATTCATCTATCCCAATGAGAATCAAAGATGCGTAATTTTGCCCCTCTTCAAGGTCCAAATCCTTTAGGATGTTCAATAGAGCCTTCTTATTGAGCAAATCGGTTTGAGAGTCAAAATTCTCTAGATAATCTATGATTCTATCCTTTTTTATACGCTCGTCAATTTCGGTTTTTAGCAATTCATTTTGAATCCGAAGTTGTGAAAATGAATCCTGTATTTCCTGCTGCATGCCCTCAAAGGCCTCAGCCAGTTTCCCTATTTCATCTTCGGAGTTTATATCAAATTCCACCCTGTAGTTATTGGCCTTCATCTGATTGACCTTTTCTGTGAGGTAATTCAGTTTAGAGGTCATTCTCGAGTTGTACAAGATGATGAACAAAATCAGTATTGCCAGTATAATGGCCCCAATTCCAATTTGCTGTCTAATAGCACTTTGCTGATCGTTTTTTATCTGATATTCCGAGTTGATGTACATCTTGTAGATTTCGTCTTTTGGAACCATAAACGCCAGCGTCCACGCCTCATCATAAAATCCTTGCTCTGGTGTCCATGAGACAAAGGCATCCATTTTCTTGCTAATAAAATAGTAGGATTCATCATTCAACAACACTTCTTTGATATCATTTGCCTCTGAAAAATTAAGGGTTCTAATAGCTTCTATCGGACTGTCCTGTATAAACCGGCTGAATCGGTTGAATCCCGTTCCACCTTCTTTTGTGCTCTCATCAGCACTTTTTAACCCCAGCGTTTCAGCACCGAAATCGTTAACTGCAAAGACATTTCCATTTGACTGTATCAACATGGCAAACCCAGAACTGCTGATTTTAATCTGTTCCACCTGCTCTATAATGGATTCGATGGCAACATCATATGCCACCTGCCCTTTAAACTGTGTGTGTGTTTTATCCCAGATGGGATAAGTCACCCCTAAGATAATTCCACCTGTGATGCCATCTTGGATGGGCTGGGAAAGACGTATTAGTTTGGGATTGCCAACTCCCTTTTCAAGCATCCGATCTGTCCACTGCTTTACCAGTCCAGGGTTAAAAGTTTCCCAAACGGGCATATCATACATTTCCGGATAGACATCATAAATGCTCTTTCCAATGTCAACCCAAGGCGCCATACGTGTGTAATCCTCATCTGGCCCTCCAGTAAAATAAACTTGTATCTTGTGTTTTCCGTATTTTGCAAACGACGGCATGATTAAGTCAAAAATTGACGTTTGGTCAAGTGACCTTTGCACTTCTGGCTTTATGAAACCCTTATCATCGTAGAGATAACGCCCTAAAAAGACTGCTGTTGGTTCATTTGAATTATTTTGCCCCCAATTGCCATTGAAGTCGACATTATCTTTAAAGTAGGGATTACTGGCAATCTGCCGATAAACTTCGTCTAAATGATCCGTTTGATCAAAAACCTCTTGAAAAATGCCACCAAGGATTTGAACTTCATTTAGATAGCCATTATAATCTTCCTCGATTCTCATGCCGATTTCGTTAATGTAATTTGTATAGTACTCATCAAGCAGATAATAGAGTTCTCTGTCCATTGTCCCCAGCGTTTTATTGGTAAGCCTCTCCACGGATAAATTCGTGTATAAAACCATGGAGAACATCCCAACGACTATAAACACAATGCTGATAAAAGTGATTTTAAAATTTAGGCTACTTTTATACTTCTTATACAAATTCATATAGTCACCAACCCTCGTGTTTTTTTAAATTATACCCACATGGCACACGCTAACCACTTTATTTAAGACATCTTGTCTTGCGAACCATTCTATCAATAGATATTTCAGTAGAATAATTTGTTATTTCCTCTAATGCCACCCATTTAATCTCATGTGACTCATCACTTATCACCAGTGGTTTCTCTCTATTTCCTAAAAGCAAAAAGCGTATATCATAGTGATAATGTGCCGGTGCTTTTTTAGATTCTGGGATCAGATGGACGTCCACATCAAAGATGTCTGTGGACAAGACCTTTAAATCGCTCAGCCCGGATTCCTCCTCTGCCTCCCTAAGAGCCGCTTCTAAAATCCGCTCTCCGATTTCGGTATGTCCTCCCATTTGCACCCATATGTTGAGTTTGCCATGATGCGTGAGTAAAGCGCTGTCCATTTCCTCATTTACAATCCAGGCTGATGCCGTAACATGCCCTTTACTGTTTGCCTTCCCAAAGATTTCACTGTTTGAGTTTATAAATTTGAGGGTTTCAAGAGCCGCATCCCCATCTTCGGTATTCCGGAGGACATACGCCTCAAGCAGTTTAATCAGTTCTTCTCTATACATTTTTCGTCCTCTCTCTTTTATCATTTGCTCTGAGACGGCACCGTATTGAGCTGGCCCCTTTTACTGGTATATCAGTGCCTTTGCCTTTTCGTAACTTGGTGCACTTAACTGAATATCCGGATCAATGCCCTTATTATGAATATTGTTCTGCCTGATGTTGATGTAATGATTCACAACAAACAGTGCAAAATCGTCTTTTTCATTGCTATAGACACTCTGTCCCACGCCTTTTCCAAACGTTTTTTCACCGATTAAGACGACGCCATCCAGATACGTTTTAAGGCCGAGCGCCACTATTTCCGAACAGCTGGCTGTCTCCCCATCCACTAAAACATATATCTTTTTAAAGGGTTTGGCATACTCATCAGAATAAAAGGGTTCACTGGTACCGTCTTTATAAATCTCACTGAAGGTGACACAGTAGGGCAACAATTCATCCAACACCTCATACCCACTGTAAGTATCACCGCCGCCGTTTCCTGTCAAATCCAGTATCATATTGTGCTCTGAGAACTCACCAATCTCTCTCATAGCCTCTCTAAACTCAATTCCAGTTGTATCTGTAAATGTATTTATGGTCACAACAGCATCGCCGTATTCATTAATATCGCTCGTCACAGATGCCATTTCATTTTCTGCTTTATAGAGTTCATAATAGTTGCCGCCTATGATAAATGAAAAATTATCGTCACCATCAATGCAGTTGTAAAAGGCCTCCGTCAGTTCCTCACCTGTCATGCTTCCATCATCCGAAAGCAATTGATCGAGTGCCTTTTGGTCGTAATCATATAGGTACTTTTTCTCCACAAAGTGTGCAATTTGAACTCCAATTGGCAACGCCTTCTCATTGATTAGAGAGCTGAGTGCCGCATCAGAATCATCTGGATGTTCAATATTGCTCAGATACTGCTCCGCCATGTCGTAGTTCCCTAATTTATAATAATCCAAGGCAATATAATAGCTTAAAAAGTCATCCTCTTCTTCATAGAGTTTCCCATATGTCATAATTGACTTTTCGTAATTGCCTTTATCCGAGTAGGCAAATGCCACCATAAGGGTTGCATTATAATTGCTATCTCCGCTTTCAATCAGCTGATTTCCCAATTCTAAACAAGCCTCGTATTGATAATTTCTATAATAAGCCGACACCATCATCTGCTTGATTGGAAGCGGCAGCGTCTGCACATCCATATCAGAAACGAGGTTTAGAAGTTCTTCATAACAGGTGTTGTCATCTATCCATATTGCAAAGTATCTGGCGTTCTCCTCTTCGTCCCAGTTTTCAGAGTATGCTTTTAGAGCGGAAGCTAGTTCAGCCTCTGTTCCCTCACTGTAAATCGAATCTAAATCAAGATACATGGTCTTGGGTTCATCTGGAAAGAAATTCAGCAGGTATTTTAAGTCTTTATTATATGCCTCTTTGTCTTCAATGGCTTCATTGGATAAAGCTCTGTAAAAATATCCATCGACGTCATCTGGACATGTGTTTATATACACATCAAAAGCATCGACCGCCTCTTCATAATTTCCAAGCAAATAATAGGCCTTTCCAACGCCATACAGAGCAAATTCTTGGCTGTCATTATAATCCAGGGCTTTACGATAAGCAGTCAGGGCATCGGATTCTCTTTCAAACTCCATAAGTGCGTTGCCATAATTTACATAATTATTATCATTTGTAAACTCTCCTGACACTGACAGCTCGCCATATTTAAGTGCAGCGTCATAATCTCCAGCTGAATAACTCGACCAAGAAAGGTTGTTGTAAAGTTTGTTGACCAATTCTCCATTGTCTTTATCCACAATTTCAAGTGCATGTGTAAAGGTCTCATACGCGCCTTGGTAGTCTTCTTCATCCATCTGGTCGATGCCTTTTTGATTGAGATCATACACCGACTCACTGTCATTGCTGCTACCAGATGCAGAGCAACCTGCTAAAATCAAGATAAAGCAAAGGGTACTCATCAGGGTAATTCTTATTCTGTTTTTCATTCTGTTCTCCTATGTAACGTTTAAATTGTGTCGTTGCTCAAATAAATCTCTCATTAAAATATTCCATAAAAAAGAATTGAGCAAGCTCAATTCTTCTGTATTGCGCAAAGCCGTTATGCCTTTAAAACCGCTGTGGTCTCCATGATGTACTCTTGGACAAAAGGCGTAAAGGCATCCACATTCACATCTGATATGTCCACCCAATCTACAACGACGTCATCTTCTCCGGACTTAACCGATTCAGTTGAATGAACCATCACTTCAAATAAGAAGCCCACATGATGAAGGGTGATGTTGCTACCTTCTTCCTTATAGTTTACCACGACTGCATCTGATTTTAAAAATTTATACGACTTTATTTCAAGTCCCGTTTCTTCTAAAATCTCCCTTATCAACGTCGTGTCAGGCACCTCGCCAAATTCGATTTTACCCCCAGGGAAATCCCACAGGTCATCATAAGGTGCACCTTTTTTTTTCACAAGCAAGACTCTTTGATCGTTTCGAATGATTCCATAGACCCCAAAGTATTGCAATCTCTGATACATAGTTCACACTCCTACATGGATTTAATGCTTAATCCTATTGTCTCAGCCGCCATATCATTTGTCAATACCACCTTGCATGTGGACATCCATTAAATCCAATCTCTGCTCTATCCGATCAAGTCGATCATCCAATCTGTCGATTTTCTGAATGCATTTGAACATAAATAGAAATGCCATAAAAACTACAACTATTTTAAAAATTGAATAAATTGTACTTAAAACCATAAAAAAAGTCATTGCATACATTTGAGCCGCCTCCGCTGTTTTTTGTCTCCTAATTATACATCCTCTATTACATAAAATGTAGTCTATATTTAAGTCCTACTCATCTTGCCTCATCTGATTGAATTCGATAGACGTACTCAGCTAAGTTGCCACCATCTGCCTCTATTCTCCTAATCTTTTCAATAAGCGCCAACTGAGCGCGTCTCACTTTCTTGTCATTGCTGACTATTTTCTTTCTCCTGAGATGCAACAGCTGTCTGACAAAGAGTTCAAACGCCACAGCCTCTGTTTTAGCCGATGCCACAATATCCGCTTTTTCAATCATGATGATAACCCTCCCATTTCGCCTGAACTGGTCGGCATCTATGCGTTTGAATTTCTCTATATTTCTCCCCATAACATCACTCACTATGGGCTTTACGAGCTGTGATGTGTCCTCTAAGATTCCCAAATACCGAATAACTCCCAGTGCAGCAGAAGGCACTTTTTTTGCCAAAGGCTTAACCACTTTTAATTTTGACGCAAGTCCCTTTATCTTTTTCATATATTTTAATCCTCTCATCATCTTCTCTAAAAATACTTTCATACTACTATTTTACCAATTTGTGACCAATAATAAAGGGAAATTATTCAAATATACATGCAAAGAGAGCATATGCTGCAATATGCTCTCTTTGCGTCAAGAAAATATCAATTTATCGGTTAATTTGAATTTAAAAAGTCATAGGCAAATCTAAAATAGAGTTTCATGCCAATTTCAAGGCTGCGCTCATCAATATTAAATTTAGGATGATGATGAGGGTAGTTCTTCTGCAGATCAGCATGTCCAGCCCCTACAAATGCCATAACACCAGGAATCTGCTTTAAATAATAGGCCATATCTTCGCTTCCCGTTGTCTTTTCCAGTGCCACCAGTCCGCTATCTCCAACAATTTGACGTGCCGAATCGGCGACGATTTCAGTGAGGATAAAATCGTTTTCTGTGGCAGGTGTTCCCCTTTGTATGGTGACCTCGGCCCTTGCTCTGTGCGTTTCAGCAGTTTTAACAGCATGCCTTTCAATCGCCTCCGCAAACCGGTCTCTTGCCTCTTCTCCATAGCATCTTAGCGTCCCCTCTAAATGCGCTTTTTCGGGGATGATGTTAAACCTCGTTCCACACTTCAGCTCACCTATTGTGAATACCACCGATTCCAGCGGGTCCTTTTCTCTGCTTAAAATCGTCTGTGATCCCATGATAAATTCTGAGGCAACCACCACTGGGTCCACCGTCTGATTGGGCATAGAACCATGACCGCCCTTTCCATAAAAATCTATGATAACATAATCTCCTGAAGCCATCCTCGGCCCAGGCTGAACGTTGATTTTTCCACATGCCACATCACTCCAAAGGTGAATGCCCAATATGGCATCCACCCCTTCAAGTGCGCCTTCTTCAATCATGAGCTTTGCACCTTCTACGAGTTCTTCAGCAGGTTGAAAGAGCAGTTTCACAGTACCGTTCAATTCAGATTTCACCGCATTTAGAGCTTTGGCAGTGCCGAGCAGCATCGCCGCATGACCATCGTGCCCGCAAGCATGCATGACACCTTCTCTTCGTGATTTAAAACTGACATCACTGAGTTCAGTCACTGATAGAGCATCCATATCCGCCCTAAGCGCCACAGTCTTTCCAGGATTACCCCCTTCAATCGTCGCAAGGATTCCCGTTTTGGCTATAGCCCTCCAACGAATTCCCGCTTTATCAAGCTCTTCTTTGATTCGAGCTGATGTCCTTATTTCTTGCCAGCTGACTTCAGGGTTTTGGTGAAATTCACGTCGCATAGCGACAACATATTCTGTTTGAGCCTCCAATAGTACCTCTAGCCTGTTCATCAACGCCATCTCACACCTCCTATGGGTTCTCTACTTCCAACTATTTCTCTTTTAGAAACTCCAACGCATATTGTGCGTATAAGCCCGCTGCCACGCTGAGACCATCTTCATCAATATCAAATTTTGGATGGTGGTGTGGATAATAGGGAATCTTGGCTTCATTTTGAGTGCCAACAAAGGCAAATGCCGCTGGAACTTCCCTTGTGTAATAAGAAAAGTCCTCACCGCCAGTGGTTTTTTCGTATGTGATGAGTGTTTCTTTTCCAAACAGGGTTTCCACAGCTCTTTCACCTATTTTAGACATTTTTTCATCATTGATGGTCGGAACGACTAATTGTTTATAGTCCAGTACCGCTGTGGCTCTATACGCCTCAGCAGTGTGGTTAATAACACGTCTCATCATATCCTCAAACGAATCGTTGACCTCCATGCTAAAGCATCTGGTTGTTCCTTCTAGATAGGCTTCGCCTGCAAGGACATTAAATCTAGTGCCTGCGTTGAAAATTCCAATGGTGAGAACAGCTGGATCAAGTGGGCTGATTTCTCTGCTGACCAGTGACTGAAGCGCAGAGACAATGGCTGAACCCACTACCACAGCATCAACCCCTTGATGTGGCATCGACCCGTGACCGCCTTTTCCCTGAACTTTTATGTTAAAAATACCCGCTGAAGCCATCCTCGGTCCAGCTTCTATCGAAATTCTGCCCACTGGCGCATCGTTCCAAAGGTGAATCCCGAAAATACCGTCAACCTCTTTGAGTTCGCCTTCTTCTATGAGTTTTTTCGCGCCATCTGCGGTCTCCTCGCCAGGCTGAAACAACAGCTTCACCTGTCCATCAAAAGTTCCAGAAAGGTCTTTGAGCACTTTGGCAGCTGTCAAAAGACCCGCTGCATGTCCATCGTGACCACAGCCATGCATAAAGCCTGGATTTTGGGATTTATACGGCACTTCGTTCATTTCAGTCAAATCAAGTGCATCTATATCCGCTCTCAGGGCAATGGTCTTACCAGGCGCTTTCCCCTTTATAATTCCAACAACGCCTGTTCCAGCTGCTTTTCTACACTCTATGCCCATCTTTTCAAGTTCTTCTACAATCCTATCAGATGTCCTGAACTCCTTCATACTGGGTTCTGGATTCATATGAAATTCTCTTCTCATATCCACTGCATATGATTTATACTGGTTTAATAATTTTTCTACTGTCATGATGACCTCCCTAGCGCAATTACAGTATGACATATGACCTCTATTCCCTTTTGAAGGGCATCATAGTCAGTCCATTCCTCCTTACAGTGACTTCTTCCCTCTTTGCTGGGAACAAAGATCAATCCAGTGTCCACTACCGATGCCATAATCATCGCATCGTGACCAGCGCCACTTGACATTTCTTTATAGCTTATTCCCAGTTTTTCAGAACTCTCTCTAAGAGCCTTTTCAACGGATTCTGCCAGTCTTGTTGGCTTTACTGTAAGCAATGTCTCTATTTCAAATTGAAGCTGTCCACGTTCAGACAATGCCTTCAATTGACTTTCAATTTTATGGTGAACCCCTTCTACTGAGAGGGCATTTTTTGATCTGATGTCCACAGTAAACTCAGCCACCCCAGGAACAATATTCGCCGCACACGGTTTGATATTTAAAACCCCTACAGTTGCAACCGTTCCATCATTTGTTGCATTTGCGAATTGAGGGATCTTAGCAATGACTTCCGCCGCAGCCTGCAAAGCATCACATCTAAGGTGCATCGGTGTCGTCCCCGCGTGATCGGGCCTTCCAACGATCTTGACACTTAATTGCCTGATGCCGACAACCTCCTTGACGATTCCCACTTCTATGGCTTCTTGCTCCAATACAGGGCCTTGTTCAATATGAAGTTCTATGAAAGCTTTGATGTCCTCTGGGTTTCTCTTCGCCTCCTCAATTCGCTTTGGATCAAATCCAAAGGCAGAGAGAGCATCAGACATGGAAATTCCATGTGAGTCCTTATTTGTCATCAACTCTTCGTAAGTGACCACACCAGTCATGGCACGACTTCCATAGAGTCCAGCACCAAATCGACCGCCTTCTTCCTCAATCAGTGCCGCAAACTCCACTGTATTTTTTAACTCTATTTCACTTTCTGAGATAACTCTCAAAATTTCAAGCCCCATGACAACACCTGCTGGACCATCGAAATTGCCACCGTTTTTTACGGAGTCGAAATGTGATCCAATCATAATGACTGGTAGAGTCGGTTCTGTTCCCTCTAACCTTCCAAATAGATTCCCTGCCGCATCTTCATAGGGGATAATTCCGAGTTTATTCAGTTCTCCCTTTAGATACTCTCTAGCGCCTCTGTCGGCCTCTGTAAGAGAAAATCGAGTCAACCCATTTTCCCTTGTGGCATTGAAATTGGACAGTGCCTCAATATCGCTTTGAATTCTCTCTAAATTTGTCAACATCGCAACCTGCCTTCTTGATGATTGGTTAAAATCAGCGCTTTCTAAAGAAAGCGCCAATTATAATTCTACAGTAATTTAACAAAGATACCTGCAATGATAACCGATGCAATTGTAACAGTTGTAAAACCGCCTACCAACATCTTTGGAATCATTTGATCCATTGCATATTCTCTTTCCTCTTCTGTTTCAGTGGACGATTTAATCGCCTCAATGGTGAGAACATAGTCTGCTGGAAAACCATAAAGCGCTGTCATTGCCACCGAAAAAGCCATTTCCTTCGTGTAACCGAGGAGTTTTCCGAGAATCATTGAGAAAATTCCCATACCAGCAACACCAAGCACGATGATGCCAAATAACGGACCTGCTATTTCCTTTAGCATCACTGGTGTTGCTTGAGATAACCCTGCGAAGATATAGGCCATTAAAACAGTCATCAAAAATCCAAAGGCATTTGCTTTGACCAAGGCCTTCTCTTCAAGGAATCCAATTTCCCTTCCGATAACACCAAACAAAAGACAGACGACAAATTGATTGAGGTGGAGAATTGGCGATGCCAAAACAGCAAGCCAAGCTACAAATCCCAATTTGACAAGGATGACATAAGGTGTCAAATAGGCTTCAGGAACAGCTGGAAATATTTTAAACTTGCTCTTGGTCTCTTCACTTTCCTTTGCAAGTCTTTCGTGTGGTTTAAACGAAACCGCGCCACTTCTAATCTCACCTGCCAGTCTAGCCGCTTCTTTTTTAAGAAGGATAGCTGTCACTGGATACCCAAAGAACCCCTGCATAATATACATTGCTGTTGCCAGAACCGCCAGTGTTGGCAATCCCAAATCCTTTGCCGCTGTGGACAGAAGAATAGACGCCACAACGCCACCTGTAAGCGGCGGTGTTGCCGCAACAACTGTTTGCCAGCCGAAGAACACTTGACCTATTGTTAATGTCATGGCACAGATGCCCACGATTCCAGCAAGTGCTATGACAACAGTCCTCCACTGACCTAAAAGTTCTCTGACACTCATCAGTGTTCCCATATGAGTTAACAGAAGATACATTGAAAGATACACCACCGGCATGGAAAACGAGCTCTGAGTGACGATGTCAGCCGGCAAAACAGTCCAAAAACCAATTAGGAAAAGAACCGCGGATACAAAAACAGATGGAATAAATGCCTTCGTCTTGGTCGATACGATTTCGCCAATTGTCAAAATTGCCAAGACGATACTAAATGCTAATACGACGTTCAATACCATATAAACCTCCTAAAACTTTATTTACTGAATAGTCTAACAACATTGAAATGGATTTTCTATGTTGTTAACACCAAATAATCATTTATTTTTTTGTGACAAATGGATATAATATTAAGAAAAGTTAAAAGGTGATTTCATGGAATCTATAACAACACGCGAGCGAAAATTAGAGGCGCTTTTAGACGCCAGTAAGATTCTCAACACTTCCCAAGACACGTCGGAGATCCTAAAATCTCTTTTGGAGTTGTCCTTGTCTCTAATTGACGGCGGGGATGCTGGCTGTATTTTTCTGCACAACAGGTCTACCGACCTCCTAGAAATGTCCGCCTATGTCGGAATGGGAGATTCTGTTAAGGACGTAAAGCTCATGCCAGGAGAATCCATGACGGGTATCTGCTTTATCAACAACCGCCCCATGTTCTTTGACGGCAGCGATGTCGTCCAGCAGAACATGGGAAACATGTCTCAAAAAAATACGCATATGGCTGTGGCTGGCAACGTAGAAGCCGATAAAATATACGGCTCAATTTGCTGTCCGCTTTTGCATAGAGGTGAATCTCTCGGGGTTTTGGTCATAGACAACTTTTCAAACTTTGCCCCTCTCACAGAATCAGATGTTGAGCTGCTCACTGCAATCTCAGTACAAGCAACTATTGCCATCATAAATGCCCGAAACTATGAAAAGGAACTTGAAAACAATAGAAAACTTGAAGAATACAATCGAATCATTGAAAACCAGCGCGACTTGTACCGTTTGAGCACACAGGTTCACAGCAAATTTACCGACATGGTTCTCAAAGGCAGTACCACCGCTGACATTTTAAGAGAGGTCAAGCAACTCACGGGAAAAGATGTTTTAATTATAGACATCATCCACAACATAGCAGGGCATACTTTTGAAGACAAGCTCCCTCTTGATATCCGTAAACTTCAACCACTTATTGCCCAGCGACTTCCGTGGAATACCAAGAGCTCGTTTTTTGAATCCACCACTCGAAAGCACTATTTTATCTTTCCGATTATCGTAAATCACGAACCACTTGGCTGGCTCTGCCTTCTCAGTGACAGTATTCCTCTGTCTGAAAATATCGTTATCACAGCAGAGAGAAGTGCCACTATTCTAGCGCTGGAACTCCTCAAACAAAACGAGCTAAACGATCTCGAACAATCCATAAAGGGCGACTTCCTCGACAGTCTCATCACAGGTGAAAACCTGCCTTCTGTCCAGAAGTATTCCGAAAGCTATAATTTTAATCTGAATTCAAACCACAGGCTTTTATTACTTGAGTTCTCCTTTAAAGGACGCTATAGTACAGATTCAAAGGACTATGAAAAGCGCATTCGGAATTGCATCAATCATTTTTATACGCTTTTTTCCACATTTCTCTCAAAGGCGTATCCCGGTTCAGTAGCACTGATTAGACATCACCAAATTGTCTGCATTTTAGAATTTGAGTCCGAAAATGAGCCTCATGGTCTCCTGGAATTTGTAAAGACGGAGTATCACGAAAATTATTCAAATGTGTTTAGAGACCTTATCGTCAAAATCGGAATCAGTGATGTGATTTCAGACATACACGCCTATAAGGACGCCTATGAAAATGCAAAGCACACCCTCAATTTAATCAACAAAAAAAGTACAGACGCTGTTCAGTGGCTGTACTTTAAAGATATTCACATTAAACGATTTCTCCTAGGCAATGATCCAAAAGACCTCCAAAATTTCACAGATAAAACCCTAGGGCCTCTACTGAATTACAACAACGCCTCTAAAGAGGATTTCATGACGACTCTAAAAGTCTATGTCAAGTCCAATGGAAATTGGTCGCATACCAAGAACGAACTTCATATTCACGGCAACACCCTGACCTATCGGCTGGGTCGAATCGAGGAAATTCTCCGCATGAATCTGAACGACTATCAGGATCGACTGCGTCTACAGATTGCCTTTGAAATCTTGGAGCTCTTTGCGTAAACTTAGTTTTTCCCTTTCTTGCTCCAAGAAAAATATATAGGCTTCCTGTGACCAAGGATGATAGCAACTCAACTGTTCCCGTTGTTTGTGGAGATTTTCTTGATAGAAAAAGCAAGCGTCATCTATTGAACGTTCGAGGGCTAACTTCACATTATTGGTAAGCTGCTGATACGGTTCTTCATGCCAGCTTATTTTATCCGCAATAAAAACGGCTTTTTCTATGTCGCTTGGATTTGATTTTAAAGTGGTGTGACACTCAATTGCGTTGAGCACGCTCAAATCGTCGACGCCAAAGACGATTTCGGCTATGTATCTTGATGCAAACTGATGCAGTATAGGAAGTGCTCGACGCTCCTCAGTCGAAATAACTTTCCCGTTGGACTCACAAAATTCAGCCAAATCATCTGTTTCCACAACCCTGCCAACATCGTGAAGCAATGCGCCCAGCTTTCGCTTTGGCTTGTCCTCCCGTCTCTGAAGAGGAATGCTCTTCAGCGCTTTGACAACATCCAGTGTGTGAAAATAGACAGATTCCTTTCCAAAATGATAAAAGTACCTCTTGACTTGTTCCTCTAACGTCGAGTCTTCAAACCTGATATAATAGTCCTTTTTCATATTTTTGCTCCTGAAATATAATGACTTAGATATCCTTTTTTAACAATGCTCTTTTTACCATTGTACTGCTCTGCACCTCTCATTGCAAATTAGAATTAAAAACCCCAGCTATAAAATAGAGCACACGCAATATTATATAGCTGGGGTTCTGTTCTATTTGGCCTCTTACAATTCTTCTTTCAAGAGATTTCCCAATCGAATAATGCCTTCGACGATTTTGTCATCTGGCATATTGGAGTAATTCACACGCATGGTGTTCTCATGTCCGCCGTTTGGGAAAAAGGATCCTCCTGGAACAAAGGCAACTTTCTTCTCCACAGCTTTGACCATGAGCGCCTTCGAATCAATGCTCTCAGGTAAAACCACCCATGCAAATAGACCACCTTGCGGAATCTCATACTTTGCAGATTCAGGAAAATGAGTTTTCATGGTATCCATCATGAGATCTCTGCGATGTTTATAGACTTTTTTTATTTTTTCCACATGTGCATCTAAGTCATAATCCTCTAAGAATACAGCTAGTTCCCTCTGACTAATGGAACTGGACTGCAAGTCAGCACTTTGCTTTACAGTGATATACTTTGACAAGAGTTCCTTGCCTGCACACACCCAACCAATTCTAAGCCCTGGTGAAAACGTCTTTGAAAAAGTGCCTAGATAGACGACGCGCTCCTCCGTATCAAGCGACTTAATTGCCGGATATGCCGTTCCCTCAAATCTGAGTTCACCATATGGGTTGTCCTCTATAATCACGAGGTTATGCCTATTGGCTATATCAACCAGTGCTTTACGTCTTTCAAGCGACCAAGTTCTCCCAGATGGATTTTGAAAATCGGGGATGACATAGATGAACTTGGCTCTTGGCGTTGCCTTGATTGTTTCCTCGAGATGGGTCATAATCATCCCATCGCTGTCTGTATCAATTTCTTTAAATTGACATTCATATGCTTTAAAGGCATTGATTGCCCCCAAATAGCTAGGACTTTCACATAAAACATAGTCTTCTGGATTTATAAAGACCTTTCCCGTAAAGTCAAGTCCTTGTTGTGAGCCACTTGTGATGAGGATATCATCTTTTGTGGTCTTAATCCCCTGTTTGCCCATCCGTGTGGCAATTTGTGTTCGGAGCGGATCAAATCCTTCTGTTGGGCTGTATTGAAGCGCTTCTTTTCCCATAGTATCCAGCACTTTTTGCGTGACCTCTTTCATTTCCTCAATCGGAAAGAGCTCAGGCGCTGGAAGACCGCCTGCAAACGAAATAATATCCGGTTGTTGTGTCAATTTCAATATTTCTCTGATTTCCGATGCTTTTGCCTTCTTTACGCGTTCTGAAAAAAGATGATTCATACATTCGCCTCCTAAATTCCCTAAGAAAAAAAGTTTCTGGACATTTCCTCTAGAAATCGCCTTGTATGCTCCTCAGTGTATTTTCTAGCTTCTTCTTGATTCTTGTCTTTAATTGCCGCCGCAATGTCCTGAAGAGACTCAAAGAACCACTCAAAGTTCTCAATAACATACTGGATGGACTGCAAAAATCTTGCTGTTTTAGTGTTTAAATTGTCCAGTACGTCTATGAGAATCTCATTTCTAGATGCCCGTCTGATAATTTCATGAAATTTCTGATCATCTTGGATGCACAACTTGTAATCTCTTACGATATCGTAAGTTGAAAACCGCTCAATGATCTGAAACAATTCGTCTATTTCCTCGGCAGTAGCTCTCTTTGCCGCAAGTTCAGCAGCCAAGGCCTCAAGATTTTTTTTGACTTCATAGGCACTTTTTACAGTTGCCAAGTCAATTTGCGTGACGAAAGTGCCCACTCTGGGTCTAATTTCCACCAACTCAATCTGAGACAGTTTAATCAGCGCTTCCCTAACAGGGGTTCTACTAACACCGAATTCCTGTATTAAATCCTTTTCATTTATAACGTCACCCGGCTTCATCTCCAGCTCTATGATGCGTTTTTTCAATTCCTCAAAAATAACATTATTTGCTTGTTTCACGATTACCCTTCCTCATTTGTTGATTCATGTAATATTTTGTAAGAACAAAATCTTTAGGTCTATTATACATGATTGAAAAGGGTAAACCAAGCCTTTGTTATGACCACTCTTCAAGCATTTGAGACCATTTTTCCGCTCTCAGCGACTCAATGGTTTCAATGTCCGCCTCAGTCAGATGTCTAAATCTAGACTGACCTTTCAAATAGCTTCTGACATCCACTGACAAATCTGCTCTTTTATTGAGTCTGAATTTTCCATTTTCATATTCTGCCAAATACCAAAGTCCGTTGTCCACAACCTCTTTTGCAATGGCGATTGTCTGATCAGATTCATGTCCCCAGCCAGTTGGACATGGTGAAAACACATGGATATAAGCTGGCCCATCGGCATCTTTTGCCTTCTGTACTTTCGCCATAAAATCCTCTGGATATCCAATACTGGCAGTGGCAGCATAACAAATTCCGTGAGCTGCTACAATTTCAAACATGTTCTTTTTAGGCTTTATATTGCCTCTGATGACTTTACCAGCTGGAGTCGTCGTCGTGCTTGCCCCAAAGGGTGTCAAGCCGCTCTTCTGAATCCCAGTGTTCATATAAGCTTCGTTATCCGTACAGATGTAGATAAATTTCTCACCTCTGTCAATAGCGCCAGAAAGTGCTTGAATTCCAATATCAGCAGTGCCTCCATCCCCTGCAAACGCAAGGGAAATTCGCTCTTTCCCAAGCGATTTTAAACCAGCTGCAACGCCTGTGGCCACAGCCGCAGCCGAAGCAAACGGGGTTATGATCGCATTGTTCTTAAATGCCATGTTCGGATATATAAAGGAAACTGCTGACATGCAACCAGCAGGGAGTGATAAATAGGCCTTTGGCCCAACGACTTTAAGTGCAAGCCTGAGTGCCAAGCTCTCTCCACAGCCGCCACAGGCCTTATGTCCATAAAAGTACTCTTCTGTGGTCATATTTCTCGCCGTCAATTTTACCGTCTGATTCATAGTGCACACCTCACATTGTAATAACTAACCGCTTCAAGGTTCTCTCTGCTTAGAAGATTTTCCACCATCTCTGCTATATCTTCCCTTGTTATATCTCGACCGCCAATACCGCCAATAAAATTGTATGCGGCAATCTTTCTTTGGCTCTGCTGCAAGGTTGAATTTATATTGGTATAAATTGTCCCTTCATATCCAAAGGAGATGTTCTTGTCAATAACCCCGATTGCGCTGGCATTTCCAATGACATCCATCAGTCTTTCACTTGGGAAAGGCCTTACAACTCTGAGCTTCACAAGACCTACTTTTATCCCTCTTTCTCTCATTTCGTCAATGACAACCCTTGCCGTTCCCGTAACACTTCCAGTTGTAACAAGCAAAACCTCAGCGTCTTCATGCCTGTACCCCTCCACAGCGCCACCATAGGTTCTGCCAAATTTCTCACCGAATTCTAAATCTATATCCTCAAGAACAGACAGTGACCTTACTAAGTCGCAGTGCTGTTTGATTTTGAATTCCATGTTGTGCTGATTGCCAGCAGTTATGCACATGCTCATGGGCGTTTCATCATTCATCAGATGTGTACTGCCTTCAAACTTGGGCAAGAAGTCATCCACGGACTCTTGAGTTGGAATATTGACTTTTTCGTAAGTATGCGTCAACACAAATCCATCTAAATTAATCATAACTGGCGCCATCACCGATTGATTTTCAGCCAGTTTAAAACTTTGAATCGTCACATCAAGCGCCTCTTGGGCATCTTCGACAAAAATCTGAACCCATCCAGCATTGAGCAGAAACATGGCATCCATTTGATCTCCATAGATGTTCCACGGCGTTGCCAAAGAACGATTGGCATTCATCATGACAATTGGAAGTCTGGCTCCTGATGCATATGGCAGACATTCAGCCATGTACAAAAGTCCCTGAGAGGATGTTGCGGTAAAAGTTCTCGCCCCGACGGAACTAGCTCCGATGGAACATGCCATTGCGCTATGCTCAGATTCAACATGCATGTATTCACACGCCAGCTCCCCATTTTGAACAAACGAAGATATTTTTTCAACCGCCTTTGTCTGAGGGGTAATTGGATACGCTGCAACAACATTGGGTCTGGAGAGTTTCACGCCGAATGCAACCGCCTCATTTCCGTTTAAAAATGCGTACTGCCCCATTATTTCTCCTCCTTAACCATCTGTATTGCGTTTATTTTGCACTCGGTGGCACATATGCCACATCCCTTGCAATATTCGTAATCTATTTCAAACTTGCCACTTTCAGATGGATGGATTGCACCATCTGGGCAAACGAGATAACATCTATGACACGCCACACATTTTTCTGTGTTGAGCACTGGCTTAAACACCCGCCATCCAGAATTTTGATCTGTGATGTGAAAGCTAGGGCAACTTGATCCCATAGGATACTGTTCTATATGCTCTAATACGGGAACAGACACACGCTTAAAGTTCTTCATCTTAGTTCCTCCCCTTTTCATAGGCAATTCTAAAAGCTTTTATATTTTTCTCAGCCAAATTGGGTTTCATGCTGGACTTGATTGCCTCCGCACAGGCCTCATAACTCACTGCATGTTCTGCATAAGCCGCCAAAAATCCCAGCATTACAGTGTTGGCAATTGGAATTCCCAACTCATCAAGTGCAATCTGCGTCGCATCTATGCATTTGACTTTCTCATGCCAGCTCTCCCTTTGAGTGTTGATGAGAACAAGTCCATCACTGTCTTTTAAATCATCCAGAACCGAGTCATCATACAGTGTATCATCTAAGAAGACGATATAGTCGCATGTTTTAATTTCACTTCTATCAGTGATTTTTTCAGATGAAATGCGATTAAACCCCAAAACAGGAGCACCTCTTCTCTCCGGTCCAAACGACGGAAATGCCTGTGCATAGACATCATCGTGTATCGCTGCAGCCACTCCTAAGAGTTTTGCCCCTGTAAAGCTACCCTGCCCGCCTCTTCCATGCCATCTTATTTCAAACATAAAAACACTCCTCATATAACGTTGATATCTTGTTGATATATCACAAGTATATAAACAGTTTATCACATTCTTGTTCATGATTCAATACAATGTTCTTCGCCGTTATTGGGATAAAATAAAACCCCCGCAGGCAACTTTGAGTTGGCCTACGAGGGTATACCTTCAACACTAGCTGGGTTAGTCTTCAATTTTCCACGACATAATATACTCCGTTGTCGGTTCGTCAATTGGCACTTGCAGACCTTCAATAACACACCAGTCCCCCTTAATGCCAATTTCGTCAAGTGCACTTTGAAAGTGGAACATGGCAATGCCGATATCAAGATACTGCATGTCAAACATTAACTTTCCACTGTAGTTCGGCGTATGTGACAAGAAAAAATGCACTCTATTTTCCCTGTCTAGAACCAATCTCCAAGGCTGCTTATTAGATGCTGAAGGGCCAATCCGAACCATCTCCAGAGGGATTTCATATATCCCCGCATCAGATTTAACGAGAGGTGTTTCAAAATTTTCAAGATAAAAAACCTCTTCAAATGCCATTTTTTGATCTGAATTTGCTATTTTTCTCATTGTTTTTTCAATTAGGCTCGGCTTTTCATCATGGTATCCAATCGGAGAAATCGCTGGGATTATATGTGAACTGTGCTTTTCAAATTTTTCTGTGAGCATTTTTCGATCAAATGTCCCGCCAAGCCAGCATGTCCCAAGTCCAAGAGACAGTACCTGTAACATGAATTTTTCAAATGTATAGCCAAAATCAATTAGAAAGTCGCGTTCGTTTTTGGTAATTCCAACGATATAGCCCGCAGGATTTCGGATAACTCCATATGTGCCAATCTTCTGACCTTCCGAATTGATGTGATTGCTCACTGCTATGTACTTGAACTCACCCCTTCGTCCAAAAGGCCCTTGACTTTGATTTAGCTCACTTAGATAATCATTCATCAGCGTCAAGTCATTTTCCACAATTGGCACATTTTTAAAACTTCTGACAGATCTTCTATTCTCGATTAAGTTAATGTACATAAATACCTCCCTAATTCACAGTTTTGACTCACTTTCTCTAGACATCTTGTGCTTGCGCCTTCTCTTGTTGTGATACATGTCTTTATCAGCAGAGGTAATAAAACTCTCAAGGCTCATACTCATTTCAAATTCCGCTATGCCTATACTTGCACTCACATGAACTTCTGCTGCACCGAAGTCAAATTTCAAACTGGCTATTTCTTCGTCTATCCGATGGGCAACGGCCGTTGCAGTGAGGACATCTGCTCCATCCAACATCAGCACAAATTCATCTCCACCATAACGTGATGCCACATCTCCTGCACGTACTGTTCCCTTGATGACCTCCGCCACTTTCATGAGGACTATATCTCCCGATCGGTGCCCATAGGTGTCATTGATGTGTTTAAAATTATCCAAATCAATCAGGGCAAGTGCGACTTTAGAACCACCTTGTCTACATTTTTGAATACTTTCAGTGAGTTTATCAATAAAGAACTGCCTAGAGTGAAGCCTCGTCAAACTGTCATAGTAAGCCATGTCGATGACTTTTTGCCCCATGATTTTTTCATGAATATCCAAGCAACTGCCCAAGTACCCTAAGAAGGTCTTGTCGTCATCATAAACAGGTGTCCCCTGATCAGATATCCACCGGTACTCTCCATCCGCCCTTCTGAGTCTGTACTCCATGTAAAAGGGCAATTGATGCTCAAAGCAGTCCTCATAGACATTTATGCAGCGTTCCAAATCTTCAGGATGTACCCCTTCAGCCCATCCATTGCCCTGTTCCTGCTCTATACTCCTACCTGTGAATCTCAGCCATGATCGATTGAAATAGTAGCATAGTTTATCTTTTCCACTCATCCAAATCATGTTGGGAGCGTTTTCGACGATTAACTCATATACGTTATCTGCCATTTTGTTCCCCTCCCATCAGGCAACCATATCATGTGTTTCGGTTTAAATTCGCTCCAATTAAAACCAAATAGAAATCTCTCTCTCCGCAGATTCCAGACTGTCAGAGCCATGAACTAAGTTTTCGGTCTTATCATATGCATATTGACCTCTAATACTTCCCATATCTGCCTTTAAGGCATCTGTTTCCCCGTTTATCTTTCGGACGGATTCCACAGCATTTGCCCCTGAGAGCACCATCACCACAACTGGACCTGACGTCATAAAAGACATGAGACCATCATAAAAGGGTTTTCCCACATGTTCTGCATAATGCTGACTCAAAATTTCTTCAGAAGCCATTATAAACTTCATCGCCTCTATTTTGAGATTTTTGGATTCATAATGCTCTATGATCTTCCCAACAAGGGAACGTTTGACGCCATCTGGCTTGATGATGACCAGCGTCTTTTCTATTTTCAAATGATCGTTCATATAATCAGCTCCTTTAACTATATATATCCCATTTGTCTGAAAATATTCCTCATGATTTATCCCCAAAGAATTCAGGCGCTATATTTTGTGCCGATTTTCTATAATACTTGCATCTGGCTACATCTTCTTCCAGCTTGGAAGCCCTATGACTGAGATAAGCCACTTCAAGATTGGTGTCAGACACTGCCCTGAGGCTAAGAACTGCTTCAAGTTTATCAGTCTCTACAGCCATTGCCTCTGCCGTCTTCACTTGACAGAGCCACTTCAAATAAGCGTAGCTGTCACTTTTTTTAGCCTTTTTTGATGCCCAGCGCTCTATGCTTTCAAGAATGAACTGATTGGTCTTGCCATCTATTAGAGCCCTTGAAAATCCTCTATACAGGGGAATTGCCCTAACCGAATTTAATTTTTTCCATTTTTCTAAATCGACTGATTCTCTAAAAACCGATGGCAGTTCCTGATAAAAGAGAAGCGTATCACGTCTGAGATTTGGAAATATTAAAGACCTTGCCAGCTCCTCGTAGAGTCTCTTATAACTATCTAAGTCAACACAGACGAACAATTTATTTAAAATACCCTCACTATACCGGTTTATCTCCCTTACCTCAATTATATAAAGTCCGCCAAGAGCCAGCATAAAGAGACCCGTCCCCTCCACCAGACTACGCTCAATCATGGTGTAGATGGCAACACTCACCATGGTCAGCAAGATAAATGCCTTGTATCTTCTCTGCATACTTCCTCCCTGATTTTCTTTTGTAATGTCGCCTTTTTCAAGTTGGCTTTAGATTCCCTATATAAAAAGAGTCCCGGCTAATCAGCTGGGACTCTCTGAACGGCTCACTATGCCAGTATTTCATCTTCTCTCATTTTAATTTCGTCTATGACTTCTGAATATGGTTTGTCAAATCGAGTATATTTTCCAATAATGGCGTTAAAGAGATAATGCGTCTCGAGAATCGACATTTCATTTATGATGCATCTTGAAGCCGTCATTAAAAAGCGATCCATTTTAGGAGATGTTTTCATGAGGTTTCTGTAGATGTACTCAGAGACAGCCTTGTCCTTTGTATCCAGTAATTTAAAATAAAGTTTGAGTTCTTTGTTTCCATATTGATTGAAAATCACATCACATACGCGTTCGTGTCCCATCTCTCTTTTAATTTTTAAAAGAGCCAGCATATCATATTTGAGTTTACGGTAGGTATAGTCGAAGTTCTTGTATTTGATGTTGATTTCGTTTTCTTCGTTGATATTCAAATCATCTTTTTCACTGTAGATTCGCTGATAGTTATTTCTAAGGAATTCATCCCCTAAAAGTGTCACCAAGTAACTGATAATGGAATCGCTGTCGATTCCCTTGTGAATCATCAAAGCGCCAGCCCCTAAAAAGATCAATTTGGCATAGTAGATATCGCTGTCGTCAAAGTTAAACGCATAATGCTCTATAACTTCTGATACCACTGACGGGTCAGTTCCTGCACTTATCAGAGAAATCAAAAGATGAAAGGTAAAATCCATCTCGTAATATGGCGTTCTTGTGATTTCGATAATGCCCTTTTCCTTTGCTGCATCACTGGCTCTACTCACGAGTTTAATGTAGTTGATCAGTCTAAATTTATCCGTAATCGGCAACTTCTTGATACGGTCTAAGTCATAGCTTTTTTCAAAATAATCTGTTATGTGGTCTACTCTCTTTATCATAATTGTGCCTCCATGTCCTACTTAATTAACTCCATTATACCAAAATCGTCCCACTCACACAATCTCAAACCCTTGTGTTTTTCTTCTTCATTTTAACCGTGTACATTCTCTCATCCGCATAGTTGATAAAGGATTCCAGTGTCATCGGCACATCTTTTTCATAATCTGATAGGCCATAGCTGATGCCAATATCATAGGGTTTGTTTTCTCGCTCGCAAACGATGTCGATAACCTTTTGAATGCGCTCCATAATGTCTCGTGCAGTGGGCTCGTCACAGTTTACAAATCCAATGACCATTTCATCCCCGCCAAAACGCATCCCTATGTCACCGCTTCTAATGCCTTCTCTCAGAACGGTCGCAACAGTTCTAATATACCAATCGCCCTCTGCATGCCCAAATGTATCATTGACGTGTTTAAGGCCATCCATGTCGATAAAACACATGGTGATATCATAAATATGCCGTTTTGCCTTTTCAAATTCCTTGCCCATCATAAGAAGCCCTGTTCGCCTATTGTAAAGCCCTGTCATCTCGTCTATAGTTGCCAGTCTCTCAAAGACTTCCTCCGATTGTTTTTGCTCTGTGATGTCTGCCATTCCAATCAGCAAATGCGTTTTTCCCCTGTAGACAAATTTTCCAACAGATATCAGACAAGTCACTTCATTTCGGTTGTAATTTCGAATAATGCCTTCTAATCCCTTGAGCACATACTCGTGTTCATGGGTTGCAAAATGTTCCAGTGCCTTTGCAATTTCATCGTCAATAAAATCGCTTAAATTCATTTCCAGTGCTTCTTTATAGGAAACGTGAAGCAACGACTCCCCTTCATCATTGATTTCCCTGATAGACAAATCATCTGAATCCACAATGATAATAGCCGTGGGAGCAATATCAAATAGTTTTTTAGTCTCCTCAATGGCATCTGCCATAATGGCGTCCACAGGCTTAAACACAATATAATACTCTGCAATCAACAAGAACAAGGTCAGTATCGTAAATGCCAATTCAAGCCGAATGACCAGCTCAGAACGTATTTTGGAATCCAATATCAGCTGATTGGCCAGTTCATCCATGTTATTCATATAGTAATCGGCATCTATTGCCAGCTGATGGATTGCCAGTTCATGATCCGTTAGTTCACCCTTTAAAACCTGTTCTACTTCCTGCGAAAAAGTTTCAAAATAACTTGTGGAAGTGTTTAAAATCTTCAGAGAATCTCGTTTGAGATAGCTTGAAAACGACTTGTTTTCTGTGAGCAAATCATGCGCTGATTTGAGTTCCGTCAAAGAGTATTCGAGCTTCTTTAGAGCTTCAGCTCGATGCGTCGCATTTGAATCCAGTTCGCTTTCTAAAATCAGCCTGACAATTCTCTGGCTGAGCATCCTCTGCTTTCCTGCCAAATTGATTATATCTCCATCTGCATTTTGATCTCTCGTGGTATAGTAGAGCAAAATACCACTCATCACCACCATTGCGCCAATTAAAATCAGACTGGTTTGAAATAATCGCCTCAGCGTCCAGCGTCCACTTGTCACATTCATTCCTACTTCTCTTCAACTGGAACAAATGCCATTTTCGGCTGATTGCAAGTTGGACATCTCCAGTCATCCGGCAAGTCGTCAAAAGAGGTTCCCTTTGGCACTTCATGCATCCAGTCCCCTTTTTCTGGTCTATATACATAGCCGCACACTGTGCATTTATAATCCGTCATGATTCTCCTCCTAATCAATTTAAACTTATTGTCTATTATACCATCTCGCCTTTAGGGTTCATAATTAATTTACAAAGAACTTTAAATAATTACATAAGTTTTCGGGTATCATCAGCTTAAAGAAAGAATTTCGCCACTAGACCTCCTATCGGTGGCAATAAGTAGAAAGGAGTATCGAGAATTAATCGAGTACATGAATATGATGAAAATATATACTAAAACAGGTGACAAAGGGCAAACCAGCTTATACGACGGCACTAGAGTTCCAAAATTTGATATTCGGGTCGAAAGTTATGGCACGGTGGATGAGCTCAACTCCAATATAGGTGTCTCTAGGCAATTTTGTGAAAATGATGAAATCAAAGAAAAACTGCTAAAGATTCAAAGAACACTCTTCAATGTAGCGGGTGAACTAGCAACCGTTGACGGCGGGAATTTCCCAGAAAAAGTAAGTGAAGAAGACATCACATGGCTGGAAAACCTCATCGACTTTTACTTGGATCAAATGAATCGAGACGATGCCTTCCAATTTATCATCCCCGGCAGCAACCCTTTTAGTGCACATCTCCACGTCACAAGGACTGTATGCCGGCGAGCTGAAAGGCGAATTTTAAAGTTGTCAACTCAAGCGGAAATTAGACCGACTCTGATCAAATATGTCAATCGACTCTCCGATGCCCTCTATACACTGGCTCGTTTTTCAGAAACCGATCTGATTCTCGTTGACTTTATCAAATAGATTGAATGGAATGAATCGGGGTAAATGAGTAATAAGCAACTGATATGAAAGGAAGGTATTTCTATGGAACGGATGAAGGGAATGCTCTTCGGTTCATTTGTTGGTGATGCTTTTGCATTGAATGTTCACTGGGTATATGACACCGATAAACTAGCGATTGAAGCAAGTTCACAAACAGATTATGCAGAACCATCTAAAAGTCTATTTCATTCACATAAGCACAAAGGCGATTTTACCCACTATGGTGACCAGAGTCTCTTGCTTTTAAAGAGCATCTCTGCCAACAAGGGATTCGATTTAGAGATATTTAAAACCAATTGGCTAAGTTTTATGAAGAATTATGAAGGTTATCAAGATCACGCTACAAAGGAAAGCCTTGCTCTTTTGGACAATCGAAGCAATACCGGTTCTTCATCAGATGAGCTTGGCGGCTTTTCAAGGTGTTTTCCCCTGATTTATTACCATTTTGACGATCCAAAGCTCCATCAGCTTGTGGAAGCTCAAACCCGCATGACCCATGATGATGAATCACTGATTCGAATGAGTCATTTTATAACCGATTTAATCCTCGAACTCATCATTGGCAAATCTTTGGAAACAGCTATTCAATTGACACTTGAAAAACATCCCGAATTTGACGAACTATTCAAGCGCATTCAGGCAAACCTAGGTCAAGATACTGTCAGTTTTGTCAAGGATATCGGTCAAAGCTGTACCAGTGAATACGCGTTTCCAGCCGCGCTGTATCTAAGCATAAAATATCAAAATAACTTTTTAGAAGCTCTGCGATACAACAATCTCTGTGGCGGTGACTCTGCAAGCAGGGGCATGCTCATTGGCGCACTGCTGGGTCTTTTAAATGGTTATCATGAAATTCCACCCTATTTAGTGGAACACTTAAATGCAAGGGACACTCTTGAGAGTTTCAGCGAACACAAGCGTCTTTAATTCAATAAAACGAGGTATCCATTTTGCAAAATTACTTGCGCAATGACGTAAATAAAACCATGTTGGTTAACTGAATTAACAACATGGTTTTTTGCGTCTTCAGCTCAATTATTTACAGAGAATTTACCTTTTGACGAAAATTTAGGCGTATAATGGGTATATAGTTATTGAAACGAGGTATCTTATGTTTACTACACAACGACTCAACCAAGCCTATGAAACTGCCCATAGAATTTCCTATGACAAAAATTCAAAGTTTATTTTGTTCAGTGACGTCCACCGAGGTGACAACAGCATCTCAGATGAATTTGCACATAATCAAAACATCTATTATTTTGCACTTCAATATTACTATAATGAGGGCTTCACATACGTTGAAGCTGGAGATGGTGATGAACTCTGGGAACACAGTAAATTTGATGTAATTCGCTATGCCCATAGTGATGTGTTCATGTTGCTCAGGGATTTTTATCTAAACAATCGTTTTGTCATGCTCTTTGGGAATCACAACAACACCTTCCGAAACCTAAACACGATTCAAAACAACCTCTTTCACTTTTATGATGAATACGAAGAATTTTTCAATCAACTCTTTCCCAATATACGCGTCCACGAATCCGTCATCCTAGAAAACAGAGAACTCGATCAGGAGATTCTCGTCGTACATGGGCATCAAGGTGACTTTATCAATGACCAGATATGGCCTATCATGCGCTTTTTAAGCCGACATTTCTGGCGGTATTTTCATATTATTGGCTTTAGAAATCCCGCCAGCCCAGCCAAGAATATCCACAAACGGCATAAGATTGAAAAAAACTATACCAAATGGATTCAGCATTCTCGCAAGATACTGATTGCAGGGCACACACACCGTCCCAAATACCCTAAGAGCTATGAACTCCCCTATTTTAACACGGGTTGCTGTATACACCCTCGCAACATAACCGGGCTTGAAATTCAAAACAACGAAATCGCCATGGTGGAATGGCGTATTATGCCGAATGCCTCTGGAACGCTCCAAATAAAGAGACGTGTCACACGTGGCCCAATGCCCATTGAGTCTTTTATGTTGCGTGACTCCGAAACTGCTTCTAAGTGACAATAAAAACGTTGGACATTAGGCCTTTCGTTCTTTGCCAGATTGCCCGCGCAATGGCGCAAAAATAAAGATGCGTTTATTGAAAACGCATCTTTTGATATAAGCTCGAAAATTCAAGTTCATGCTTTAAAAGACAATCAACCATCTCTGGGTCGAAATGTCTACCCCTTCCTTCTTTTATGATTTCCATCGCCTCATAGTAACTAAACGCCTTTTTATAAGGCCTTTCTGAAGTCAAGGCATCGAACACATCTGCCAGCGCCACAATTCTAGCTGAAATTGGTATATTATGACCAGATAACCCCTCTGGATAACCGCTACCATCAAATTTTTCATGATGTGATTTTGTAATCTCCATCGCTATTTTGAAAAAATCACTTCGGTTAAAAAGTGTGCTTGAAGACATATCCCTCAAGATATTGTATCCAATTGTAGTATGAGTCTTCATCACATCAAATTCTGATTCTGTGAGCTTGCCCGGCTTGCCTAGGATACTGTCTCCAATACCGACCTTGCCAATATCGTGAAGGGCACTGAATTTGTAAACTTGCTCTATGAAATTTTCATCGAGTGTCTGTATGAAATGCTTGTCATCAAATAGGATTCCAGCAATAAACTTGGAATATTGACTCATTCGGTCAATATGATCTCCAGTCACATGATCCTTCGATTCCACAATGCCTGCAAATCCCTTCACCGATGCCAAAATCAGTTCATCATAGACAAAGCTCTTTTCAAACGAAATCGCAAGCGCGTTTGCAATGTTGGATAGAAAGTGGATATGACTTATATTGTAGGCGTTTTTTTCCTTCGATGAAAAGAAGATAACGCCCACCACCTTTTTTTCCACTGCCAATGGGATAGTGATGCTAGACTGTAACCCCTCTGCCACAATGAGCCTGGTGGATTCTGAATGCGGCTTGTCCTTTAAATACTGCTGTAAATCATTTAAAATCCTGTATTCATTGGTTCTAATCACATCTGCAAGAGTTGAGTGTTCCAATTTTTCCTGATAGTTTCTCCCCAGCAGAATCGGATGATCCGCCCTCGCCCTAAGTGCCATAATTTTCTTGCCATCTTCACTGATGATGGCAATTCCAATTCGATTGTAAGGAATAAACGGCTTGCAGGCGTTAAAAACGTATTGAAGAACTTCATCAAAACCCGTCTGCGCATATATTTTATTGTTTAAATCGCTGATTACACTGATTTTCTGAGTGTATCCGTTGTAGTATTCTGCAAGCTCTGTGAGTGCATTAAAGCCCTTCATCTCCATATCTGAATTACTGAGAATATTGGTTTCCGTCCGCTTCTTTAAATCGTTTTTAAACTCTCTAATGGGTTTTAAAACGTCTTTTTGAATAGTCCACAAAATCCCTGAAATACCACCTATGATTCCTAGGATAATAATATAACCTATGTACTTTAGGTTTGTGTTGATTTGTCTAATTTCTGAAACAATTGCCTGCTTCACAATTTGATTTTGATTCAATAGATTTTCAAACGATCCGGTCATGCCCTCCACGCTGCTGAGCTGATATGTCTTTGGAAATCTCAGAGCTGATTTTATCTTAACATAGATGAGATCGTAATCGCTGTAAAGTGATTGAACCGCTGGAAACTGTCCTGATATAAAGGCATCTCGATTCGCCTCCAAATGCGCCACTTCTTCCTTTATTGCATTGCGGTAATCGTCTGACATATCCTTTTGGGCAAAATAGGCAAAGTAGTTCTTTTGAATATCGCTTATGGTATTCTGAGTATCTATTGTAATACTCACCAAATGATTATACGCTATGATCTTCTTGTTGAGAAATGACATGACAAAAAAACCACTAAAAACAACAATCATACTGATTACAATAATCAGTGCAATCTTTTTTTCAAATTTCATGAACTTCATAAATGACTCCTTATAATACACTCATAAATCATTATACATCTTTTACCCACTTCTATCAAAGACAATTCAACTGTCTTTTAAACATAAAAAACGCGGAATCAAATTGGATTTAACCATTTGATTCCGCATTCCTATCAAGCTGTCTATTCAGCTTAATATTGTCCTAACATTGAATTGATAATCATGTCTTTATTCGTAAGAACAAAGTCAAGAGAATCAATAATTTGACTCTTTTCATCATCTGGAAGAACATCTGCTTTTGATTTAATATCATCAATTGTCTTTGCAAGCGCTTCACTTGAAAGTAATGTATCTAAGCCAGTTTGAATCATATCTTGTCCGATTTCAGTTGCATAATCTGTGTCTTCAATCATTTGAGCTATTGAAATTTTGTTCTCAGCACTAAAAGTTTCATCAAATTTAACGTCATCGCCATACGCATTGTAGACAACTGTCTCATCCACAACGACACCATTTGCACCGCCAATTAAGTGATATTGTCTGAGTTTGAAATCTTTATCAATTGCAAAGTTGAATTCATAGTTGAAATTCATGTCTTCAATTTGAGCCATGTTTGATTGGAGTTCTTCGTAAGTGCTAATCATCTCGTCAAACATGCTATCCCAATTTGTATCAAATTCGTCATTGAGTTGGTCTATTGCCTCTTGAATATCTGCTTCTTCAAGACCCATCAATTCATAGTCGCCTGAAGATTGAACCAAAGTTAACGCTTCAGTTGCCTTAGCTTTTGCAAATGTCTTCACGTTTTCATCTGCCTTTGCAGTTTTAAACAACTGAAGGTATAAGTCAATGACTTGGTCAAATTTAATTGACACTTGGAGATTGTCACAGCTAAGTGTTTTACCATCAGCCAGTGTCACATCCACTTTACCAGTATTTTTAAGGTCTGCAAGGAACAATCTCAACAGATCTTCATATGGTTTTGAGTTCTCTAAAATTGCCTTGTAGTTTGGATCGTTTTCAACATCTAAAAGCGCCCAGTATTTGTCCCAGTTAACTTGTGTTAAATCAATGTCGCTTTCATCTTTAATCATTTTGAAAAGTTCATCTTTGTTCATTGTCAAAGCTTTTTCATAAGTTCCAGGGAATCTCATGAACATTTCATTGTTTACATAGCCAAACTCTGTTTTTAACAATGAGTTATCTTGGTAATTAAAGCCTATGTTCTCATAAAGATTAAATACTTTATTCTCCAAGTCTGCTTTAAACTTAATTCTTCCGTCAAAATTGATATCATTGACGATGCCTTTGACAAAAGTAGCCATTGCATCTGGATCACTCGACATGTATGTAGTCATCTCTGAGAGTGTTTGATCATCCATGCTAAAAGAGCCTTTGAGTGATGCGTCCACTGCATTGCCTTGGCTTTTAGATGATGCGTAAATTAAGTAGCCAATAGGGTCATTCTTGATCATTTGTTCTTTCACAATTGGATATCCAACGCCAACTGCTACGATACAAATAGCCACCACGACGATTGCGATTATTGCTTTCTTGTTCATTATTCCTCCTACTTTGTTCCCCAGTGAATATTCATACACTAAGGGTTCATTTTGATACTACATGAGTATAGCACAATTTTTTCGGAAAAGTCTTAAAAGAACATTAAAAAAACATGTGATTTTTTGAGGATTTATCAGTATTTTGTTAACTTGTAGCGTTTTTTAACAATGTTCACAGAACCCTCACACAAATGGTTGTTATTGTTCTTTTTTTAGTTCAAAATGAGCGACGAACGCTTCAAATGCTTCTGGTGATAGTGGTTTTGAAAAATAATAGCCCTGATACCGATCGCAGTTCATACCTTCGAGAATCTCAAATTGCTCCCGCTCTTCAATCCCTTCCGCTATGACTTTTAAATTTAATAAATGACCGACGTTTATCATGAGTTCCACAAGTCCAAGCATTTTGTCATTTTGTCCAAGGGTTTTTACAAACGTCTTGTCTATTTTCACGACTTCCACGGGCAGCTGGCCAAGATGTTTTAGCGATGAATACCCCGTTCCAAAGTCATCCAGTTCAAGCAGAATTCCATGTTCACTTATCTTGGATAGATTGGCCTGTACACCCTCCAAGTATTTTGAGATGGCTGTCTCAGTGATTTCAAAGGAAACCAACCCCTCTAGGGATTTGTGCTGGTGGTAAATCTCTATAATCTCGTCCACAATCGGCTCGCTCATCAAATCCAAGAAGGAGAGATTTATAGAAATTCTAATTCTCCTGTTGTACATTTCGTTGAGCTCCTCAGCATATTTGAGCGCCTTAATCATAACATTTTGGTCAATTTGGTGGATAATGCCCAAATCCTCTGCAATTGGAATAAACTCATCTGGTGGAATCATGCCGAGTTCGGGGTGTGAAAGCCGTACAAGCGCTTCCATACCAACGACTTGCCCCTTCTCAATTTGAGGTTGATATACCACTGTAAACAAGTCTTCTGAAATGGCCTTGAACAAATAGTTGGAGACCTGTTTCACAAACGTCTTATGTTCATAAAAAATGGTGTTGAAGGCCTCAAGCCTTCCAACAATTTTATGCTCCACGCAGTACTCGTAGCTGACTTCTATATGTTCCATGATTTCTTCAATTGTCAAGTTGCCTTCATTTAAGCAAAACGGATACATGAGACTTATGTTGATATTGTAGTTTCCAATAAAAATATCGGTTTCATAGCACTGATTAAGTGTCTTGATTTTGGATTTCAATGCCGCCATCTGATTTTCTGAATCTTCTATGAGCACGCCAAATACGCCTGGTCTAATATGACTATAGGTCAGCACATTGTCGAAAATTTGATGAATATTGATTCCAAGCTGATACTGAACAATTTCGGCAATCTTACTTCCGTAGATGGCTGACAAATGGCTAAAGTCATAGATTCCTACATAAAGCAGCATCATATTCGACTCAGGCTTTTGAAGCAGTGCTTGCACGGCCTCCACAAAGTAGTCCTCGTTCAGAAAACCTGTTACAGGATCGTGAAATGCATAAAATTCCACTTTTTCCTGTTCAATTTTCCGTTGATTGATATCTAAGATAGAGCCTGTTATTCTCATGAGCTTGCCAAACTCATCTTTTTCTGCAATTGCCTTGAACTGAACCCATCTATAAACTTCATCAGAACATAAGATTTGAAGTTCTCTCGACAGTATTTCTCCCTGTTTCCACTTTTCCTTATCTTCAAAATATGTCTGAATTTCCTCATTGTCTTCACCAAGTCTATGGAAAAAACTTCTTGTAACCTGCTCAGAAGACGCTTCCTCGTATCCAAATATTTCACAAAATCGGTTTGATACAAACCACGCTTTGGTCACAGGATAGTAGTCAAAAAAACCCTCTTCACCAGCGGTGATAACCCGTCCGTATCTTTTCTCACTCTCTTCTAGTTTCCATCTATAATCGTTTAATTCGTCATAATTTATTTGAAGGGTTTCTTCGGCGGCGGCCATCTCTTCATAAAGCGCTCTAATCTCTTCATTTTGAGCCTCTAAGTCTGTTTTCGATACCAAAAGTGCAGTGATATAGCCCTCATTGGAAATTTCCCGCTTGATGATGCTCGCCAGCAAGATCATTAAGAGCATGTATTGAAACGATTCTAAGAGGGTATATTTTTGCATCTCCACCAGTTTGTCATACTCAGGAAAAATCACTGTTGAAGCCATGTTTAAAAGGATGCTGTTCAGCACTGAAACAATTGCAATCACACGGTATGAAGGCGTCTCTACTTTAAATTTAAGCAGTCTCATAAGAATCGTGGTCGTCCCTATGAGCATGCCGCCGAGGAGCAAATATAAGATAATGGCTGCTCGACCAAGCGCCAACATGTAAATTGCCATGACAAGAAACGTAATGACGCCTGAGATTGGACCAAAAAACAGTGTTGAAATGGTTATCATAACAAATTTACCATCTCCAACGGTTCCAAATTTGAGCAACATTAATACGCTATTGGTCAAAATGCCTCCAAAGCCAAATGCCACACCATAAATTATTTCCTGTACTTTCTGAGGCCTCTTTTTGTACTTCTGATACCCTCTGAGAATGAGAAAAACATATACAAAGAGTAAACAGTAAATTAAAAAAGAGTAGATTGTGTAATAGATTCCAGACATAAGCCTCACCCCTCAAACGTCTTATAATACTATTAACAATTTACCCTTTTATCTTTTAAATACGCTCTCTAGTTTCGATTAATTAAACATCAAAACCACAGGACAGTGATCACTCCCCATGATTTCTGCATGGATTTCAGCATCTTCAATGCGGTTTGAAAGTGTTTCAGATACGATGAAGTAGTCAATTCTCCAACCGACATTTCTCGATCTTGCGCCGCCCATATAGGACCACCAAGAATATGCGTCTTCTTTATCCGGATAAAAATATCTGAAAGTGTCCACGTAGCCCGCTTCTAATAGTTCGGTCATTTTGCCCCTCTCTTCTGGAGTAAATCCGGCATTTTTCACATTGCTCTTTGGATTCTTGAGGTCTATTTCACGATGTGCCACGTTTAAGTCTCCACAGACCACAACGCCCTTCTTTTCACCCAAGCGATTTAAATAGGCTCTAAAGTCGTCTTCCCATACCATTCGGTAGTCTAGCCTTTCAAGCCCTCTTTTGGCATTTGGCGTATAGACGGTTATCATGTAGAAATCGTCATATTCCAGTGTAATGACCCTTCCCTCTTGATCGTGCTCTTCGATGCCAATGCCAAGTGTCACGGACAGCGGTTCATGCTTTGTAAAGATGGCTGTTCCCGAGTACCCTTTTTTTACAGCATAGTTCCAATATTGATGATAGCCTTCCAGTTGCAAGTCAATTTGGCCCTCTTGCAGCTTGGTCTCTTGAAGACAGAAAAAATCTGCATCCATTTCATTAAAATAATCTAAAAAACCCTTTTGTACACAGGCTCTCAACCCATTGACATTCCATGATATTAATTTCATACAACCTCCATTTCAAATTTTATCTGTCCTTTTTCTTCTTACTATATTATAACATGATTTCAGATATCTCCGACAAATCACTGGCTTACCTCTTTGATGTGAAGCTCGTGATGAAGTCCGTTTTTGGCCTCTTCCTCACTATATGGCTCTATATGTATCGTTACGATACTGGCATCCCCATATGCTTCTTTGAGCTGGTCTTCAACTTCTGTTGCAATGTTGTGCGCTTCTGTGATGTTCATGTTTGGATCTACCATAATGTGAAATTCAACAGCGATTTTATTGCCAATTTTCCGAGCCCTGACTTCGTGATACCCTATGATTTGCGATTGCTTTTCAAGGACTTGCTTAATCCAGTCCATATCCTCTTTATCCAGTGACATTTCAAGCAGTTCATTCATGGCAGGCAAAAATATTTGAACAGCCACTTTGGCGATGAAAATACTGACCACCAGAGATGCCACAGGGTCAAGTACTGCCCATCTTTCGCCTAATATAATTGCGCCTCCAATCCCAATCAGCGTTCCTACAGATGAAAAAGCATCTGATCGGTGATGCCACGCATTTGCCTTTACTGCCCCGCTGTTGATTTCATTTCCAACTTTTATAGTATATCTAAATAACAGTTCCTTTCCCACAATTGAAATTGCAGCTGCAAAGAGAGCTATTATCCCAGGTGAATGAATGACTTCCCCATGATAAACTTTCATAATATTTTCAAGTCCCGACCTAAAGATGCCTATTCCGGCAATCATAAGGGCAATGCTAATAACCACCGTAGCCAGTGTTTCATATTTATCATGTCCGTAGTTATGGTCATCATCTTCAGGCTTTTCTGTGAATTTAAAACCAATGATAACCACAATATCCGTCATGAAATCCGAAAGCGAATGAATCCCATCTGCAATCATGGCATTACTGCGTCCTAAAACCCCAGATACGAGTTTGATAACTGAGAGTGCCGCATTGGCCCAAAAGCCTATCATGGTCACTTTTTTTGCCTGCTGACTTCTCAGCAATTCTTTTTTCATATATCCCTCCCATAAGAGAACCTTAATTTATTGATGTCAATAATGATTGTCACTATTTATCTCACTGGATGAACCATCCCAAATTAACTGCCTTGAAGCACAGGATAGCATATCGTTTATAAATCGTCAAGGGATTGAAAACACTTGTATTTTCAATCTATCTCAGCGCCATTAATTCTTTTACCCAAATCTCTCCCCCTTCTCTCAAAAACAATCCTCATGGGTAAGCAATTACGTCTTTAGATTCTCTAATAATTTGTTGAATAAACATATGTAAATATGGGAATATATATCAACAGAGCGAGGTGATGAAATGACGTTAAAATGGAATGATGCCTATAAAGTCAACATTTCTCATGTTGACAAACAGCATCGGGAAATATTTGAAATTGCGTATCAACTAGAGAATTTATCAAATGCAAGGCTCAATATGGACCACTACTATGAAATCAACAAATTGCTAGAGCAACTCATAACTTATGCAGTCACTCATTTTGAAGACGAGGAAAAACTCATGCCACTCTACCCTGATGCCGACTGGGAGCAACACCTGCGCGAACACAATAGCCTTATTCAGTATCTATCTACAGTTCCATCTGATTATATCTACTGGAAACAAGCTGAGTTTGCAAAAGCACTTTCACATTTTGTGAGGGATTGGATTGAGCAACACATGCTTTTAACCGATAGAATTACTTTTAATTTGGAACCTCTTGAAGCGATACATAAACCCTCAAACTCCTAAATCCTTATAGAAGCCCAAACCCCATAAACAAAGGGACTGACAGGTTATCTCACCTATCAGTCCCTTTGTCCCTTTTATCTACTAGAATGCCGGAACAACGCCGCCATTATAATTTTCTAAGATGAAGTTTTTAACTTTTTCAGTTTGAAGTGCTTGAATTAACAGTTTAATATCTTCTCTGTTTTCATCGCCATTTCTTACAGTGATGATGTTTGCATAAGGTGATTCCGCACCTTCGAGAATCAGCGCATCTTCAGCAGGATTGATGCCTGCTTCGATTGCATAGTTGCCATTGATAACAGCTGCATCAACATCTTGAAGAACTCTAGGAAGTTGAGCTGCTTCAACACTGATAAATTTAAGTCCTTTTGTGTTTTCAACGATGTCTTTTTCTGTTGCTTCAAGTCCAGCATCTTCTGACAGTTTAATCAATCCATTGTCACTCAATAAGATTAAAGCTCTGCCGCCGTTTACCGCGTCACTTGGAATTGCTATAGTAGAACCATCTTCTAAGGCATCTATTGATTCAAGTTTGTCTGAGTAAAGACCCAATGGCTCAACATGAACTGTGCCCGCTGAAACGAGGTTGAATTTATGTTCTTCGTTGAAGGTGTTTAAGTAAGGGACGTGTTGGAAGAAGTTGGCATCTATTTCACCATCATTAAGCGATAAGTTTGGCTTCACATAGTCTGTGAACTCAACGACTTCCAATTGAATGCCCTGTGCCAACAAATCATCTTTCACTAAGTTGAGAATTTCTGCATGTGGCACTGGTGTTGCCCCTACTTTGAGTACCGTTACTTCTTTTTCAGCCGTTTGATCTGCACCTTCTGTTTGAGCTGTTGTATTGTCACTTTCCTGTTTTGAAGAACATCCTGTAAATACAAGTGCCACTAAGGCTAATAATATAATCCACTTTTTCATTGGTCTAACTCCTTCTCATTAATTGATTGTCTTTTTTATAATTGTCTTTCGCCTAGAGTTTATTTTCTCCACTTGATGATTTATCTAGACAAATGGTCACTCCATTAAGCGATATGTGCTAGTCATTTCAGGTCTGCCTATCTGTTTTTATCCAGTTTCCTTGCAAGCGCATTTCCTGCAATTTGAACGATTTGAACGAGGATAATCATGATGATGACAGAAGCAATCAAGACGTCTGTTTTGAATCTGTGAAAACCATATCTAATCGCCAAGTCTCCCAAACCGCCGCCGCCAACTGCCCCTGCCATTGCAGAGTACCCAATAATACTGATGATGGTCAGTGTCAATCCAAGAACGAGGCTTGACATACTCTCTGGAATCAAGACCTTTAAGATAATCTCCTTAGTGGTTGATCCCATAGCTCTCGCCGCTTCCACAACGCCTTTGTCCACTTCTTTCAGTGATGATTCAACAATCCGACCTACCAGTGGTGCTGCACCGATTGCAAGAGGTACAATAGTGGCTGTCGTCCCAATTGTCGTCCCCACGATAATTCTCGAAAGTGGGAACAAGACAATCATCAATATGATAAATGGAAACGATCTCAATACGTTGACAACCGTTCCGAGCAGTTGATTGATCTTGGGCATTGGAATCAGGTTATCCTTCTCCGTCACAACTAGTACAACCCCCAGCGGGAAGCCCATAATAGTTGCAAAAATCGTTGAAACCACTACCATGTAAATGGTTTGCAACGTCGGTTCTGTCAATAGCTCTATCCAGTCGCTCATGAAATCACCTCCGTCTTCACACCATTTGCGTTAAAAATCTCGATTGCACTTTGCTGGCTGGTTTCATCTCCTGGAATTTCAATGACCATGCTGCCAATTCCCTTCATGGAGATCTCATCAATCTCGCTTGAAAGTATGTTGATGTTGAGTCCTGTCTTGATAATTGCCTCAGCCACAACGGGCTTTTGACTGCTCTTTTCATCAAAATGGAGTCTCACCACTTTGCCACTTAATCCGCTAAATATTTCATCGGTGTAGATATGTCTCGGTAAATGCTCAATCAGTTCTTTGGTAATGTTCTGCTTGGGATGCTGAAAGACTTCTTTTACCGCACCCTCCTCTACAATGACACCTTGATCTATAACTGCCACCCGATCACAAATTGTCTGTATAACAGACATTTCATGTGTAATCAGAACAATTGTAATGCCCATGTTTCGATTGATTTCTTTCAAAAGTTCTAGGATATCAAGCGTCGTCTTCGGGTCTAGTGCACTGGTTGCCTCGTCACACAAAAGGAGTTTCGGGCTTGCTACAAGCGCCCTGGCAATTGCCGCTCTCTGCTTTTGTCCCCCGCTGAGCATAGAGGGATAGGCCTGTTCTTTATCAGCCAAATCCACTAATTTCAGCATTTTTTGAACTTTTTCCCTAATCTCTGCCTTTGGGGTCTTGTTAATTTCAAGTGGGTATGCCACGTTTCTAAAAATCGTCTTTGAGCTCAGCAGATTGAAGTGCTGAAAGATCATTCCAATTTGCCTTCGCTGTTCTCTTAGTGCTTTCGGAGACAGATTCGCCAAATTGACACCGTCAATTGAGACATCTCCTACTGTGGGATCTTCAAGCCTGTTTAGCATTCGAATCAAGGTGGATTTTCCCGCTCCGCTCAATCCGATAATTCCAAAGATTTCTCCGGCTTGAATCTCTAAGTCAATTCCCTTTAGTGCTCCTACAGTCTGAGTTCCCGATTGAAATGTTTTCTTGAGTCCTCTTATTTTAATCATCTTGCCTCCAAATTATTACCTGAATACGATTGCGCGCTAATCGTTTTGATTGAAAAACAAATTTGTTGATGAAAAACAAAAAACTTCCCATCGCCACAGTGGCACGATAAGAAGTCAATGAACTTAAACCATATGTCCTCATCGTTGTTAGCAGTACCACCATATCCTTTCGATTGGTTGGCGCAGGATCAACAAGCTAACTCTCTCCCCTGACTCTTGATAAGTGTTTTTCAATTTTCTCGATTTTAGCACAAAATGAAATATCACGCAAGCTATAATGGTGATATATTTGCGTGATATATGTGAACATTTTATGAACGAAACCTGACTTACTTTTGAATTGGCACGTAAATATCAAATTCACCGCTCTTGCCAAATCTCTCATCATAGAGTTCAAAAGACATGCCAAATTCAGGCTTCAAGTTGTTTGCAGGCAAGTATTCAGCATAGATTTTATCCCAAAACTCACCTATTTTTGATAGGTGATCTGAAAAGGTAAAAACAGCATATGTCCTTGCCGGAATGCTCATGAGTTTCATCCCTTCCGGCATGCTTTCCATCTCGTCAACTTCCACAGCTGCCAAATATGAAAATGCTCCTCCTTCCTCATAATCATAGCAGAGTCCATACATAATTTGAGTGTGAATCCCCTTGACTTCTTGGTATCTTTTCATAAAGGCATCCCAAAGTCCAACGATTTCTTGATTTTCATTTTGGCCTGCATACTCCATTCCCACAACTTTTTTAGCTGGGAAGTCAATCATCTTGTAATTCATAAGTATCCTCCTAACGGTTTCCTTTCGTTTAGCAGTGCATCACGACGACGGTTCTACTATGTTTAAAGTATATCAGCCATTAACTGACATCTATCTGTCAGTCAAAATGATTGATTTTCGATGATTTTTTTTGACATCTTCACGAGCCTGCTTCGCAGTGAATCGGGAGAAATAACCCTGACTTGGTCCGCCAGGGGCATGAGCTGCAAAAAGGCAACGGATTCGCTAATCATATCAAAAGTCACTGTTTGCTGATCGAGTGCCACTATATCAAATCCAGCTAGCTTTTGTAGGCTACTTTCCGCTCCCTGTACTTCCACTTCATAGAGCTTTCGCAGGGGCTTCGAAACCGTTAACCCCCCCTTTTGAAATTGACTGGTTGAAGCGTGCCAAAACCTTTCCAGTTGAAACCCTGGATGTGGAGGATAAGTCTCTTCAATTGTTCTTATATCTGAAATTCGATAGAGATTGAATACTCGGTAGTCATGCCTAAGTTCACAAAATGCCACCAAATACCAGTGACTTGCCTTCTTGGCTAACCCAAGCGGATGAATGATTCTATCAACGGTTTGGCTGCTGTGGCTATCGTAATCTATCATCATCTTTTTCATGTGCAGAATGTTCTTTTGCACAATGGCCAGTTTGTCGTCCACTCGACTTTCTACCCCGTTCCAAGTGGTCGAATCAATGATTGTAGACTCTTTGAGTTTGTCAAAAGTTCGCTTCTCATTTTCGGGAAGCTGTCCCCTTATCTTTAGAGCGATGTTCTCAGAAATTTCGTCATCATTTTCTTTTACGATGACCTTTTGAACCAGTTTTAACAGTTCATTTTCATCCATTGACTTCAGTTGAATTCGATTGGCATTCATCAGCGAGATTCCACCACCGTGACCACTTTCTGTCACAATGGAAAATCCCGCCTGAGATAAAATGTCCAAATCCCGATAGATGGTTCTAACAGATACTTCAAAGTGCTCAGCTAGAGATTTTGCCGTCATGATAGGCGTGTTTTCAAGTAGTAAGAGTATCCCCATAAGCCTATACATTTTCATGTGATTATCCCTCCCAACGCCTCTATCTCTAAACTGATATCACTAACTTGTCAATTCTAGGGAATCAACCGTTGCTGATCTCTTGGAAAGAGCGAGGCTTCTCTGATATTAGGCATTCCAATTATTTGTGCTGTTAGTCTTTCTAGGCCAATTGCAAGTCCTCCATGTGTCGGAGCACCATATTTGAAGGCTTCCAAATAGCTCTTGTACTGTTCAGGCTCAACGCCTTTGAATTTCATATTTTCAACGAGTTTATCCAGTTCGTGTATTCTCTGTCCACCTGTGGTAATCTCAAGACCTCTGAATAGAAGATCAAAACTATTGGTTTCCTCTTCATTACAGTACATCGTATACATAGGTCTTTTGCGTCTTGGATAATGTGTTATAAATACGAATTCACTATTGTACTTTTCTTTGATAAATGCTGCGATTTGCCTTTCACCTTGTGGGTCTAAATCTCCCTCTAAATCTATTCTACCATAATGTTCTCTTAGGATTTCCACTGCTTCTGACATTTTTATCCTAGGAATTCGATCTGGCACTTCGGGGCATTGAACTTCAAGTGTTTCAAAGAGCGTTTCCCCTTCAGTTTTAAGTTTTAAAAACAAGGATTTAAGAAGATTTTCCTCCATTTCCATAACTTCTTCTTCATCTCTGATAAACCCCATTTCGAAGTCCATGCTCACGTATTCATTGAGATGTCGATTGGTGCTATGTTGCTCTGCTCTGTAGACTGATCCCACTTCATAAACCCTCTCAAACCCTGAAATTACCATCATTTGCTTGTAAAACTGAGGACTTTGAGCTAAAAAAGCACGCTCGCCAAAGTAGTCAAGTTTAAAAATTTCTGAACCGCCCTCTGCTCCTTCCTTTACGATTTTAGGCGTGAACATTTCTAAAAATCCCTCTCCATTTAAAAACGCTCTAAAGCCACTGACAATCATGGCCTGAAGTCTAAAAACAGCTTGGTTTCTCTCATGTCTCAGTGATAGCACTCTGTTGTTGAGCATGGTATCCAGCTGAATATCCAGTGTCCTTCCGTTAATCTGTATTGGCAAATCCGATTGGACTGCCACCAGTATCTCCAGCTGATTCCCCAATATTTCCACACTACCATATTTGTTGGAAGCGGATTTAACCATTCCCGAAATTTTAACGACACTTTCTAGCTTTAAGGTTTCCAGCCAGTCAGGCTTGCCCTCAAAGACGCATTGAATCAGTCCACTTCTATCTCTTATGATAATAAACGTTACGGATTTAAGCTCTCTAATTCGATGCACCCATCCTTCTATATAAACTTCATTTCCAACGGCTTCATTTGCATTGGCTATTAGGGTTCTCATAATGACCTCCTTGTGTAGTTCTCTCTAATTTCATCATTTCGTCTCTTTTCTTTTTTGACCACAGAAATAAAAAACCCCTTGAACTCGTCAGTTCAAGGGGCGAATAAGCGCGGTACCACCCTTGTTTTATATTGGTAAGGCAAGCCTTTGGCAAACTGCCAAAAAACTAAAAAACCCCACTTCCTTAAAGGAGTGAAGGTAATCACGGTGCCATCCAATATATACTCAAGTCCCGATAACGTGGGTTAGTCGTCTTCTCCTACTCAGATAAATCCCGTTCAGAGAATCGCCTCCGAGATGTCTTTCGCAAGCTGTGCTCATGAGAACCTTCCACCGTCGTTCTCTCGCTCTGTTTTGCCCAAGCCCACTACTCTTCTCATCAAAGGTTTTACAAATTATAATTTAAATCATCTTATCAGAATCTATTTTGCTTGTCAATAAGGGAAAATTACATTCTGTTCCCATGTGATTCTAAATGCACTAAGCTCACTTTTGCCTCCACAATTTGCAATCTCTGCTTTAAGTTTACATGGAAATATGTCATACTACTTATGTCATATTACTTATGTCATATTACTTATGTCATATTACTGAAAATGTTATTGAGGTGTTCCTATGAAAAGAAATATATTTATTTTAATTGCACTTGCAATCATACTTACCTGTAATGGCATTTACATAAAACTGAATCTAGTGGCATTTGAAGATGTTTTACTTGAAAAGGCTATTCGAACCGCAATAGACAAACCCAGAGGAAGTATCATGAAATCTGATATCAAAACTTTAGAATCACTTGATTTAAGTTATACGGATATCCAAACCTTAGAGGGACTCCAATTTTGCTCAAATCTGACGACTTTAAATCTTAAGGACACAAAAGTATCTGATATCACGCCTTTAAATGAAATTAAACAACTAAGGGTGCTAAATCTATCAAAGACCGCTATCAGAGATTTACGTCCCCTTGAAAATCAATTGAACCTGAATATCCTAGTTATTAGCGACTGTGAATATATAGGTGACTCTTCTCATTTAGAAACACTGAGTAGTTTAATCAATCTCAGAGAATTTTATGCGCTTGATTGCGATGCTCTAAATCAAATAGACTTTTTAAAAGACCTTCCTCATTTAGAACGAGTAATTTTCACTTTAAAACCATCTCATGATACAACTGTTTTAGAAAGTATCAGTGTTCGAGATCTAGTATTGAGTTTTTATGAGGAAGTGGATTTGAAATTTCTACAAAATATGAAGTCTGTATCCAAACTGTCACTCGAATACGATGGCAAAAGTGATTTAACCCCCCTTGGACATATGAAGTGGCTAAAAACTCTAAACATCATCGGATATGTTCGTAATGGGGAGGGAACACTTGAGGATCTCTCATTTTTGAAAGGTTTATCCTCCCTCGAAGAACTGGACTTAACAAACAATATCATCAATGATATAACACCAGTTAGCAATCTAATGCAATTGAAAAAACTCAATTTGAGTATGAACCAAATTGATGATATATCCGCTATCGAAAACTTAACATCACTCATATCACTTGATTTATCAAATAATAAACTCACCACTATAGATTCCTTAAAACATCTGGAGCAGTTGGTGGATTTAGATGTCTCCGGCAATCCCATAACCGATGAAAACATCGATAGTACCTTTGAATCTGTCCAGGAATTTAATACAGATTAATTTTTGATACGGTAGTTTTCACCAATAGTTTCATCTGGTTCTATCTGCTGTAACTTGCACTCTCCCTTTGCATTTTCCGTATAGACAATTAAATACGTCTTATTTTCTTCAATTAGATTCCAAACATTTTTATTTTCGACGATAATATTTTTAGCTATCGCTAGTTCACCATATCTATTGGCCTTTTTTATATCAATTGAAAATTCTTTTTCTGATGATTCTCTCCTTGTCGTAACAATTGCTAGAACCATTTCTGTTTTGAACTGTTGTTGATATGTATTTATTGCTAAAAACGCAACTATGCAACAACTGACCAATATCATTAAGGCAATATTTTTTATTTTCATTATTTTCTTTCCTTTCACAATTACATTTACTGATTTCTCATTGCTAATAACGTTATTTACAAATAACTTTAATCAAATATTGTACTTTGATTGTTATAAATTTATCCAAATTGTATCATATTAAAATTATGAAATTCCTATTTATGGCCTAATTGGAACATATCTTGTCCTATTCAGATACAAACCCTCTTATTGCATTAAGCATTGATTGCATTATTGAGTTGCCCTCACCACCCAAGTGTGGAATAATATGAGTAAAGAAATCCACTATGCAGGAGGCTCATATGAACTTACCACCAAAACTTAATGTTGCCAATTTGCCGACACCTATCCACAAACTGGAAAAATTATCTGCCCAGTATGGTAAAAATCTCTACATAAAACGAGATGACTTTACCGGCTCAGAATGGTCTGGCAATAAAATCAGAAAACTGGAATACGCCGTACAAGAAGCCTTAAATCAGTCCGCAAAGGTTTTAATCACCTGTGGCGGTCTACAGTCAAATCACGCAAGAGCAACTGTGGCCATTGCTCGTACTCTCGGCCTTAAAACACATCTCGTCCTAAGAGGCGAAAAAACGGATTCTCCTGAGGGAAACTTATTTCTGGATATGCTCTATGGAACTGAAGTTTCGTATCTCTCTCCAGATGCGTTTAACGAAAACTATCTGACCTTTATGGATGAACTCAAAGCCAATTACGATGCAAAGGGGCAACATGCCTATATCATCCCTATGGGCGCTTCTAACGGCATTGGAACGTTTGGATATTATAATTGCTATCAGGAGATTTGTACTCAGGAAAGTGAAATGGGCGTGAAATTCGATGCAATCTGTACAGCCATTGGCTCAGGCGGTACTTATGGAGGCTTGTTCCTCGGGAACCTCTTTTCAGAAACGCCACGTCAAATTGCTGGATTTAATATTTCAGCTACTCCCGAATACTTTAGGCCAGAAATTTCTAGAATTGTTCGTGACTCAATGGCGTACATGGGCACGAATCAAGCTTTTAATGAAAGTGATATCTGCATCTATGGCGGATATGAGGGCATTGGCTATGCACTGACTCAACCCGACGAACTGGAGTTTATCAAAGAAATCGCCGCTCTTGAAGGGATTATTTTAGATCCAGTGTACACTGGAAAAGCATTTAGAGGGTTTCTTTCAGAAATAAAAAAGGGAGCCTTCAAAAACTGCGACTCCCTATTGTTTATCCACACTGGCGGACTTCACGGCCTTCATGCATTCAGAGGTGATTTCAGTTTTTAATCGCCCCATTTGGAATGCGGTGCCATGCACTATTCCATTGGCTTAAATTAATGTTGATGGCAAAGTACTCCTTATCGAGGAATACCCTTTCAAATCTGGTTATCACAGCGGCTATAGCGAAGAATGCCGTACCAACTTGTGGTGTTAATATTGTAAAATCCACCATGCTGTGAATCCACAAAAAAGTCATCATCGAGGTGAGAATCGGCGCCATCCGAATTCTATTTTGATTCAGCTTCCAGAGGGTCTTAGCCAGATATCCCAAAATCATAAAAGCCAGTATCAACCCTACAATTCCCAGAGTTGCTGCAATTGAAAAAAACAAATTATGCCCGTGAACTTCGTGAATCTTAGGGTATAATCCCAGAATCCCGCATCCAAAGATGGGGGATTCTTTAAATATTTTTATACAGGCTTCCCATATATAAGCACGTGTATTGTACGTCTCAAAGAGATTAAAAAAAGATAAAATGCCCATAGAAGAAAGTGCGAAAAAGAAGAGTAAAAATTTCCACGTCTTCTTACTGTGCTTTAAGACTGCAAAGACAACTGCCGATGCCAGATAAGATATCATGGCGCCTTTAGATCCTGTCAAGAGAAGGGCTGTCAAGAACAGACAGTTCCCAACCACAATCAGCTTTCTCTTTTCATATCCACAGCTTTCCAGCAAATAAAATCCCAGTAGGGACATCAGCCCAAACCAATCACCTGCTACATTGGGATTCCCAAACGTGCTCATGATTCTATAATTTCCAATAGTCGGAAAATAAGTGGGATTCCAAAAGAGCTTTACAAGCCACGTCATATCCATGTTGAGAGAAATCAGTTTTTCAAGGATTCCCAAAAGTGCCGGGATTAAAGAAATCAACCAACATTCTCTAAAAACTCTGTGCAACTTCTCAAAAGTCGTCAATTCCCTCTCTGCCCACTGAACCAAAATGAAATAAAGTATTAGTGCAAATGAGGCCATTAGTGAAAGCCAGTCCTGATTGTAAATTGCCGATGCCACAGAGCAAAAAAACAACCCAATAATTCCAAGAATTATCGGGTGAAAAACGATTTTAATCGGTTCTGACCACTGTTTAATTCCACCACGTAACAGAGGTATCCAAGCTGTAACAGGTGAAATAATTAATAGTATTAGATTGTTACCCACGGTGTTCACTCCTAATTTTATGCCAACAACATATTAGCAAAGAATTGAACACTTGACAACTTATTTTTTTGATAAAATCTAATTTGGGTCTAACTTGCGCCTCAAAATTCACTTACACAAATTGGAATGGAATTCAGCAGACGCAAGTTATAATCAAGGATGTAAACTCTATTTCTCCACTTTGTAAATGACATCTACAACAGTTCCATCTCGATATTCTACAACCCCAACAATTTCATTGGTATATGATATTTGATCTGGCTTTCCAGTGAATTTTTCCACTAAGGCTATGTGCTCTTGAATGGATATTGTGTCAATACCAGCTTCTCTTAATTTGTCGGATATATCTTCTCTTCTAGGATTGACGCTGATGCCACGTTCAGTCACGAGGATGTCTACAGTGTCCCCTGGTGTGCTGACATTTGTAACTTGTTCAACTACAATTGGAATCCTCTTGCGCATGGTTGGGGCAACCACAAGTGTCAATTTTGCCCCGGCCGCAGTATCAGGTGCACCACCCAAAGCACCCATAATCATGCCAGTTGATCCTGTGAGTGAGTTGATGTTAAAATTTGCATCTATTTCCGTTGCAGAGAGCACCATGACATCAAGTTGATGCGCTGAGCACGATTTATTGTGAGGATTTGCATACATAGAAGCTGACATCTCAATATGGTTTGGGTTTTTCTTAAGTGAATTGGCTGCCTGAGCATCAAATGTCTGAGTGTCCAAAAGTGCTTTAAAATAACCTTCTTCAAGCATCTCCACCAAATATCCAGTGATGCCTCCAGCTGCAAAACTGCCTACAATTTCATTGGATTTCATGTACTCTTTTAAAAATTTGCAAACGGCAAGTGATGGACCGCCTGAACCTGCCTGAAATGAAAAGTCATCTTTGACATATCCAGAGGCAATGAGCACTTCCGCAGCGCGTTTTGCAATTAGTAAATCCGTTGGATTTTTTGTAATTCTAGTTGCGCCAGTGGCTATAAGGGCAGTGTCTCCCAAGCTCTCAATGGGAACAATATAATCCACTAAATGCATTGGAATAGAGATTTTAGAAAGCGGAAACGGCATTAAATTGTCTGTGATAACAACTACTTTTTCAGCAAATTGAGCATCCACCATCGGATACCCCATTGCCCCAAATGCAGACTTGCCCTCTATGCCGTTCATATTGCCCATTGTGTCACATGCTGGCGCTGCTATAAAAGCGATATCAATTTTGACTTCCCCAGATTCTATTGCACGGGCTCTTCCCCCATGTGACCTAAAAATAACGGGTTTTCCCAAAATATTGCGCTCAGCCTGCTCCCTGCCGATTTTACCTCTCAACCCTGATGTGTGAAGACCTGTAATAACACCAGATTCTATGTGATGGATTAGTGGTTCGTGAGCATTTGTGAGTGATGATGCACAAATTGTAATATCTGTAACGCCCATTGCCGCAATTTCGTCCACAACTAGGTTGAGCACGACGTCCCCATTTCTAAGATGATGGTGAAATGATATGGTCTGTCCATTTTTGACACCCGATTTTTCAAGTGCTTCTCTAATTGTCCCTAAAATTTTCGACATCCCCGGTTTGGAATAGCCCATTTTAGGGCCATATTTCGTCGCTGTAGGCTGAATTTCAAATGGACCACTATAAGGTTTAACCTCGCCATATCCATCAATATAATTTGGAAGTACTCTATTTTGTCTCATTGTTTTCCACCCCGCTTATTTTTATCCCCGCACCTAAAGCAAGTTCAATTATTCTTTCAGCTTTTGCGATTACAGGAATGTCAATCATCTTTCCATCAACGACGATGACACCGCCTTTTTCAATATTGGCCTCTCTTGCCGCTTTGATGATCCTCAAAGAGGATTCAATGTCTTTTTTTGCTGGTGTATACACCGAGTGAACAATTTCCACTTGACTTGGATGAATACAAGATTTTCCTGAGAATCCAAGATTTTTAGCACTCTCAACTTCTCTGATAAAGCCATCTGTGTCTTTTACATCTGCAAAAACCGTATCAATTGAATCTACCCCTGCTATTTTTGCATTTAGGGCTACTGTACTTCTTGCCAAGAACAATTCTGTTGCAGCTTTGGTTCTGTCCGTTCCCAAAGTACGAGTAAAGTCTTCTGCTCCAAAAGAGATTGACACAACTCGTGGAGATGCCTGAGCAATTGCCAAAGAATTAAGCACACCCAGTGGCGTTTCAATTGCACACTGAATTTTAACACTTCCAGCCTCAATGCCATGCTCTTTTTCAAGCTCAGTCAACAGTACATCTAATCGCTCTACGTCATCTGCGCTCTCGCACATAGGAAGTCTCAATCGCTTCAATCCAGCGGGTACAAGTTCTTTCACATCATCAATACCAAATTCTGTATAGAGGGCATTGATTCTCACAAACACTTCGGATTTGCCATAATCCACGCTTTGAAGGGCTTCAACCACTAAATCCCTCGCACTGCGCTTTTCGTTGTATGGTACGGCATCCTCTAAATCAAAAATAATGCAATCAGGCTCATATATCATTGCTGTAAAAAGATTTTTGGGCTTATTTGCAGGGCAAAACAGCATGCTTCTTCTCAATTGCTTTTTCATAGTTCCACCTCTCTCAGCGCATCTTTGATAGCGGTCTTCGTTCTCGCTCTGATAACAAAATCCAACGCGCCAAAGTCCTTAACTTCCACAACCGCACCATTGATATTTAAGGCCTTACAGCTCTCTTTTACCGCTTTTTCTATATGTCTTCCAAACAGGATTTTGTTGCGTGATGTCAAATTGACTACGATTTCGTCTCCACCCAAGGAGACTTTGACCAATACATCTGACTCTTCTTCCGTCCCGCAAATTCCTACCATGTTTCTACCTCCTTAATTTATGCATTCAAATATGACATTCCACTTGGGGTATCATTTACTGTTTTTTATAATAGTTGATTAAGCATCCCGATGTAATAATCTTCCGCTCATCTTCAGTTAATGGATCAATACACAGTTCAAAGGAAACGCTGTCCTCACCAATTATAAACGCCTCAAACTTCTCTTGACCACTGAGCAATTGTTCTTTGATATTTGGCACAAAAATATAGGCTTCTTCTTCAAAGGTTGGCGCATCTTTGAGTATAAATGGTATCATGCCCCAGTTAATGAGATTGGAACGATACCTCTTGGTTGCGTATTCATGCGCAATATTCGCCCATGCACCGAGCACCTTTTGACAGGATGCCGCATGTTCTCTCGCAGAACCATCGCCGGGTTTCTTTGCAAATATTGAACTTCCAAACGAGGTATTATCAGAAGTTACCTCATATCCCAATCCTGAAATTTTTTCTATGATAGAGGTAAGGTCACCACTTCGCCCATCTTTAAACTCATTTGAGATTGTTCTTATTGCTTTTGCCTTTGGCACATAAGTTGGAACTCTCCTCGAAAGGGTAAATTCTGCGAGTTTATACGGATCAGATCTATAAGACGAGGTCTCCCCAGAAGGAATCAGTTCATCTGTTGTAGTAACTTCATCGAATATCATTGCGGCTACCTTCAAGAGAACATGTTGTCCCAAAGGCATCATCTCCGGCCAATCTTTTATGCTAGGGCCCATAACGAGTTCCATATCTGATTTTGCCTTTGACAATCCGTTGTAGTTTCTGTTTTCATATATCTTCGTATCAAATTTATAATCTGGATGAGAGTACTCAATGTTTATCTCATCTGCTCCTGTCAGCCTGCCTGCATTTGCAGCCGTTGCAGCAATAGATTTGGCATCCATCAAAGCAACAAACGCCATTTGATTTCCAATTGGCTTTGAACCTTCTCTACTAGGGAAATTACGTGTCGTATGTCTAATTGAAAACTCGTTATTTGCCGGTGTATCGCCTGCTCCAAAACAAGGTCCACAGAAAGCAGAACGTACAATTGCCCCTGCATCCATGAGTTTTCCAACTGTTCCATTTTCGACTAATGCTCTATACGCTGGCTGACTACCTGGATAAACGCTCAATGAAAAACTGCCATTTCCAATTGATTTGCCCTCTAAAATATCTGCAACGGCAACGACATTGTCAAAGGTACCACCTGCACAACCTGCCACAATTCCCTGATCCACGTAGAACTCGCCGTCTCTGTATTTTCCGAGCAAGTCTATGTCGCAGTTCTCTCCACCAAGTGCTCTTGCCTCTGCCTCGATATTTTTGAGAATCTCAGTTGCGTTTTCACGGAATTCTTTAATCGTATAGACATTGCTCGGATGAAATGGCAATGCTATTGAGGCTTCAATCTTATTGAGATCAACATATACCACCCCATCATAGTAAGCGATTTCCTTAGGTGCTAACGACTTATATGCATCTGGCCTTTGATGATTTTCAAAATACTTTTGAACCACATCATCTGTCTTCCAAATTGAAGACCAGCAAGTGGTTTCTGTGGTCATAACATCAATTCCATTTCTGAATTCTATATCCAGACCGCCAACGCCATCTCCAATGAACTCCATCACCTTATTTTTGACATATCCATTTTTGAAGACTTTCCCGATAATTTGTAAAATAACATCATGAGGCCCAATGCCCTCTTTTACCTTCCCAGTCAAATAAATTGCAACAACTTCCGGTCTCTTAAAATCGTATGTCTTGCCAACCAATTGCTTAACCAGCTCACCACCGCCTTCGCCAACAGCCAGTGTTCCAAGTGCCCCATAGCGCGTATGAGAATCCGATCCTAAAATCATCTTGCCACAGCCCGCCATCATTTCTCTATTATACGAGTGAATAACTGCAAGATGCGGCGGCACATAAACCCCACCATATTTTTCTGCTGCGGACAGTGCAAATTTGTGATCGTCTTCATTGATGGTTCCGCCAACAGCTCCTAAGGTATTATGACAGTTGGTTAAAACATAAGGGATCGGGAATTCTTTCATGCCGCTGGCACGAGCTGTTTGAATAATCCCCACATACGTGATATCATGCGATGTCAGCGAATCAAATTTTAACTGCAATGCATTTTCATTTTGAGACGTGTTGTGATTTGAGATAATCTCATGGGCAATTGTTCCCTTCTTTGCCTCTTCTTTTGAAATCTTCACATTTGTCTTCTTATAAATTTGCTCCAGTGCCTCTGGAGAATCCTTTAAAATCTCTTGACCGTTTAGAATATAGGCTCCGCCCTCAAACAGCTTTATCATATAAAACCTCCACTTTGCATGGCCTTCATAGGCCTATTCATTAATCAATTTTTATGCTATACTATGTTCATGAATTTGTAAAATACTTATCAACAATAGTTTGTATAGCTTTTAACTATACATTGTCTCTGTTTTTAATTTCCCATAAATTGAGTTCCAAAGGAGTTGTCATCATGAGATTTATTGATTTAAAATACATTAAAACTGTGGCGGAAGAAGGAACTGTATCAAAGGCCGCCTCGAAACTTTTCATCTCCCAGCCCTCACTTAGTAATGCCATAAAAAAAATAGAGACTGACATGGGTGTAACTATTTTCACAAGAACAAAAAATGGTCTTGTGTTAACGCAGATTGGGAATAAATACTACATGATGGCAAACAATATATTGAAAATATATGCTGACTTTGAAAATGAATTATCTGAAATAGATCAAATGGCAAAGGGCAAATCTCATTTTGGTATCACCAATTATATAGGTTCAATTCTCTTGCCCTTTCTCCTTCCAAAGTTCGAAAAAATAGCACCTGATTTTGATATCTCATTTGAAGAAAGCAGTTCAAGGGAACTCATCGAACATTTAAAAGTTGGCAAGATTGATTTTGCGGTTCTTCATGTAGATCCCTCTTTTCACGATGATCCTGCAATCGAAATATATCCTGTAAACACATCTCGATTGTTGCTTGCCACCGCCAAAAATCACCCGCTTTGTTCCGATATAAAAAAACTCAAGGGCCAAAAATATCCCCTCATAAATATTTCACGTCTCCAAGATGAACGGTTTATTTTGACGGATTACGACCAGATGAGCCGCAGTATTTCCAAGCGTATTTTCAGGGCTCACAACGTCACCCCTCAGCGAATCGTGGTCACTCGTAATATCATAACCGCCGCAAGACTTGCAAGCACAGGATTCGGTGTCACCTTTTACCCTGAAATATTTATGGACTTTATAGAACACGATCAAAACCTTGACTTCTACGCGCTTGAAGACGGCTCTCTCAGCGACTGGGAACTGGTCGTTGCAACCCTCAGTCAAAATTACCTACCAAATGCCACAAGGTATCTTACTAAACTCATTCAAGAGTACTTTCATGAGGCCTAATCATTTGCTCAGATGCCACCCCACTTGATTTAACCTTTGATGATGCATTTTACCTCGATAAAAAAACACTCTTGCAATTCTCAAGAGTGTTTTAAATTTGAGATCGAATTATGCCGTTCTCGTCTTTATAGTTTTAACCAAACCTCTAAACATAGGCAACCCTATGAAGGCAACCGCCAATACCAACAGTACGATTGACACAGGAGAACTATAGAAGATACTGAGGCTTCCATCCGATATAATCAATGCTTGACGGAAAGATACTTCCATTGAGTTCCCAACGATTACCGCTAAAATTAATGGTGACGTTGGAATCTTTGCTTTGTCTAAGAAAAAGCCCAATAATCCAAAGAAGATAAGAAGGTAGAAATCTGCAACGCTGTTGCTGATTGCGTAACTTCCAATAAAAGCAAGCGCCAATATACAAGGATATAAAATTTTAGGGGGTACAGATAAAACCCTTACAAAAACACCCGCCAAAGGTATGTTTATGATTCCTAAAATCATATTTCCAACAACCATACTTGCAATAACACCCCAAACAATATCAGCGTGTTGAGTAAATAACAATGGTCCTGGTTGAAGGCCTAGCATGAGAAGCGCACCCATCATAACCGCCGTTGTTCCAGATCCTGGAACACCCAGAGATAACATTGGCACTAAAGCGCCAACTGATGCTGCATTGTTAGCAGCTTCTGGTGCTGCCAGCCCCACAATTTCACCTTTACCAAAATCATCTGGATTCTTTGACAGGTTTCTTTCATTATTATATGCCATCAAAGAAGCCATTGTTCCACCTGCACCTGGAAGGGCGCCTATAATAAAGCCTATTGGGGTAGATCGCAAAATTGGAAGCCATGATTTTTTCCACTCTTCTTTGCTTATCCATATTTTCCCGAACTTAGTTTGCATTTTTTTCTTACCTTGTCGAAGATCTCCAAAGCATTTAAAAACTTCTCCAAGTGCATAAATCGCAATGATAACAGTTAAAAAGTCTATTCCAGATTGAAGCTCCAATGTTCCAAATGTAAACCTACTGACGCCAGTAAGTCCGTCCAAGCCCACTGTAGAGATAATTAATCCTATAAACATGGATATGAATCCACCTAGTGCATTGCCTTTGGACATTGTTGATGTCATCGCCAATGCTGTGACAAATAGTAAAAAATATTCTGCTGGCCCAAAACTCAATGCCAGACTTGAAATTGGTTTTGCAAGAAAGATAATAAAGATAATGGATATACTGCCTCCGATAAAAGAAGCTATTCCCGACATGGCCAGTGCTGATTCTGCACGTCCGTTCATAGCCATTGGATATCCATCAAAAGTTGCTGCTATAGCCGCTCCATCACCGGGTGTGTTTATGAGTATAGAAGCCCTTGACCCACCATACATTGCACCGTAATAGACGCCGCACATTGTTATAAGCGCCGCAGTTGGGCCCATGCTGTATGTCATTGGCAACAAGACAGCAACACCTGTTGCAGGCCCAAGTCCAGGAAGCATGCCAATTATGGTTCCAAGGAGTCCTCCAATTGTAACCCAAACTAAGTTCATTGGCTCAATTGAAGTCTGAAGGCCTGCTAAAAAATTCATAATAATTGATTCCACTTTTTATTTTCCCCCTTTATATATTAAGAACAGGCATTTGAGGAAGAGGAATTCCCAACATCCGGTAAAATAATATATAGATTATGACACTGAAACCTACCGCCACCAGAATGTTTGTTTTCCATTTTTTTAAGCCGTCATTAAGTGCAAATAGCATTCCGCCTAAGAATAGAACTGTCGATAAAATATAACCAATTCTATGAAATAGAACTGCGTATAAGAGTCCCAGCACACAAGTGAGAGCAATCAACTTATCATCTTTCGAAATTTTTTGTAAAGAGAATTTTTCCCCTTCACTTCCCGCTGATACTGAATTACCTTTCTTCCCTTTAACAATATAGTAGGCAACACCGCAAACGGTTATTCCCACGCCACAAATCAGAGGGAAATACAGTGGGGCCATTGGATTGCCCAAGGCAGCCCTTGGCAAGTTTAACGTGGCGAAGGTAAATATCAATCCAAACAGAGACGTAATAATGCCCGTCAATTTGTTTATCTTCATTTTTTCACTCCTAAATATGATGGGTTGCTGTGAATGATAACGTTAGCATTCACAGCAACTATTCATAAATTTCTATTGTTTTAACATGTCAATTGATTTGAGAAGTTCAATGTACTGTTCATTTGTTTCATCTAAGAATTTGTTGAATTCTTCAGTATTCAGATAAACAATGTCCCAACCGTTTGCTTCAGACGCTTTTTTCCAGTCTTCAGTTTCAGTCATTTTTTTCAAAGCATCTTCCCAGAATTTAACTGCATATTCTGGCATATCTGGTGCGCCAAAGATACCTCTCCAGTTTCTAGCAGTGGCATCAATGCCAAGTTCTTGACAACTTGGTACTTCGGCAATCTTGCCAGTTCCAATTCTTTTGTCCGCTGTTGTTGCAAGGGCAATTACATCGCCACTTTCAATAAGCCCTTTTACATCGCCCAATCCTGTTGATAACAAGTCAATGTGCTTGCCCATTAATTGTGCCGGCGCAGATCCATCTTGGAAGCTGATATAGTCAATTTGCTTTATTTGATCCACTGTAAGGCCTGCTGCCTTTGCCATTATTAGGAATGCCAAATGGTCAAAGCTACCCGCCGCAGAGTTCCCGCCGTATTTTACACTTTTAGGATCTGCTTTCAAGGCTTCAAAAACTTCGTTGATAGATTTATATGGAGAATCTTTTGGTACGACGAAACAATCATAATCCGCCATCAACCCTGCCAATGGTGTCGTGTCTTTGTAACTCAACGGCGTTTGTCCAGTTAAGTTAATTAATAAAAGTGGTGGTGAATAAACCGCGATGTATGTGTCGCTGCCTTTTTTCTCTTGCATGTACGCTAAGTTTACACCGCCGCCTCCGCCGCTTTTGTTTGTTACTGGCATAGGAACTGAAACTAAATTATTGTCATGAAGTACTTTTGCCATTGTACGTATTGTCAGGTCGTATCCACCACCTGCCCCCGCTGGTGCAACAAATTCAAGTGTTTGTGTTGGATATGCCACTTCTTCAGTCTGCGCTTCAGCCTTTGGCGTATCAGTTTGAGATTCCCCCGCTGGCGCACTGCTTGAACATCCTGCTAACAGCATAGAACCCACTAACATGACACTCATCAGTTTTGCCAATGTCTTCTTTGATACCATTAATAATTTCCTCCTTCAATTGGAATTTATATAATTATCCTCAAATTGCTTCAAGGAATAATCCAAAATGATTATTTTAATCTCCTTAGCGCCTCCTAAAGACTGCGAAGTGTTTCAATTAGATAATCTGTAAATTCTGCTGCGCTGGCATCATTTGCAAAGGTTGTCAGCACGACTTTTTTTTCAGTAACGGTGCAGATATCCAACGCTTTATTTAACTTTTGAGTATACTCTCCATAGCCAATGTGCTGCAACATCATGCCCATTGCCCTGATTAAACTACACGGATCTGCATAGTCTCCTCTTCCATTTGCCATAAGAAATGGCGCTGTCCCATGGATAGCTTCAAACATGGCGTACTTATTTCCAATATTTGAAGAAGAAGCCGTCCCAAGTCCCCCCTGGTGCTCAGCAGCAACATCAGTTACTATATCACCATATAAATTTGGCAATACAACCACTTCAATGCCCTTATTGAATTCAGCATCCAACATTTTTGCACTCATGGCATCCACCAACCGCTCTTGAATTTCAATTTCAGGATACTCGAGTCCCACCCTTCGAATTTCCTTCACAAAATTACCATCAGTTAATTTTACAATGTTGTTTTTAGTCACAATTGTGACGTTCTTTTTATGATTTTTTCTAGCAAACTCAAAGGCTGCACGTGCAATGCGCTCTGTACCAAGTTTTGTCTGTACCTTAAAGTCAAAAGCCAACTCCTCAGTTACTGGAATTCCCTTGTTTCCCAAGATATACTCCCCTTCAATATTCTCTCTGAAAAAAGTCCAGTCAATCCCCTTTTCCACGATTCGAATTGGACGAACAGCTGCATATAAATCAAGCCCTCTTCTCAGCAGACTATTAGCACTAACAAGATTTGGCATGCCATCGCCATGACATGGTGTAACCATGGGCCCTTTAACAATTACATCACATTTCTTAATCTCTTCCATAACTGCTTCTGGTAGGCTTTCCATCTGCTCAACGCGCTCTTCAATTGTCATGCCTTTGATTTCATACAGTTTGATCTTTCCATTTGAAATTTCTGTACTTGCCAGTTCGCTCACAACACGAACTGCCTGCTCCATAATAATCGGACCAATCCCATCACCAGGTAAAATACCAACTATGATCTCTTCCTGCTTAGAGTGATCTTTAATTTCGACATCTTTCTTCATTCGCTCAATACGTTCAAATTCAGACTTGATAAGTTCAGCAAACTTCTCTTGAGCACTACGAATACTCTCCATTTTGTTCTCCCCTTTATGATACAAATTCATAACCGTGCATAACACTTATTTACTCTAATCTGGTTGTTTATAGACTCACTTTCAAAAGATTCTCTTGAGTATCTCTTCAATTCTTTCTTCATCCAACTTTTTCTTCGCTTCTGCTTTTTCAATTACAGAAGCCAATGCCTCTCTTTGAATAACGACGACACCATCATCATCCCCAAACACAACATCCCCCGTTCTGACCATGACATCTCCACACATGATCTCTTGACCGCACACGCCACCGCCTGCATGCCCACTTGCACAGGGAATATTTCCAGCAGAGAAAACTGGCAATGGCAATGTTCTAATTTGTCTAACATCCCGCACCAATCCATCTATAACAACTCCCGCTATGCCACTTGTGATTGCTCTAATAGTCTTTATATCGCCCCATACTGCAGCCATATAATTATGAGAGGTATCTATTACAAGAACATCACCTTGAGAAGCCCTGGAAATGGCATCCAAAGTCATCTGACTCTCCAATAGAGGAACTTTAACCGTATAGGCTTGACCAATTAATTTCTTACGCCTACCGTTCAATTGAATCCTAGAGCTCATCACGGCACTTTTTCCAACAGCGTCAGCAATTTCTGTGCTTGAAAACTTTTCCAGTCTTTTAAAGAGTTCTGAGCTTTCACAAGTTTTCTGATAGCATTCCATCAGTTTTAAGATTTCCATTTCCATTCACCTCCCTAGTTCATCTCTGACTTATTTCCAAGTAAACTCTTGATGTGCTTTAACTGTCCGCCCTTTGACACAACTTCAATTTCGCTATCTGTCAATTCCAAAGTACACATAAAAGTCGTATTTTTAGTCATGTTAAAAACTTCAACTCGCCTTTCTGAAAGTCTAGACAATAAATTTTTGATGATGAGGTCATCACCTTGTTCAACACGTTCATAGTCTTGCTTATCTTCAAATTGCAGTGGAATAATTCCGTGGTTCACTAAATTGCCTTTGTGAATTCTGGCAATGCTCTTAGCTATAATCGCCTTAACGCCCAGAAACATTGGATTAATAGCCGCATGTTCACGACTTGACCCCTGTCCATAATTTTCACCGCCAATGATGATGCTTTTTCCCATTTCTTTCGCACGCCCAGCAAAAGTTGGATCATATCTGTGATAACAGTATTGAGACATTAGTGGAATATTCGATCTCATGCTACTGAATTCTGCACTGGCTGGTGTAATATCATCGGTTGTAATGTTATCACCTACTTTGAGGCTAACTGTCGCTTCAAGTCTTTCTTCTGGTGCTTCTGGTACAGGCAACGGTTTGATATTAGGGCCTCTGATAATTTCAATTTTTTCTGATTCATCTGATGAAATCGGTTTTAATATCAAATCATCATCCATTGGATAAATTTCCGGTTCTCTTATATCCGCCAAAATGGATATTCTATCCTTTAAAATCTCCTCTGCCGTTGCGAAAGTTCCTTTTATAGCTGTTGCCGCAGCTGTTTCAGGACTTACTAGGTATATTTCTGCATTTGCATTTCCCGATCTGCCTTTAAAATTTCTATTTGTGGTTCTTACTGCGACACCGTGATCTGCAGGGGATTGACCTATGGCACAACAAGGCCCACATGCAAGTTCCAACAATCTGACGCCCGCTTTCATCAGCATCTCTATATATCCATCTCGAAGCAATTGAATGTATATTTGTTTGGATGATATTGCGCAGGTGCAACTTACATCTTCATGTACAATCTGTCCTTTTAATACCAGCGCCGCTTTTGCAATATCTGCATAGCTTGCATTTGTACAACTCCCAATAAAGACTTGCTGCACTTTTTTCTTCTCAACCTCATGAACTGGTTTGACGTTATCTGGTTGATGCGGACAGGCCATTAGCGGTGTTAGTTTATCAAGTTCTATATGAATGACGTCATCGTATTCACAGCCTTCATCCGGTAGCAGCTCCGTAAACGATGCTTCACGTCCCTGAGCGCTCATATACTGTCTAACTTTTTCATCCGCTGGAAAAATGGAGCTTGTCGCACCCAATTCAGCTCCCATATTTGTTATAGTTGCGCGTTCTGGTACTTCAAGGGTTTCAACACCTGGGCCAGTATATTCATAGACATTTCCCAGTCCTCCCTTTATGGTTATTCTTCTCAGCATTTCCAAAATAACTTCTTTTGCATTACATCCTGGGTTTAACTTTCCAGTGAGATAGACGTTTACCACTCTCGGCATTGTAAGCCTCATTGGCAACCCTGTCATGGCGGTTGCAACATCCATTCCACCAACGCCGATGGATAACATACCGATACTGCCCCCATGTGGCGTATGGCTGTCTCCACCCATACTTACTTTTCCAGGTGCACCAAACCTCGCTGCATGAACCGTATGACAAATGCCGTTTCCAGGTTTCGAAAGATGAACCCCGTATTTTTTAGCAACTGATTGTAAGTAAATATGGTCGTCTGGTGTTTTGTGATCCAAATAAAGTAAGTTATGATCTAAGTAGCTTACGCTGCATTCTGTCTTTATGCGTTCAATTCCAATTGCCTCGAAAGCCAAATATGTCATTACTGCATTAATATCATGAGTTAGTGTTTGATCTACTTTTAAGAAAATCTCTTCTCCCGCTTCCATAGTTGTCGGTGTTGAGAGATGGCTTTCCAGTATTTTTCTAGTTAAATTCTTTTTCATACGCATACCTCGTTAGTATAATTCAGCTGTATCTAAAGTTTAACAAAGTCATTATCATTTGTATAATACCGTTTTTTGCGTAATAGACATGAGCATTTACTCATGATATTCTTGCATGTTCCAAACAATCTAGGTATAATAAATTCAAAATTAAATTATGAGGATGAATACAATGAACAGTTTCAGACAATTAGAATATATTTCGGCGGTGGCAAAGCATAGAAGCATCACAAAAGCGGCTGAATCTCTTTATATCTCACAGTCAGCAATGAGCCATTACATTTTAAAAATTGAAGAAGAATTGGGACTGCCCCTTTTTAACCGCTCTACAACACCGATCTCCCTTACTTATGCGGGGGAGTGTTTTGTGGATTCTGCAAATCGTATTTTGCTGGAACGCGAGCAACTGAACAAGCGATTTAGAGATATCAGTGACTACACCGTTGGAAAACTAAAGATAGGGACATCCAGAGAAAGGGGGGCTTATATGATGCCAATCCTCATTCCTGCTTTTGCAAAACTCTATCCGGGAATTGACATAGAAGTCTTTACTGCCAGTGGATACAAACTTAGAGAAGCACTTCGAGAAGGTCTTGTCGATTTTTTAATACTTCCCAATTATTCATATGAAGAATCAATCGGCATTGAGCGGGAGAATATTTATAGAGAAGAACTGCTCTATGTAGCACACAATGATGTTGTGAAGAAACATCATCTTGTCAAGTCTATGGAAAAGCATGTCAATTTAAAAAAATTAGAGGATATTCCATATTTTTTATTGTTTCAAGAACATGCCATTCGAAATGCAAGTAACCATATCTTCAAGCAGAATAATGTCAAACCTCAGATAAAAATGGAATTTTCAAGCAATATAACCTGCCTTAGAATGGCCTCAACTGGAATGGGATCGGCGATTATTCCACATCTAACCACCAATTTAACCAAAGTGAGCAGTGACTTGTCATTGTTTTCGATTGGACGAGAAGGGGTTTTTTGGGATGTTCAGGTACTCTATTTAAAGGATTCATATCTTGGACAACCTGAAAGAGATTTCTTTAATCTCATCGGTCAGCTTTTTGATAAAGAAGGACTTCATTCTAGGTAAAATCGTTTTTGCCAGCTTTCTTTCTCAATGGCGCAAAAAAATTACCCGGTGCTCTTAAGAGCATCGGGTAATTTTTATTTAAACTCTATTCTTTTAAGCTAAACCACGCCACATCACCGACTTGTTTAAAACCTGACTTTTGAACCAGATTCAACGAAGGAAGATTCTCTACTTCAATGTGGACAAACGGAATCAGGTTGCGTTTGAAGTGTTCTTCAACCACTCTTTCTATCAGTTTTGAGGCAATTCCTCTCCCTCTATAGGCCTCCATTACATATAAAAATCCTATGGCACCATCATCATGTGTCAAGACCCAAGCTACTAGTTGACCATCAAGTGTTCTAACACCAAAGTGAATCCCCTTTAAAATTCGATCTGTAATGTAAGGTTCATCTGTAAAATCAGCATATTTATGATTCGCCTGAATATAAGCTGACTCCTCAACGCGCAGAGGCCCTATCACAAGTTTCTCTCTTTCGGACCACCAACGATCTTCAACGGCACTTTTTATAAAATCGGATTCCGATAAACACAATTTCTTGCATCTGAGTTCATCGAAAATTTGACCTCCATAAAACCTGTGTATAACTGTTTCAGCCCAAGGTTCAACAACTGCAAAATTGTTATACGTTTTTGGAAGTTCCACTAAAAGCATTTCTAATCCCCTCTCACTCTGGACATCCAGATATACCCAAGGTTTATCGCTAATTCCCACTAGGATACTGTCCGATCCAATTTGGTTTGCATATATTGCTGTATAGTTTAAGAAGAAGTTTCGTATGTTAATATTGGCAATTCCTCTATTTTCTACCTTGATTTTTGCACCTTGAAATTCTACGATTAAATGCGTCATGTCGTGTTCCCCTTTTGATAATTTCTATTTTAATCGTATAAAATCAAAGTTGGGTTGTCAAGAATCGCCACATGCGCAATCTCGATACTTCTGTTTCATGGGTGCTTGATAATCGCTTTCATCAATATTCTGTCTCTAATTGAAACAATTCTTAAAACTTTTGGATAACAGCCTATCTCGTTTTCCTCATTTGATGCCCCCAACATTCCGTGATTATCCTTTGGGCAGCATAGACTGAGGACATGGAACTGTCAAGGCTAGGTGCAACTTCCACCACGTCAAATCCTATAATCGGTAATTCAAACAATCCCTTTAAGAGGTTTAATATTTGTCGAGAGGTCAGTCCACCAAATTTTGGTGTTCCAGTGCCCGCAGCATATGCGGGATCTAAAGAGTCAATATCCAAAGTGATGTAAATGCTCTTAAAGTTCTTCATCTTCTCTTTAACTATTTCAATAACCTTTTTCGTTCCCATTTCTTCAAACGAAGCTGCATTGATGACGTTTACCTTGTTTTCTTTCATGAAGTCAATTTCATCAATTTCAGCAGATCGGATACCGATAAAGAAAATACTCTCTGAATCCTTGATGTGATTTAACTCAACTGCTCTTCTCTGCGTACAGCCATGTGATACTTTACTTCCAGATAGCTCATCACACAAATCAAAGTGAGCGTCTATATGAATGATTCCGAAATTATGTTCTATGGCCTTATCTATTCCTCTCAAAACAGGTATCGTGACTGAGTGGTCTCCTCCAATCATCGTAAAAAACTTTTGATTACGCACGAGTACTTGAACTTCTTGCTCTACCTTTTCAAAGAGCCGATTGCAATCATCATCATAAAAATCACCTAAGTCCACAACTTTTGTACCCGATAAATCTTCAAAATACTCCGTCGTTGGTGGTATCGGTTCTGTGGATTTTCTGATGGCTGCTGGTCCCTCCTTTGCGCCTTTTCTATAGCTGACATTATCGTCATACGAAATGCCAAATACCACAATATCGGCCTCTTTCAAATTTACAGGCTTGCCTTGTCCATCACACAGTCCACCCCAAAGTCTTTTTTTCTCAAATTCAGTTATAGCGCTCATAAAATCTCCTCCACGAAAAAAGATAACGTGTTATTTTTTGAAAATTATAACACGTTATCTTTTTGAATTCAATCTTTTTCAGTTTTTTACTTAAAATATCCATTTATCAAAGATAACTTTGAAAACAAGCAATAGCATTTCTTTCGTTTCAGCCCCAAGATCATAATCGCCACCACTGATTAACCAATCTAATATCACGCCTCTATCTATTTTTGCAATGATTCTGTCGATTTCATTCCAAGTGTAGCCTGTACTGTATTTTTCGGCTAGGGTTTCGAGCAACTGCCTGTCATACAGACTGTACTCCTCTGAATCCAACACTTTCCAAAGCGACCCTTGATTCCCCAGTTCGATCTGTGCATTACAATACACCTTGAGCAATTCTGTTCCAAATGCATCCGCCAATCCATTGTTAATCTCAGCTACCATTTCTGCATATTTAAGAGGGGTTAAATCTTCGTTCAATTCATAAAACCTTTCCCACTGCTTAGTAAACCCCTCATTAAAGATTGATATTAAAATTTCTTCTTTGCTCTTATAGTATTTATAAAATGCACCAGTTGTTACCCCTGCACTTTTCGCTATATCTCTCAAAGTTGTCGCTGTATATCCTTTATCAGCAAACATTTTTCTTGCTATACTCGTTATTTGGTTCTTCGTTTGCAACGCTTTATTTGATATTGACTTGCTCACTTATTTCACCCTCAACAATCCTTCATAGTTCTTATGAAGATCATATACTGATCTTGAAAAATTGTCAAAATTAAGTATTGATCTTCGCGCAAACGTTCCATTTTCATGTCACGCAAGGTATAATCCACTGTAGAATGCAGAGACTTCAAAAGCATATTCACAATTCAATCTATTTTAATTCCCACATTCCCTCATTTTGAACCGGCCTCTAGCTGCTCCATAGCCCTTTTTATCCCTGCAAGTGCGTTTAAACTTCTGGGATATCCAATATATGGCAAACACTGTGAGATTGCCCTTGCGAGCAATTTATCATCATTTCCAAGATTTATATTTCCAAAGACATGGCTTACCAGTTGCGGTTCACAATCTCCTTGTGCCGCTAAAAAACAAAAGGTTATCAACTCCCTTTGTTTAAGAGTCAGTCCTGACCTTGTATAGTAGTCCCCAAAACAATTGGATGCTAACCAGCGATTGATGTGCCCGCCTTGCCAAAATGTACGCATTCCCTCGCCGAAGATTTGAACTTGGACTTCAGCGCCTTTTAGAAGTCTATCTTCACTTGTTGCTGTCTCTTGTCCATTAATTGGCAGTGAGATTCCACTTTCTAAAAAAACTTCGTTTGTGGCTGTTGTAAATGGATAAGCTCTTCCCATGCCCAAGTACGCCACTGCCTGATAGACAATTTCTTTCACAGCAACAGGTGCAAAGCCTTCTTCTAAAGCATCCATAAGAACTATTTTGTAAACTTCTATGCTCTGACTTCCAATCAATGCCGCTAAAATACACAAATAACGTGTTTCATCATCTAGCGTCTGACCGTCTTCCACTTTTACTTCTTCCAAAAATGCTTCAAACCTCAATGCAAACTCTGGATCAGAGTTCATCAAATTATATCTATCTCTTTTCACAGGATTTCACCTTCCTAGATCGCCTTTACAGGATTTTATTTAGAGCATGTTGTACGCTTTTTCAGAAACGGGTTCACACCATTCGTTTTTCGTTTCAACGCCAGGCACTTCCACTGCAATATGACTAAACCAGCTATCGGCCTTAGCACCATGCCAATGCTTTACACCCACAGGAATTTTAATGACCATTCCCGGCTCAAGGCTAATTGGCTCTTTTCCCTCTTCTTGATACCAGCCACTGCCAGCTGTACAAAGGAGAATTTGCCCGCCACCTTCCTTGGCATGATGAATATGCCAGTTGTTTCGACATCCAGGTTCAAAGGTGATATTTGCTAAGAATAGGGCATACTCCCCTGGATTCGTCAAGGGATTTAAAAAAGAGTTTCCCACAAAATACTGGGCAAAATAGGTGTTTTCCTGTCCTTTACCAAATACATTTTGTTCTATAAAAGCCTGTTCACTTGCTATTTTCATTGTTTATACCTTGTATACTAAATTTATCTTAG
>DKFC01000052.1 GCA_002452745.1 Firmicutes bacterium UBA6806
GTCATAGGTTCATGAATAATTCAGGCTAAGTTATACTAAATTGATTATAATATACAACATACCTAAACATCACTTTAAGTTTATATATATTTTTTTCACATAGGAGGATTTATGGCTTACACAATTGGTGAAGTTTCTAAAATGCTGAACTTGTCAATCTCTTCACTTCGGTATTATGATAAGGAAGGCCTTCTGCCATTGGTCAATCGAACCGATGGCAACATACGACTATTTGACGATACAGATATAGAATGTCTAAAAATGATTGAATGTCTCAAGACAACGGGCATGCCCCTAAAGGACATTAAAACTTTTTTTACATGGTGTGAAATAGGTGACGAAACCATTGACCAGCGTTACAATCTCTTTATGGAGCAAAAGAAGAAAGCCGAAGAACAAATCCAATTACTTGAAAAAGCTCTGGTTAAAATCAACTATAAATGTGAGTACTATCGGATCGCCAAGGACAAAGGGACAACCTCTTCTCCAGATTTCGAAGAAGCTCTCGCTATGAGGTATTTGACAAAGAATAACAGTTCCATATAACTAAGTTTACAAAGCGTCAGAAACCTCTTTCTGGCGCTTTGTCGATTCAACTAAATCTGCTTATTTCTCTGCCCGCTTATTTATTGTGCCTCTTCCTGTGGCCTTTCCAAACTCAACGTCACATCTATATCACCATTTCCCAATATCTCTTTAAGCGTTTCTTGGTTGACATCATTTATACGTCCTATCCTTGTGAAATTCCAAGAGTATGCAAACATAAAAAAACTTCCAAGCAGACGGGTTAAGTCCACTTGAAAGTTTAAATTTACCACTATTTGATGATTGTCCTTCTCTTCATGTTTATCCTTATAGGCTGTCGTTTAAAGAAACCTTTTTCAAGAGACACACACTCTCAACCGATCCAGTCCATGGAAACATATCTACCAAATGCATCTTCACAGGCTCATATCCTTGTCGACTCAAAACCATCAGGTCTTCAAGAAGCGTTTTGGGATTGCACGAAATGTATAAAATTTCCTCCACGCCATATCCTGCAATCTTGATAGATGTTTTCTCACCCATTCCGCTTCTGGGCGGGTCTACCACAATGACATCAGGGGAGAGCGTCATCTCTGACAAGACTTTAAATACATCTCCGCAGTGAAATTCGCAGTTCTCAATGCTGTTTAGCATCATGTTTTCACGTGCTGAAGCCACTGCATCTTCGACAATTTCAACACCTATGACCTGTTTTGCTTTTTTGGACATAATCTGTCCAATCGTCCCAGTGCCGCTAAATAAATCGAGGGCCAGTTTTCCCTCTAATTCAGGTATCAAATCAAGGGCAGATTCGTACAATTTTTCTGCCCCTGCTGTATTGGTCTGGAAAAAGGCATAGAAAGAAACTTTGAAAGTGAGGTCAAATAGTTTTTCATAGAGAAAATCACGCCCATAGAGAACATCGTATTCCCCTTGAACCACATCGCTGACACCATCATTTTTTATATAGAGAACGCCTATAATCTCACCTTTAAGAGGAAGTCCCCTTAGAAGGTTTACAAATTCTGCCTGATTGAACAAAGTTCCATCTTCATAAATTGGCTGAGTTGAAGCTGAAAGCCCTATGAGAATTTCCCCCGTTACATAGCTCTTGCGAATCACAAGATGTCTGAGAAAACCTTCAAAAGTGTTTTTGTTGAATTTAGGGAGTTTCTGTTCACACGCATAGTCTAGTACAGCTCTTAAAATCACTCTGTAATCTTCATCCACAAGGTGACATTTATCAACGGTAACTACGTCGTGATACCGCCCTTTTTTGTGCATGCCCAGTGTCATTGGACCATCTTTTATTTCATCCCCAAATGAAAATTCCATCTTATTGCGGTATTCAAATAGAGATGGACTTTCCATAATCGTATCCAGTGGCACTTCAATCCCCGCTTCATCAAATAGGAGCTTGACCATATCAAATTTTGCTCTTAGTTGATTTTCACCTGAAAGGGTCTGAAATAAACACCCACCGCATAACCCATAATGCTCGCAAAATGAATTTTGCTCTTCTGCACTTGGCTCAACCACTTCAAGTAACCGTCCAATTCTCTTTTCGCTTCTATTTTTACTAATTCTGCATCTCACTGTTTGACCGCTCAAAACATTCTTAACATGCACTTTTTTATCGTTTACATACCCAATACCTATGTTGGGATACTTCATTTTTTCAATCTTCAGGATCAGTTCATCGCCTTTTTTCAATCGCCATTCCTCATTTCTTAAAATATCGCTTAAAATTATATCAATTATTCTCACGCATAACAAGGATTTAGTTGTGATTTATGAAGCAATGAAAGGGTATAAGACTCAAATATACCTAGAAGGAGGATTTCACATGCCTTTTGGAAAAAAAGCCCTTTCCCTTTTCATTTTAATCAGTCTATTCCTCATATTGTTTCAATCTCTTTCATTGGCTGACTTTGATTCGGGCAAATCACAATATCAAGTTCTCATGATTAGTTCTTATAACTCGAGATTTCCCACTTTTTTCAAGCAGATTGACGGTATCAAATCTGTACTTGATGCTGAAAACTATGCCATTGATCTGGAATTTATGGATTTAAAACGCTTTAATTCTGAAGAACAAACTGCGCTTTTCTACCAAGCACTCAAATATAAATTGTCACATGCTTCAGCATACGATTTTATCATCGTCTGTGATGACAATGCCTATAACTTTGCACTGGAACATCAAACCGAGCTGTTTCAGGATATTCCAATCGTCTTTTTGGGCATCAACAATATCGACAACGCCCTTATGGCAAATCAAATGCCGCTTGTCTCCGGCGTCATAGAAAACATTTCCATGGAAGAAACACTTGAAAGTGCGAAGGCACTTCTTCCTCAGGCCACAACCGTCTATGCCATTGTGGATAACACCCTTGCAGGAAAAGGGGATCTTGAAAAATACCAACTGATGCATACAGCCTTTCCTGATTTAACTTTTGAAGTGCTTTCTCTGGAGGACATGTCCTTTGATGAACTTGGCGAAAAGCTCTCCAAAATGGGATCACATGAGATTGTCCTCCTTTTGGCCGCCTATTCAGATATCACTGGAAGGACACTTCCATTCGAACAATCCCTTAAGCTCATTGTGGATTCAAGTGCAGTTCCCATCTTCCACCTCTATGAACATGGCATCGGAGATGGACTCCTGGGGGGTTGCGTCATCAGCCATTATCAGCAGGGCATTGAGGCCGCTAGAATTGTCAAATCCGTTCTCGAAGGCGGTCAAAGCTATGCTGATCTTGCCGTTATCATCACAAGTCCAAACAAGTATCTATTTGATTATGCATGCCTTCAAAAGTACGATTTAAAACCATCTGCACTCCCTGATGACACCTTATATTTAAACCGAACGCCATCATTCTGGGAACAGTACTTCGACTATATCATTCTCGGCACAATCATACTTATTTTTATTCTCTTTTTCCTGATTTACCTGATTTACTATATCATGAAGTGCAAGTCCATTGAACGCTCACTCATAGAAAAAAACGAAGACATCCAAAATCTCTATGAAGAATTGCTTGCCTCAGAAGAAGAGTTGAAGACGCAAAATGAAGCACTCGTATTCAGTCAAAATACCTTGCTGGACAAAAATGAAGAACTTATAAGAAAGCAAAAAATCATTGAAGACTACGCATTTTATGACTATCTGACACATCTTCCAAATCGCCATACGCTCAAATTGGACATTCAAAAGATATTGGTTCGCCCTGTTCAAAACATCATAAAAGGCGCTCTATTTTTTATAGATTTTGACAATTTTAAAAATATAAACGACCACTATGGACACACTTTTGGAGACGAGGTACTCATCACAATTTCAGAAAGGCTCTTGAAGACGCTTGGAGATAACGGTAAAGTCTACCGATTTGGCGGCGATGAGTTTATTGCCTTGATAGACACTGCCTCTGACCAAAACACTCTAGACTATATTGCCGACAGGATCTTTGATGGTTTTACGCAGCCACTTTCACTCAGGGGAACGGAAATTACCATGACTTTCAGCATGGGAATCGCCATTATCCCCCTTCATGGGAACAGTTATGACGATTTAATCGGCAGTGCTGATATGGCCATGTACACAGCTAAAAATTCAGGGAAGAACAAGTACTTTTACTTTGATGAAAACTCTAAAAAACAGTCTGAATACATCGCCCTACTCAAACAGGAGCTCAAACAGGCCATTACAAGCGATCAATTATTTCTAAACTACCAGCCTATTTACAACAAGAAAAACAACCGCATTCAGTTTATAGAAGCTGTTTTACGCTGGCAAAGTCCATTTGGCTATATCGCTCCTAAAACCTTTATTCCATTCGCCACAGAGATGGAATTAATGCTGAAATTGCAACAATATGTTTTTTCTGAAGTCTGTGAACTGAGCAATATCGTCAATACATCTGAGAATTCAACTTTTATCACGTTTAACCTCTCCTCCAAGGAATTACTAGATGCACTTATCATCAGAGAACTTGAACAAGTTCTGATGGAAAAAAAAGCCGATGCCAGCACAATCTGTCTTGAAATCAGTGAGACAATTATTGAAAACGAATTCGATCACCTTTTAAGCCAAATCACAGCACTTCGGAAATTGGGCTTCAAAATCATCATAGATGATTTTGGAACAGAATATCTCTCGCTCAATTATCTCAAAAAACTGCCTGTTGATTTGCTTAAAATCGACATCAGCTTCTTCTATGAACACGGTGACAATCATAGTATGCTCAAAGCATTGATAGATATTATCCGCGAACTGGATATAGAAGTTATCATCAAGGGCATTGAAAGCGATACGCATCTTGAATACCTTAAAAATTTTGATTATACATTTGTACAAGGGTTCTATTATGGCTATCCCGTCACTAGAGAGCGCATCATGAACATTATTTTAGATGAAGATATCAAAATCTATCACCCTCAAAATAATCACGCCCTCAAGCGATAAATTTGAGGGCGTTTCTCACGAATCATTATCATGTCCTGCCTAATGGCAAGATTCAAACAATTCGTTGTAACTGTAGATATAAAAATCAGCATCTTGTTTAATCGCCTCTGCATAGGGCTCTGAAAGCTCATCATAAATTGCCACGGTCTTCATGCCGGCGCGTTTTCCCGCAAGAACCCCTGCGTGCGTATCTTCAAACACCATGCACTCGCTTGGATGAACCTCTAAGTCCTCAGCTACCTTTAAGAAAATATCTGGGCTCGGTTTACCTGCTGGCACTTCACACGAAGTTCGAATACTCTGAAATGCTCCAGATATCCCATTTGCCTCTAATACTGTCATGAGCAGTTCCCTAGAATTACTCGTACCTATTCCAAGTTTAATTTGATGCTTAGTGGCATACTCGATGATGAGATGCACATTTTCCTTGAGTTTGATCTCTTCTGCATAAAAGCGGCTTGCCATTTCATTCCACTCAGCTTTAATCTCATCAATTGACTCTTTCAGTTTAAATCTCTCTGTAAAGTATTCAGCCGTTTCTGTGAAACTCATCCCCTCTATATCCTTTTGAAGATTTTCGGGGAGTTCATGCCCTCTTTTCTCTAGGAAATCAATGTCCACTTGTTTCCAAATCCACATTGAATCCACTAAAGTACCATCTAAGTCAAAGATAATTGCCTTTATATTTTCAAAACACTCCATTTACGGTTCCTCTCTCTTCTATTCAAAATATCTTATTCAGCTTTGTTGATTGTCTCTATTTTGTCACATCCGTTCTTCACTAAAAAAGATTTGCGATACCATCACAAATCTTTTATTTACATATCATCTTATCCTATTTTATTCTCAAATTCAACTATCCCCTTCTACTTCCACTAGGTGTCAATATTCAGGCTGATGAATCTCCGATTCTCTCTCAGCCGCTCTTTCTTGAAGTTTTGCATAGTTGACGATATACCGAATGTGTTTTCCCTCGCCAATCTTGCCCACTTCATCATAGGCATCCATTTTCAAGACCACTTTCGCTTCGTCAGACTCTTCCACTTTGACCGTCACAGATACAGTGCCTCCAAGCATAGTGGGTTTAAAGTGATCGACTTCAACGTGTTTTCCAACAGAGACAAATCCCTCTGGCAAGTCGTTGTCCACTAGCATTGAGCTCGCCTCAATCATCATTGCCACCAACCTAGGTGTGGCAAATAGATTTTCAACCTTACCACTTCCATAATTAAGAGAGGCATCCCTTTCAGTTACTTTTCTCTGGATAACCATTTCCCTTCCCTTTTCAATGACTTTGTAATCCAACATATTCAACACCTCCATCATTGTTAAGCGCTATGTTTGGTAGTCACCTACACAGCTATCAGTTACATTTATATAAATATTGTCTCATATATAGATTATTTACCCAGTTCTCAATTATTTATGCTAAAATATTCTTACTAGAATCTACGTTTATGTTTCGTGTTACTATACGTTAACGAAATATAATTTTTTTGTCGCATTTTTTGATTTATAATAACAATTAGGGAGTGTTTGTATTGGTAGGGATGTATGTCAGCTTGCAGACGCCGACAGCTTTGCAATTTTAGACTATTTTAAGGAGGTAGAGATGGGCTTAGTGAAAAAGAAAGAAAAGACACCAAAAAAAACTGCTCTGGGCAAATTTAGAACCAAAAAAGGGGGCACGAGCAGAAGAACAGGTATTTCTTTTTTGAACGTTAGGGTTAAGCTCCTAACCAGTTACATCATTTTATTCGTCATTATCGTTTCATCCTTGTTGTTCACAATCAGTGGTATCAATAATTTGAACCATATTGTTGCAACCAACGACTATGTCAATGCCATCGTCAAGGATATTGATGTCGTACTCTATAATCAGAGCGAATACGAGCTAAACACCGATCAAGCTCAATTGGATGAAATAACAGACAGATTGACCGATATCAGAACCAATGTCGCCTATATCAAATCACATGAAAAAAATGCCGATACATTGGAAAAGGTCGCCGAAATTGAAACACTTGTCTCCGATTATGAAACTGAATTTGGCAAATATGTAGACCTTAAAAATCAGCGAATTGATGCTATTGCCGATCTATCCACCAGCGCAGAGAAAGCAACCACTGCAATTAACAATCTCAAGACAGAACTCAAGGCAAACCTCGTAAAAATAAGCGCCAGTGGGTTTGAGGATGCAGATGAAATTGAGTCTCTCTACTCAACGCTTGCCTCTGGTATCGAACTAGAACTCTCGGTTAACAAGCTGAGACTTCTAGAAAAGGACTATATCATCACGGGGGACAAATACACACTCAGCACACTCACTGGGGACACTAAAAAAGTTCAAACCAGCATGCTTTCCATGGCAAATAAACTGGACGATTTAGGCAGTTCCCAGACGATTAAAACAGTCACAGATGAACTCAACAATTATACTCACAGCAACAATCGACTCTTTACTCTCGATGGCACTTTGAGTTTTCAAAAGCTCACTCTCGTGAGAATCGTCGAAACCATTAAACTTAGAAGTGATGAAATTGTCACTGAACAAGGCAAAATTGTGAACGCTATCAGTACAGCTACTCAGGCTACTGCAAATGTTTCACTGGTTATTGGAGTCTTTGTTTCCCTGATTTCTTCCTTCTTAATTTACAAGTCCATTACTGGACCGTTGAAACAACTGACCAAAGAACTCACTCATTCAACGGAACAAAACGATTTGACCCATCAAATTCATCTTAAGGCCAATGATGAATTCCAAGTGCTTGCAGGGGCGTTCAATGGCTTCACTAAAAAAATTCACGGGATGATTACGGATATTGACCAGAATGCCAACGGACTGGAATCTCTGGCATTTGAAGTAGCTGGACAGATGAAACGCCTCAATGACAACATTGAAAGCATTTCAGCAAGTGTGGAACAACTCTCTGCGAGCATGGAAGAAACCAGTGCTTCAACTGAAGAAATTGACGCAACAACTCAGACCATAGATAATATGATTTTGGAAGTGGCTGATAAAGCGCATGAGGGCATGAATTTTGCAAATGAAATCAGAGTTCGCTCTGAAGATGTAAAAACCAGTTCAACCAAGGCAAAATCAGATGCAGTCTCTCTCTATGAGGCCTCTAAGGGCATCCTTTCAAGTTCTATTAGAAAATCCAAGGATGTAGAGAAAATTAACCTTCTGTCCAATTCAATTTTAGATATTGCCGAACAAACAAATTTACTCGCTCTGAATGCCGCCATTGAGGCAGCTCGTGCAGGAGATGCTGGTAAGGGCTTCAGTGTCGTAGCTGAAGAAATTCGAAAACTCGCTGTAACCAGCCAAACTTCTGCAAATGAAATTCAGACTGTGACGGGTGGCGTTATCACCTCTGTTAACGAACTGGCTAGCAATGCCACTCAGTTAATCGAATTTATTGAAAATAAAGTTCTAAAAGACTATGAACAATTGTTGGCGCTGGGAGAACAGTACAATCGAGATGCCAACGATCTCAACACTATGTTTAACGAGTTCGTCATGACCATGGAGTCCATGAAAGTCTCCGTAAGTGAGGTCACTGAATCCATCGGTAATATTGCAATTACTGTTGGTGAAAGTGCACGTGGCGTTACCGAGGTCGCTGAAAATATCAACGAAATCGTTCTCGTTTCTGACAAGGTTACCACAGAAGTCGATACCGTAAAGACAAATTCTGAAACACTTAAATCTTATGTTAGCGAGTTTAAGATTTAAGTCGGCTAAATGCCAAAACAGAGATTTACTTTTTGATTTAATCCATCCATTTAAATAGGATTAAATCAAAAAAAAGCTGAGAAAGTGCCTATGCGCTCTCTCAGCTTTTATTTTTAAAGTTTGGTATTTACATAGCTCTCAATTGCCGAATCTCTAGCCGATTCATGAAAGCAACCGGCACATTTTAGCTTGTAGAGTATCCGTTTATCTTTAGAATGCAAGATAACTTTATCTAGGTCACTAAAACAAATTTCGTAAATCGCCCCTTCCAGATACCTAGAATTCATCTTGATAAAATAGGCCTCTATATTTTGAAAATTTACAAATTCAAGCATCTCCAACGTAATCTTATCCTTTTTTAGATAGAGATCATAGGCGTTTTCCTTCAACCTATTGGAGGTGCGAGGGTCTCTATATTCCAGCTCATCTGCATCAATCATCAGTTTTTTTGCTTTTGTGTTGAAATAATGGTATTTTACAACCCCTTCGTCAATTGATCCCACTCTAAAATTTTGTGGGGTATAGCCTTCAAGCAGTTTGTGGTTTTCCAGTATAAATTCGGTTTTATCCAGTTCTCCATTTTCCAGTTTTTGAATCAGCGTCAGCCTCATTAAACTGAGTTCATTAATTGTACTCAAAACTTTCCCCTTCTAATCTTCAAGCTCAAGGAGCTTAAATTCTAAAAAATCACATGATGTCAGATAATAACTCACATCATGATACACGCCTTGCAGCGTAGTACTAAAATATGCCTTTGAATGAATATGCCCGTACACAACTTTGTCCACGGGATATTTATCTATCACCTCAGTAAACAGTGATGGCTCTTTTTTGTCGTTTGTTGGTGGGAAGTGAAGCGCTACAATGAGCTTTTCACAGCCTGCCTTTACTGCCTGTTTAATTGAATTTTCAAGACGCATGGCCTCGCGTTTATAGATTTTTTCATCATCCTCTGTAAACTGGATATCGTTAGGACAAAGCCAACCTCTCGTTCCGCATATTGCCGTCTGACCATAAGTGGTAAACGAATTATGCATAAATTCTATCGACTCATATACAAAGTCCATCTTTGCCTTTGACGTCCACCAGTAGTCATGATTTCCCTTAAAGAGAACTTTCCTTCCGGGCAGGGCATCTATCCATCCGAGATCAGTGGCTGCACTTTCAAAACTCATAGCCCATGAAATATCTCCCGGAATGATAACCAAATCTTCCTCTGTAACACGACTTCGCCAGTCCTCTTCAATTTTTTTATAGTGCTCTGCCCACTCTGGGCCAAAGACATCCATTGGCTTGTCCGTATTAAAGCTCAGGTGGAGGTCTCCAATTACAAATATACTCATTCTACCTCTTCTATACGCCCTTGTTATAGCTTCTCTTCCATTGGCATATCAGCCATTTTGACAAGTGTCCTTTTCAGGTTTATATCACCCAACGCTTTAATCACTTGATCGGAAAATTCAGGATACGTCATTTCAATTTCAGAAATCAATCCCTCTGATTTTTCTCTAATCTGATGTACAGCATGTTCACATGTGGAAGCAACAATGGGAATCTCCAAGTGCTCTATGGCACTGATAATCTTCTTTTCATTTAAAAATATCAGCGGTCTTATGATTTCAAGACCTGATTCCAATTCTACTGTTCGAGGCGGGATTGATGCGATTTTTCCGTGCTTGATGATGTTCATCATAAAAGTCTCTGCAACGTCATCTTTTGTATGTCCAAACGCAATCTTGTTGAATCCCTTTTCGACAGCATGGCGTTTGATAATTCCCTTTCGCATCCGAGAACAAGTATAACATGGACTGATCTCATTTGAAAGCAATTTAAAAGTCTCTTTATGGAGGATTATGGGTGCACCTGCCGCTTTAAAAAACGCATTGTGCTTTTCAACCGAATCCATCATGCCATGATTGACCATGATGCCGACGACTTCAAAGTCATAGATTTTATATTGACTCAAAAGTGACAGCGCATAGTAAAGCAGACTGCTATCCTTCCCCCCAGATATCCCCACTAGAATTCTATCCCCTGGCTTTATCAGTTCATACGTCTCTATGGCCTGACGAATCTCCTTTAAAAATAAGTTCTGCATCCATCGCTTCATCTAAGTGCACCTTTTTCAAATACATTGTAACGCGGCAATGCCTTTTTGATATCTGAGAGCAGTTGTTCTAAAACCAGCATGTTGTCATCATCCTTTATGTTTTCAAAGCGCCGCTCGAAATCCACAGCTTCCTTCTCCATTCCCTGAGAAAATAAAATTTGTATATGGGTGGTAATATCCCGTATGGTGTTTGACTTTTCCTCAAATAACAATTGGGCATTTATAACTTCCTTGCTGATCTCTGTCATTTCTTCATCCAGTTGAGTTGCGGCAATCGCCGAATTTCTCAATCTCTCTCTGACGTTATCAGGTATTTGCGATTTATATTTATAACTCAATGAGTGTTCGATGGTTGCCCAAAAATTCATAGCCAATGTCCGAATTTGGAATTCGCAGAGAATTTCCTTCGTTCCAAGTGCCGTATGAACAGGGTACTTCACAATAATATGGTAACTCTTATACCCGCTTTCCTTGGGGTTTTTGATATAATCCTTTTCGTAGAGTACTTTAAAATCTTTGCCGCTGCGTTCATGAATAAGATCCACAACTCTATAAATGTCATCTATGAACTGACACATGACACGGATTCCCGCAATGTCTTCCATTTCTTCTTCAATTTTATCTAGAGCAATATTCCTTCTCTCGGCTTTTTCTATGATGCTGGATATCTTTTTAACTCTTCCAGTGACAAATTCTATAGGGGAGTATTCGCTTAATTCTCTATATTGATTTCGAATTGCTTTAAATTTTACTTTTAATTCTTCTACAGCTTGCTCATATGGAATGAGCATTGTTTTCCATTCTCTGATGACTTTCATCTAATCCCCTCCTAAAACAATTTTAACTGATTTTGCTTAATCTCATATTTTTCGCCTTGATGAATATCTCTGTTTTCCAATTCGCTTTCAAGTAGGTTTTGCAGTTTGCGCCAACTCATCCCCCAATTGCAGAACAAAGTCGCCTCCTCAGGCGCTCTGCCAAAGAAACGCTGTATTACCATTTCTTCTGATATATTTTGAATAAAGGCAATCAATCGCTCTATATAGGCCTCGTGTGAAATAATCTCTATTTCGCCGTTTTCATAAGCATCGCCCAGCTTAGTCCCTCGCAACACGTAGAGAGAGTGAACTTTTACTGACTCGACACCAAGGGCAGATAAAACCCTTCCCGCTTCGATAAAATCTTCTGTTGTATCCCATGGCAGATTTGCAATTAAATGCGTGCAGACACTGAACCCAAATTGATGTATCCTCATAACGGCATCTATATATTCTGCTAGGCCATGTCCCCTATTTATCTTCTCCAATGTGTTTATATTAATAGACTGAAGCCCCAGTTCCACTTCAATGTCAAGGTCGTGAGTTCGTCTCATTTCATCGAGTACTTCCAAATAGGGAGTCGATATACAATCAGGCCTTGTTGAAATACTCAGTCCAACGACATTTGGATGTATTGCCTTTAAAAGGCTTTCTCTAAATTTATCTATTTCCATATAAGTATTTGTGTAATTTTGAAAATAGACGATGTACTTCTTTGCCTTGTACTTTGTCTGGATTAATTCAATATTTTGAGTGATCTGAGTCGTAATTTCCATACTGGCATCATGTGCTTCAAATCCAGCTCCCTGTTCTCCGCAGAAGATACAACCACTGCGTCCTTTGAGGCCATCCCTGTTGGGGCAGGTACACGGCAGATTCACAGGGATTTTATAAACTTTTTCTCCATATTTATTGACTAAATAGTCGCTGTATTTGCGATATCTCATAATTTCCTCGTTCTTTATTTTCATCTTATTTTACCACATAATTGATTTTTCTGCTTAAAATCTATGTAAAGTGACTGTTGTTCTCCAAATTAAAGGACTGCCCCTCTGCGGCCATACGGCCACTTTGAAGCAGTCCCTCTGTCTTATATGATTTACAGTCTAATGATTATTGTTGCGGTACCATTAAAACTTGTCCTTCATAAATTAAATTGACATTTTTAAGGTTGTTGATTTGACCTAAGTTTTGGTAAGTTGTGCCCAGTTTATTTGCTATTTTCCAGAGAACATCACCAGTCTTTACAGTATAAGTGTCATACTCAACCGCATAGTCCGCTGGCATTGCTTTGATTGTCCCTGCATTTTTGATTTCGTTTACCAACACATCTCTGATTGGTGTAAACGTATTGACAACATCTTTTGCACCAGAGAAGTCAAAGTTATCTCCCGCTGGGTACATGAAGTCGTTGATGACAACTGAATAGTACTTATCCATTTCGATTGGTGTACCATCTGCCAATCTAATTGCCAACACGCGTTTTCCAACTTCTCTATCTGAGTCATAATCTACCATAATGCCTGAGAACGAAGCATTTCCGATTTCGCTGTTTGCGATACCGTGTTCGATATTTTTATAAAGATCAGCACCAGAGAGGTTCATGGTTACAAGTGTGTTGTCAAATGGCATCACTTCATATAGTAGTCCATAAGTTACATCCCCAGCTGGAATATCACGTCTGAGACCACCACCATTTTGAATTGCAATTTGTGTACCGGCAGCTTTTGCCATGGTTTCACAAACCCATCTCCCAAGAACTGTTGTAGAAGCGCCTTCATAACGATCATGCGAGAAGTTACCATCTGCTTTTCCAAGTACCTCATTTAAAATCGGAGCTAAGTCCGTATTCCATTTTTCATAAGTTTCAAGTGCTACTGGATCTGGTGTAATCTCTTCACTTCTCTTGTAGAGATTATCCACAGCTGGTGTCACTTTTACATCAGAGCCACTAAAAGTCAATTGAAGATGACCCAGCGCTCTGCCATTGTAGTATGCTTCAACAACAGGTACGCCGTTGTTATAACCTGCAACAGTTGCGTGGTTATGAGCTGAAATAATGCCAGCAATTCCTGGAACTGCTGCGATTGATGAAACTTCATCACCCGTTACAGGTTCGCTTGTATCTTCACCATAGCCATTTTGTGATGCCGGAATATGTGTAAGTGCAATAATTGCATCTGGTTTACCCATTGAATCTTTTCCTGAGTTAAGGTATTCAACCCATACTTTAGCTGATTCAGCTGGATCTTTAAACTCTACGCCTGATACGTATTCTGCTTTAGTCTTATAAGCAGTTTCTTGAGTTGCCAAACCGATAAATGCAATTTTTTTGCCAGCAATCTCTTTAATCGCATACGGTTTTGCCCATTCAACTGGTTCTCCTGTTGATCGGTCATAAATGTTCGATGCTAAATAAGTCAAATTGCCGTCTTTTTGCCATTTTTCAAAATTGTCTGTTCCCCAGTCAAATTCATGATTTCCAACCGCTGATACGGTTACATCAAGTAATTTAAGCATGTCACTGACAGGGTCCCCATAAGTAAGATTCGACATAGCCGATCCCTGATAATTATCCCCTGCTGATACGACCAACATGTTTGGTGTGGTTTCTCGCAGAGCATTTACAGCACCGACCATTTTAGCCATACCCACGTTTTTGCCGTTTTCAGCTAACGATCCATGAAAATCGTTAAAAGAATAAATATCAACTGTCACTGCCTCATCCGCAAAACTCGTTGCAGGAAGGACAGTCGAGAACACTAAGACAAGTGTCATCATCAATACTAATACTTTTTTGCCTTTATTCATGTGACTCCTCCTATAAAATAATTTAACTCACTTCTATTTTATAACCCCTCCACATTGAATACAAACATTTTATTAATTTTTGTGCATAATTTATAAAAATTTATTTCTATAGTTGATTTTATAACATTTATCTTACCTGTTTATAACTGAAATCCACTTGAAACTCTGAATTTCCACACATCACTTGTTGGTTTTTCCATCTGACTTCACACTTTAGTCGCTTTTAGATGCGCTTTCAGTTTTTTTATGGCCCAATCATAATGGCTCGCAGTTGCAGATACAAAGTAGCTTCCAAGTGATGTTGTTCCTGTCCATCTAAAATGTTCCTTCTCAAAGAGTTCATCGTCTTCAAGTGAGTTTATCATTTCGATGATGTCTTTGTGGGTTGCCTTCAGCATTTTTTCAGCCGATTCTAGAGAAGTCTCTTGGTGCTTTTCCCAGAACCCGATATTCATCTGACCATAAGTTTTCCAGTTATAAGGCGTAGGGAGAAATGTCGCCGCATGCCCCGACTGATTCTGATTCACCCAGTTAATCAGCAGCATATGCCACTCGTAGAGATGGCTCAACACATCGCGAAGGTTTTTGTCCCGATTCCAGTGAGCTTCTTTCTTCTTTAAATCGTTTTTAAAGTCAAATGGGATAGTCAGTTCTTCTGACATCGTCTCTATGAGCTGCCACATTTTTTCGAACTTCAATTCTGCCGTTAAAAGCAGTTCAGATTTTGTCTTTGCCCTTGCCATACGGTGCCTCCTTTCGGTTTCATTTGTAACTTTTTAGCTATCAAAAAATTAAACAGCATCTTCCGATGCTGTTTTAATTTTACTCAATGGATATAATCTCGCTTTCATCATCAAAATTAAGCGGTACAATTTGAAACTTCACAGTTATTTTCGTTTTTTCTTGAAGACGATTGATCATGTTTTGCTGCTCATCCTTTTCAAAGGATTCTCCCATGATGATATTATTGATCTTATTTTTTTCAGCATAATCTGAAAGCGTCTTTTCAATATCTTTCGCTTTGATCACAGAAAGTGACGCATGGTGTTTTTTTGAAACCTCAAAGAGATATTCCAAAGCATCCTCTTCTGTCAACTGACCAAAATACTTCCAATTTTCTTTTACAACATGCACTACATGCAATTCATCGTATTCAGAAGAAATCAGGCTAGCACCAAAATCAATCAACCGCTCACACGATTTTTGTTGTGTGACGCAGACCATGACTTTTTTCTTTCTTCTCATATTAAAATCTCCTTATTGATTACTGTAAACCCATACGATAATATTATACCATTTATCACCTATTCTAAAATTAAAAATTCATAAATTTTTCTTAACCATTCTACAAACTGTGGATAAATGCCTTTAATCCATGACCATTATCGCTTATAATAAGGTTAATGTTTGCAAGGAGGAATATTATGAATCGCTATACAAAGATGATTGGACTCACAGGTGCTCTCTATACAAGAGAATTTGAAAAGATTAAGCATCATAAGAATAAAGTTAGAGAACTCAATGAAGATACCGTTGCCAAAGCCTTCAAAGAAGGCGATACCGAAATACTGGTCATCTTCGAAGAAACTGGCGAAGAAGTTATTGTAGACGATTTTTCAGATCCAGAGACCGTCAAGAAATATCTTGGGAAAAAATTCCTCTAGCCTATTTAATCCACAGGGCTAACCGTCTGACGATTAGTCCTGCGTTTTTCGCCAGATGGATGACATCCATTAAAAAGAGGTCACTGAGACAGCAAGCTCAATGACCTTTTTATGTTAAAAGAGTTGTTTCGGTTAGCTCATGTATTTCTTTAACGCTTCCGGAAGTTCTGATTCATAGTTCAAGGTTATCATAAAATCAACACTAAATGCCGTTGATATGTCTTCAATCTTTTTAAACCATCCTGATAATTGATCGAGTTCAATCTTCACACAATTTAAAATACCATCAATAAAGATTTTTTGAATATCATAATTATTAGAAATCAATCCGCATATAAATCCAAGAAATTCCTCACCCGTATCAATCGGAAACTCCTCGAGATTTATAAATCTCAAATCATGGTGCAAATCATACATCGCACGATTGTCATCGTCTATGAAGATTGCGCTCCCATCGACTTTTGTCACCATTTCGTTTGCAATTTTGACAATTTGTTTTGACTTACCAGTCCCTTTTTTTCCAGCTATTAAAGTAACCATGTGAATCTCCTCCTTTATTTTTAACCTTGATGTATTATTCTAGAAACAATCCTAGAATTCCTTCAAAACAATAAAAAAATTTTTTTCTGAATAATTCGTATTTTCAGAATATTCACTTCTTTATTGTCATTTCCATCTTTCCTTTGGTGTTAAAACACAGGTAACAGACCTTTTTTAAGTTATTCACTGATCCCTTTGCTTCATTTGCCAACACTTTGATTATCGACTGCTTCAACGGATACGTTATATGATTAAAGTCTTCACATGCTGATTGCGAAGCTGTCCACAGGCTGCATTTATATCTGAGCCCAGTTCACGCCTCACCGTCGTATTGACTTTATATTTATTCATCAAAATATCCTTAAAGCGATTTATCTGCTTTTGAAGAGAGGGTTTCATTCCCCTTTCAGCCACTTCATTAATTGGAATGAGGTTGACATGTACAAGTTTTCCCTTGAGTAATTTTCCAAGTGCCTCAGCATGCCTTTCAGTGTCGTTTTCACCTTCAATCAATGCGTATTCAAAAGTCACACGTCGATTGGTCTTCTCAATATAATATGAAACTGCCTTGACAATCTCTTCAATTGGATATTTTTTTGTCACTGGCATGATTTCTGCCCTCTCTTCATTAAAAGGGTTGTGCATGGAAATTGCCAGTGTTATTTGGAGTTGTTCATCTGCAAGTTGATAGATTTTAGGGACTAATCCACATGTGGAAAGTGTGATATTTCTTCCTGACAGATTTAAGCCAGTTTCATCGCACGCCGCCTTTATAAAGCCCAGCACTTCGTCGTAATTATCCAGTGGCTCTCCGCTTCCCATGAGCACAACATGGTCAATTCGCTTACCTGTTTCATTTTGAATTTCATAAATTTGCCCGAGCATCTCGCTGGTTTTAAGATTTCGCGCCATGCCGCCGAGAGTCGATGCACAAAAGGCACAGTTCATGCGGCATCCAACCTGCGTCGAAATACAGGCACTGTAGCCGTGTTTATAGGTCATAAAGACAGACTCAATCACATTGCCATCGCTCAGTTGATGCAACGATTTAATTGTTCCATCCGCCGACTCCAGCTTTTCTATGATTTTGGCGTTGTCTATGACAAAGGCCTTTTTTAGCTTCTCTATTACTGGTTTTGATAGATTACTCATGGCGTCAAAATCTGAGACCCCTTTAACCACCCAATCATAAACTTGTTTTGCCCTAAAGGCCTTTTCACCTGATGCCACCATATAATTTTTTAGTGCTTCAAGGGACATGCCCCTTATATCTTCCATTCGCTTACCTCTTACGCCTGTTATGCCTTAATTGTCTAATACACTTAGATCGACTAATACCCTCTTTTCAAATTTACAATATTGATGAGATCTTTACCTGAAGCATATGATTTTAAGTTCTCATAAATTAAGTTAAATCGCCTTTCGTTTCTATACTCAGATATCCACGAATTATGCGGGGTGATTTTTACCCTCTCCAATCCCCACAGCAGACTGTCTTGGCTGAGAGGTTCATTTTCAAAAACGTCCAAAGCCACACCTAAGAATTTACCTTGAGAGAGTGATTCGATTAACTGCGCTTCATCAATTAAACTCCCCCTTGCAACATTGATTAAAACAGCATCTGCCTTCATCAAGTTGAGTTTTGATTCATCTATGAGCTTTTCTGTTGCCTTTGTATGTGGAATGGTCAGAATCACAAAATCTGCATCTGGCAATAAACTTTCAAGTGCCTCCATTGGATAGCATTTTTCAAAGCCCTCAGTATCAGCACCACGTGTGTTAATTCCCAGACAGTGAACGTCAAATCCAGACAGTCTTTTGACAGCCTCTTTTGCAATTGTGCCAGTGCCAATAAAGAGTGCCTTTCTTCCAGTCAGTTCCCTGATTTTAGAGTTGAGTTTCCACTTGCGCTCTCTTTGATTTTGGCTAAAATAGACACCGAATTTATAAAAGCTGAGCATCTCATATACAATCCATTCACCCATTGGGATGGAGTAACCCCCCCTATTATTGGTAATGGCAATACCTCTTTCTAACACTGAGGTCACAGGCACTTGATCCACGCCAATACTTGAGAGCTGAATCCATTTTAGAGATTTCATCTCATTTAACGGCAGGGTTTCAAATGGTGCATAGCAGACCAGCGCTTCAGGATCAAATTCGACAATCTCTCTTTCTCTTCCTGTCAGTTCATTTTCCTTGATGTACAGGATTTCATATCCAAGCTCTCGAATCTGCTGCATTGCTTCGCTTCCATAGTCATAAGTAAAAAGTACCCTTTTCATTGAATCCCTCCTCATTTTTCTCTATAACTCTAAAAAACGAGCCAGCAACTTCACTCGACAGTGAGTTTGCTGGCTATCATTTCAAAAGTTTTAAACGGAGACAGAATCGTCTTCAAATTCATCTATATACAGCGATAAAATATCTGCTAATCCTGTGAACTCGCAGCCATAGTTATATCCCTGACTCAACACTTCTTTTCTGATGATTCTGAGGACGCTGTAAAACTGTCTGTGATTTCCAAGGTCAATTTTTGCATTAAAATAGTAGTTCAAAGGCAACTCATCTTTGGCGATAAATCCGATTCCACCTTTTGAAATATCCACAACCTCAATTGGTATTTGTCTTGACTCCTTGATGACATCTTGCTGATTATAAACTTCGTCTATGGTGATTACTGCCTTGTAAGGAATTCGATGTGCTTTTCTTCTCTCCCTCATAGCGATCTCTCCTGTTCTCCTTAGTCTTATCTCTATTATACATAAAAAAGAGTCCCTTTAAACCCTTTTTATCTATTTCGCCTTGTCATAAAAGTCATAAAAGTTGGAAAATACCTTTTTCGTTTCATTTTTTCCCGACATATCTGAAACAATGTGCATTGTATCGTTATTATCAATGAAATAACACTTCTTGCCATTGTTAGCAACATGTGCGATGTAGCTTATGCCCACAATCTCTTCTGGCTCTAGGATTGGCTTAGTTCCAGGTGTGTTAAAATTTCCCCAGATAAAGGATTTTCCGAAGTGATTGACTGCTACAACGAGTGATTCTCTGGCCTTTACATAGGCTATATCCTTGACTTTCAATATTTCTGAAGGAAAGAGCATCTCTGATTTTCCCTTAGACCCAAGTTGTCCATAGGCGTTGTTCCCTGCGCCGTAGAGTCTGCCGCTTTCAGCTACAGATATGGAATACCGTTCTCCTGCTGTCATCATGGCAACATTTTTATAAAGCGTCATGGTAGGCTCATTAATGCGTCCTTTGAATCCCAATCCTAGTTGACCATGCGTATTATCGCCCCAACCGATGACAGTACCGTCGTATTTAACACCAAACCCGTAATTAGGCCCCAGGGCAATGGATTTAATCCCCTCCACACCGTCCAGTCGAATGGGAGTGGTGGACTCCTGAATATCTTCACGCATGAGCTGATTTTCTGAGTTATCTCCCCAGACGTAGACATTTCCGTTGAAATCCAATGCCGCCGCAAAGTGTTTTCCCGCTTCGATTTGCTTGATGTTTTCAAGACCCCAAATGACATTTAGGGACTTGGCGCCGTTTTTATCTCCTGAAGCCAGTTCACCATAGCGGTTATTTCCAGCGCCGCAAAGTGTTCCGTCATTTAATTTGTAGATGCAGAAATCCTCTCCACAGACCACTGAATCAACACCATCATGTATGGCGTTGTATTTTAGTTCAGCCGATGGATTTAAAGACCCAATCCCGAGCTGTCCAAATTCATTTTTACTCATGGATAAAACTTTCCCATTCTTGTAGATCATAAACATAGTTGAATCCCTGCATATAAGCTCAAGAATACCTGTTTCCTCAGTGACCTTTATATCCCTTTCAAAGGGTTCTGACCAGTTTCCATTCCGATCCTTTATCTTGAGCCTCACGGTGTAAACACCTGGCTCCCTAAATGTAGTCTGCCTGTTCTCCCATTTTTTCTCTACAATTTCGTTGTCCTCTGCGATACAACCTGCTGTGTCATAGTGTACCACTGTCATGGTGCTGACTTTGTTGTCAGGTCTAATTGTGAAATGTGCAATGGGTTTAATCTTGCTGAGGTCGTTCTTGCGTCGAAGGGTCACATACGCCACTAGCCCGTTGAGATATGAATCTCCGCCGATTTCGTTGATGAGCTTTGTGGCTTCCTCTTCTTCAAGTCCTGATATGGTCAAGAATTTGCCGTCCAAGGAAAGCTCATACTGCTTAGAATTGACCCAAGGCTCGTTTGGAAGCAATGGCAACAATTTCTTGAATTTTTTTGCAAGTTCACCGTTTTCTTCTCTATATGCTGTGGCCGCATCTAAAATTGCCTCATAATTATCATAAGGATCAATCTCTACATTTTCCTTTTGATCGTTCATGTAATAGGCGACGGCTCCCACGACTGACCCAATTGCCAGTAATACGCCCAAAATTCCCACGATACCTATTCTCCTTTATTCCCAACTCTAGTTCAGCATCTAACAATCAAAGTGTTCGAGGACATTTAGCAAAAGCACTGCATTGGTTACTGGTCCAACGCCTCCCGGGACAGGTGTAATCATTTTTACATAGTCCTTTAAAGCATCAAAATCTGCATCACCAACCAATTTTCCATCCAATTCATTCATTCCCACGTCTATGACAATGGTGTTTTCGTTAACCATTTCTCTCTTTAAGAAGTTGGCAATTCCAACTGCCAAAATCACAATATCCGCACACTGTGTATGCTGCATCAAATTTTGCGTTTTAGAGTGACAAACCGTCACTGTGGCATTTTTGTGCATGAGCATAACCGACAGTGGTTTTCCAACAATATTGCTCCTGCCAATGACAACTACATTTTTACCCTCTAGGTCAACCTCAAGGGCATCCAACATGGTGACCACCGCAAGGGGAGTACAAGGCCTTGTTGCCTTCTCCCCTTTAAACAGCCTTCCCGCATTCATTGGATGAAAACCATCTATATCCTTTGTCGGTTTTATAGCTGTAATGATTTTTTCCTCACTTATATGAGGCGGCAAAGGCATCTGTACGATAATGCCATTCACAAATTCATCTTTATTTTTCTCTTCTATGACAGAAAGCAATTGAGCTTCTGTGGTAGATTCTGGCAATCTGTAGATTTCATAGCCAAACCCCACACTCATACAAGTCCTCTCAAGCATCCTCAGATAGGATTCAGCAGAGGGGTCTTCGCCTAATATAATTGCAACCACATTCGGATGCCTTCTACATCCTATTATTCTCTGTTTTACATCAGCTTTTATCTTTTTTGCGATTTCAGTTCCATTAATAATCAACTGATTCCCTCCTCTCTTAACTTAATTATATCCCAAAACATAACTTTTTCTCATATTTTAAGGTTATTTTAAATAATATTCATGTTCTTATGAATTCTTTCATAGATAAAAAGCCCAGTTACATGGGCTTTTTATGTTTACATTATATCATTGTCGCCTTTAATTCTCTACCTCTAATTTGCTTTTATCTCAGTCCAAACGCGGTCATATTCTTGAACGAAATCGCCTGGGTCTAAGAAAATTTCAAAATTTGATATCCACTCTTTTTTAGGGTAAGCATAAGTCGTATCCATAAGAGATGGATCGAGTAATTTCTTCGTTTCATTGTTGCAAGTTGAATAGCCTACATAGTCGGCATTTTTAAAACCGATATCGCCTCTACAGAGGAAGTCGATAAATTGATGCGCCGCATCGACGTTCTTTGCACCTTTTGGAATAACGATGTTGTCAAACCACTTGTTAGAGCCCTCTTTAGGCAAAGCGTATTTGAACTGCGGATAATCTTGAATAACTGTGCTGGCTTCACCCGACCAAACCACTGCCATAGCAGCTTCTTCACTGATAAGCATATCCTTCACGTTATCGCCAACATATGCAAGCACAAGAGGCTTTTGCTGAATCAATAGCTGTTTTGCCTCTTCAAGCTGTGAGACGTCTTTAGTGTTCATTGAGTAGCCCAATTTTTTGAGTGCAACCATGATGGAATCTCTTTGTGAATCGACCATTGTGAACATCCCACTGTACTTTTCGTCCCAAAGAGCATCCCAAGAATCAATTTCATCGGAAATCAAATCGGTGTTGTAAATAATGCCCACAGTTCCCCAGAAGTACGGAACAGAGTATTCATTGTTTGGATCGAAGTCCAGATTTTTAAACTGGTCATCTATATTTGCATAATTTGGAATCTTGGATAAATCAATTTTTTCAAGCATATCCTCTTTAATCATCTTTTCAATCATATAATCAGAGGGGATTGCAATATCATACTGCGTTCCACCTTTTTTAATTTTCGTGTACATCTCTTCATTTGTGGCAAATGTTTCATAGTTGACTTTGATCCCTGTTTCGTCTTCGAAGGTATCAAAGATACTTTCATCAATATAGTCGCCCCAGTTATAGACGTTCAAAACCACTTGATCTTCTTTTTTACAGCCAACAAACGCTGTGGCAATTAACGCAATCATTAAAAATATCGCTATGCTTTTTTTCATTTCTTTATCTTCCTCCCTTAATTAAACCTAAATCTCTTCAATTTTTGTTCGCTTGTTGATTAAAATCAACATAATCAGCACTGTTATAAACATCAGTGTGGACAGTGCATTGATTTCTGGCTTGATGCCTCTTCTGGCCATTGAATATATGGCAATTGATAGATTTGTCACACCATTTCCCGCATTGAAGAAGCTGATGACAAAATCGTCAATTGACAGTGTAAAGGCAATCAATCCACCAGTTATGATGCCGGGTTTGATTTCTGGCAAAATAACTTTTCTAAAAGCATACCAAGGAGTAGCCCCTAAATCCATGGCGGCTTCCAGTGTATCGCCAGACATTTGCTTTAGCTTAGGCAGCACCGATAAAATCACATATGGAATGTTAAAGGTGACATGAGCCAGAATCATGGTCATGAGCCCAAGCTCCAATTTCATCCCCACAAACAATGTCATCAAGGCAACCCCTGTGACGATATCTGGGTTCAAAATTGGAATGTTGTTGACATTCAAAATGACTTTCTGTTTCCACGCCTTCATATAGTGAATGCCAAAGGCGGCAAAAGTTCCGATTAGGGTTGCCAGCAACGCCGAAACCACTGCTACCAAAATTGTATAGTAAAGCGACTTCATAATATAGCCGTTTTCTATCAAAGTGTGATACCACTTAAAGGTAAAACCTTCCCATTTTGCTGTGGATTTTGAATCGTTAAATGAAAACACCACCAAAACCACAATTGGTGCGTATAAAAACGCAAACATCAAAACTGTATAAATTCGCTTTAGGAGCTTTCCTACCACATGACCACGCTCCCTTCATCACCAGCCTCACCGCCTAACCGGTTCATAATTGACATTGTAATCAAGATGAGAACCATCAACAGCATTGAAATTGCCGATCCAAAGTGCCAGTCATTGACAACGAGAAACTGCTGTTCAATTAAGTTCCCTATGAGCATGTACTGTCCACCGTATAAGAGGTTTGTTATGACGAATGTGCTCACCGCTGGCATGAATACCATAGAAATTCCCGATACAACACCTGGTAGCGACAGTGGAAAGATTACTTTTCTAAACACGACAAACTTATTGCCGCCCAAGTCCTCAGCAGCTTCAACAAGGCTCTTGTCCATCTTTGTCAGCACGGTGTAAATTGGCAAGACCATGAAGGGGAGGAAGTTATAGACCATCCCCAACAGAACAGCACCTTCCGAGTATAAAAAAGTCATCTGCGGCAAGTGGAAAAAAGCCAGCAGTTTATTCAAAATTCCGTTTTTCCCAAGAATGGTCATCCACGCATACGTTCTGAGTAGAAAATTCATCCACATGGGAACAACAAACAACATAACTGCCAAATTTCTAATTCTCACATGCATTTTAGCCAGAATCATTGCCATTGGATACCCCAAAAGCAGGCAAATTAAAGTAGCTTTAAGTGCAATTTCAACAGATCGAATCAGTACTTTAAGGTAAATCGGTTCAATAAATCTAGCGTAGTTTGCAAATGAGAACCCACCGTCAGCAACTGTAAAGCTCAAATAAGCCACCATGGCCAGCGGCACAATGATAAACAGCAAACTCCACAACAGATATGGACTGGATGCGATTTTTCTAAGCATTGTGCGCCTCCTTACACATGATGTGAATATCGTCTGGTTGAATACTAATGCCAACATGGCTTCCCTCAGGGGCCATCTGAGTGCTGTGAACCATCCACTCTCTATCACCTTCGCTGATAATCATCTCATAGTGGACGCCCTTAAAGACAACTGATTTCACAATTCCTTCCAGAACACCTTCTGAGGCATTCACCAATTTCACATCTTCTGGTCTAATGACCACATCAACGGATTCGTTGGCATCAAATCCGCCGTCTACACAGTCAAATGTCTTGTCTGCAAAGGACACCACACGATCTTCAGGCATAACGCCGTCGAAAATGTTGCTCTCGCCTATAAAATCTGCGACAAACGCATTTTCTGGCTCATTGTATATGTCTATTGGAGATCCGATTTGCTGAATTTCGCCTTGATTCATGATAATAATTTTATCTGACATGGTCAGCGCTTCCTCTTGATCATGGGTGACATAGACAAATGTAATCCCCAACTCTCGCTGCATGTTTTTCAGTTCTATTTGCATGTCTTTTCTAAGTTTGAGATCAAGCGCTCCAAGTGGTTCATCCAACAAGAGCACTTTTGGCTCGTTCACAAGTGCTCTTGCAATGGCAACTCTCTGTTGCTGACCACCGGACAGCGAATTGACTTTTCTTTGCTCAAAACCGTTCAGATTTACCAGTTCAAGCATTTTAGCAACTTTGGATTTGATTTCACTCTCAGGGAGTTTGTTGATTCTGAGTCCAAAGGCAATATTTTCATATATATTCATATGTGGAAACAATGCATACTTTTGAAACACCGTATTGATTTGACGCTTGTACGGCGGCAGGTTTGTAATATCCTGATTTTCAAAGAAAATACTTCCACTTGAAGGGGTTTCAAACCCCGCAATCATCCTAAGTGTTGTGGTCTTCCCACATCCACTGGGCCCTAAAATCGTCAGAAACTGATTTTTTTTGACCCAGAAGTCAATATTTTTAACAACCTCGACACCGCCATATTGCTTTGTCAGGTTTTTTCCCATTACAATTTTATCGCTCATGACGCCTCCTACTGATTAGAAATTAGGTGGAGTTCCGACTAAGATAATCGTGGCCTCACGTTTGCCCTTGTTTATAATTTCATGACCTTTGTTCGCTTTATAATAAAATGAATCGCCAGCCTTCGCTACATATTTTTTACTACCCAGTCTAATGACCACTGAACCAGACATGACGTAACCAAATTCTTCACCCTCATGTGGGTCGTGTGCATCATATGCGCCATTTGGTGCCAAAGTCAACATAATTGGCTCCATCATATTCTTTTGGGCGTTTGGAATAATCCACTCCAATTTGTAGCCAATTTCCTCATCTTCTTTCTCAAAAAAATCTTCCTTTTTAAAGACTATCTTTTCTTCAACCGTCTCACTGAAGAATTCCTGCAAATTGGTTCCCAAGCTCTCCAGAATATCCACTAGACTCGCTATTGAAGGCGATGTCATATCCCGTTCAAGTTGCGAGATAAATCCCTTTGAAAGTTCACAGCGATCTGCAAGTTCTTCTTGTGTCAGGTTGTTTTCAAGTCTTAACCTCTTAATCTTTTCACCAATATTCACAACCATTTCTCCTTATTTAGACGTAAAAAACTCATGTTTTACGACATGATTTTTTTGATATTTTCATCAAAAAAAATATGGATTTTTTCATCGAAAAAACCTTTATAAAAACGACATTTTCTTTGTTTATTATTACTAAACTTTTCACTCGATTTATTATACTTTATGTATTGAATGTCGTCAACAAGATATTAAATATTTTGTTTAATAATACTTAATTTTTCTGTGAACTCATTGGGTTTAGCTTTATCCTTCCTCACCTTTCTACGTAAAACCAATGTAAACCTCTGGTAAAATCTATGTTTTGAACACAAAAAAGTGAAGACGCATTTGCTCTTTTTGAAAGCCGCTAATTTGCCCACATTTTAAGAAAATCACGGTTGAATTTCAGCATCATTTTTTAGGGTTTTCAAGCAAAATAAAAGCTATTGCCCTCTGATTTGATTTTCAGAGTTGCAATAGCTCTTTTTTTAGATTGCAGTTTTAGTTTGATTTTAAGTGCCGCTTTAATTAACTTTTGATTCTAAGCAATTTATCTATGAGATTGACAAGTCCCTCGATTTCAGGTTTGCTCATCTGAGCATCTGCACCAACCGCTTCACCTTTATGGAGTAAATCGCTGGTAATAAGGGACGAGAAGATAATAACAGGCAATCTCTTAAGAATCTTGTGCTCTTTAACACGCCTTGTAAGTGCGTGACCATCAAGTTGAGGCATTTCGATATCTGTTATCAAAAGGTCTATCTCATCAGAGAACGCCTCTCCTTTTTTCTCAGCTAGCATCATCAAGTAGTCATAAGTTTGCATGCCGTCATCAAAGAACTTCAATTTTGAGAATCCAGCTGCTGTCAGTGTATCCAACAAAACTTTTCGAATCATAGGGGAGTCATCCGCCAGAACCACTTTAAATTTTGAACGGTCTTTAACAGCGATGTTTTTGGTTCTCTCCATGCTAATACCTGTATTAGGATTGATGTCCATGACAATTTTCTCAAAGTCAAGGAGCATGATAATTTGCTCATTTAAGTTAATGTTTCCAATAATCAAAGAGTTTGAAGTGATGTCATCCGGTTTCATGATTTTATTCCATCCAATACGATGGATACCAAGAACAGAATCAATGGCAAAGCCCACTTTTATCTTATTGAATTCGCATACAAGTGTCATGCCGCCGCTGACTTTTGGGTTTTTCTGATTTTCAAGTACATACATCAAATCCACCACGGAAATCATTTCCCCACGAATCAGCGAAATGCCTGATATGGCTGGATGTGAATTGGGGACTTTTGACACGTTTTCGATTTGAAGCAATTCCTTTACTTTTACGACATTGATGGCATAGTGTTCTCCGGCAACTGTGAAATGTAGAATTTCCACTTCACCGGTTCCGCTTTCAAGTAATATTCCGTCTTTTTTGTCAAGCATCATATAAAACCCTCCACTCCTCTATTATACTAAACATTATACCCTTAATTGATATAATTATAAATAATTTTTTCACTAATACATCAACCTTATACCCACATTAAAACTGACCATTCAATAAATCACAAAAAAAGCAGTGTCGGAAATCCTATATATCCCCGTGCACTGCTTACTTGTAACCTATTTCAAAATACCCATTTCCTTGCCAACTTTTTCGAAGACATCAACCGCACGTGCCAATTGCTCTTCTGTATGTGCTGCTGTTACCATACAGCGAACACGTCCAGTGCCCTTAGGAACCGTTGGGAACACAATTGGTGACACAAACACGCCGTTTTCGAGCAGTTTTTTAGAGAACTGAACGGCCATAGCTTCCTCACCTATGATAACAGGTGTTATTGGCGTTTCACTCGCCCCTGTGTTAAAGCCCAGTTTGCCGAGTTTTTCTTTAAAGAATTTTGCATTTGACCACAGTCTATCTGTGTATTCTGTAGTCGATGAAAGTTCATCTACTGCCGCCATAATTGCCCCTACTGCTGCTGGTGGTAATGATGTACTAAAGAGCAGTGGTCTTCCTCTGTGAAGCAACCATTCCTTCATCACTTTATTACCAGCAACATATCCGCCAATAACGCCAATTGCCTTTGAAAGTGTTCCAATGGAGAAATCCACTCTGCCATGAAGATGGAAATGATCCACTGTGCCACGTCCACTTTCACCTAAAACGCCTGAGCCATGTGCATCATCCACATATGTCATACAGTTGTATTTTTCTGCTAAATCAACGATTTCAGGCAGTTTGGCAACATCTCCATCCATGCTGAAAACCCCATCTGTGATGATTAGACAATTTGTATATTGATCTCTTCTTTCCTTTAAGACTCTCTCAAGATCAGCCATATCACTGTGTTTAAATACAGCCTTGTCTGCTTTAGACAATTTGACACCATCAATAATACTCGCATGATTTAATTCATCAGAAATGATTAAATCTCCTTTGTTGGTGATAGCTTGAATTGCTCCTGCGTTGCAGTTAAATCCCGATTGAAACACCATGACGGCTTCTTCTCTTTTGAACTTAGCGAGTTTAACTTCCAATTCTTCATGTATATCCATGTTTCCAACAATGGTTCGAACTGCGCCAGATCCAACCCCATATTTTTCAACTGCTTCAATGGCAGCTTTTTTTAATTTTGGGTGATTTGCAAATCCCAAGTAATTATTGGATGATAAATTGATGACTTTTTTTCCGTTTAAAATAACTTCCGGTTCATTTGGACCTTCAAGTACCGGTAAAGTTCTGTACACACCTTGATCTTTTAACTCTTGAACCTGATCTTGTAAGTATCCCAGTTCATGTACATTTGACATATCATTAACCTCCCAAATTGCATAATAGACATTACAGTATTAGTATATCACTTTCACTTACTTGTGAAAATGGAAACAAACCTTATGAAATTTTTTTAACACTCTTTTCGGCAAATTTGATATTTTTCTTCTAACATTTCCACATAGGGCCTTAGGCTGTTATCTTCGAATAGACCTTCAATTTTAATGGCCTCAACTGCCATACCCTCCATCCCACTGTTTAAGATAGCAATTAGCGCATTTCGTTTGATGACCTTGACTCCTCGCCAGGAAAAGCCCGTTTCTCCATAGAGCCTCTTAAAACCTCTTTGACTCAGCTTTAAGATGTCGATTAAATCCATCTGTTCAAGAGTTTCTTCAACTGTCTGCGCTTGGTTTAAAGGGCATACCTGTTGGCAAATATCACAGCCATACAGATGATTGGATATTCTCTTCACCTGGTCAGGCATCAGCAGTTTCTTGGTCTGGGTCAGATAGGACACACATTTTGTTCGATCCATTTCAGTCCTCCCGCAGATTTTAGCAGGACAAGCACGAACACAGAGATCACAGTTTGCACATGCAATATTCAGCCGCTGTAAATCTCGTATAGGCAGCCGTGGATTTTCACTAGAGCGTTCCTCAAAAATTTTCTCAGTCTCTTTTACAAGTAGGTAGAAATGTCCTATGTGGAATCGACTGCCGTATTCTGGACAGATAAGCATGTGATTCTTTCCATAATTTCCAAGTCCCGTTATAAACGCCAGTTCCCGATCAAAATAAAGGGCAGTGTCGATAAACCACTGCGGCTCAATTTCTACAGCCTCTGGCAAATCCATAATTCGAAGCGCTTCAATCACTTTTTTCATTTTTTCTGAAAATCGCTTGTGATAATCAAAAGTCATGGAAGAGTCATCAACCTGTCCCGATACAACCTGTCTGTGAGGACGTCTCGCTCTATAGGGAAGCGCAATGGAATAGAGCAGTAAAACATCATCCGATTCCATGTGTTCCTCCATTTGACTAAAAAATGACCGTTCATGAGGCGAGGCTTCGAATTCCGTGATATGGTTTTCATCAGCGATGGTCTTGATGAGCTGAAGTTCATGCTCTCTTAATTCCTTGACTTTTTCCACATCAACCTGAATAGCAGTGAAAACCGTTAGTTCACTTTCCAAAAGACTTTTTTCAATTGAATCACGTACGATTTTTATTTCGGTTTGATTTATCATGGACATTCCTTTCGACAGTTGAGCCGTTTCACTTTATTTTAACACATGTGCCAATATGTTATAATAAAAAAACGAACACAACCAACACAACCGGTTATAAATTGGAGGACTATTAAATATGTTGAGAATCGGCCCACACTTATCCATCAGCAAGGGGTTTACACATGCGGCTAAAGAGGCGCTCGCCATTGGCGCCAATACCTTTCAGTTTTTCACGAGAAATCCAAGAGGCGGAAGTGCCAAAGCTATAAGTCAAAAGGACATTGACGCCTTTAAAGCCCTCATGGTATCCCACGATATCCAGTCTATACTGGCACATGCGCCTTACACGCTCAATCTAGCTTCCCAAAAGGATGATGTTTATATCTTTGGAAAGGAAATGATGGCAGATGATTTTGCACGTATGAGGCAAATACCATGTACCCTTTACAATTTTCACCCCGGTTCTCATACCGGACTTGGCGTTGATAAGGGCATTGAGAAAATAGTTTCGGCTCTAAATGAAACGTTAACTGGCGATGAACCCTTTACCGTTTTGCTAGAGGGCATGTCGGGAAAAGGTTCTGAAATCGGTTCAAAATTTGAGGAATTAGCTGCTATTATTTCAGGGGTTAACCACCCTCACCTCATGGGCGTTTGTCTAGATACCTGCCACCTTTATAGCGCTGGCTACGACATCGTCCACAAACTCGATGACGTCATAGATGAATTCAATCAGGTTGTCGGGCTTGGTCGTCTGAAGGCCATTCATTTAAACGACAGTATGGTTCCGTTTGAAAGTCATAAGGATCGCCACGAAAAAATAGGCGTTGGACTTATTGGGAAAGATGCACTCATAAGGGTTATCAATCACCCTAAATTGAGACACTTGCCTTTCTTCCTAGAGACACCAAATGAGGCCGACGGATACGCTTATGAAGTGGATCTTCTAAGACAATCACGTAATCGTTTATAGCATCTCTTCTGTTTCACAGCCTAAAACCTTTTACACAATACAAAAGCTGCCATTAGGCTCAGTATGCATCACTGAGCTCAATGGCAGCTGTTTTTATAAGCATTTATTACAGATTTTGAATCTGTTTTTCCTATATAAAAAACCATTTAAACAGTAAAATAAAAACAAATGTCACACCCATAAATGCCAACGCAATGGGCAATACCAATTGAAGCATTGCTATACTCATGGCAACAACATCCTTGCCCTCTAAGCGATTGACTTCGTCCACTTGCTGATCTTGCAGATTTTTGTATTCATCCCAATTGATTGGATTCATATGTGTTCACCTCTTTCCAAATTTCTATTTATATAAGTGACATGCGCAGTAGTGCTCCCCACCCTCAGATACCTTTTTAAATTCTGGAATTTCCTTGCTGCAAATATCCATCACTTTAGGACATCTTGTATGGAAACGACAGCCCGATGGTGGTTTTGCTGGCGACGGAATATCCCCTTGTAAAATGATTCTCTCTTTCTTTTGAAGAGGATGTGAAGCCGGTATCGCTGATAAAAGAGCTTGTGTGTACGGGTGCATCGGGTTGTCAAACAACTCATTTTTACCAGCTCTTTCAACCATACTTCCCAAGTACATAACCCCTATATTGTCGCTGATGTACCTGACAACACCAAGGTCATGCGAGATGAACAAATAGGTTAAGTCCATTTCATTTTGCAGGTCTTTGAGAAGATTGATTACTTGCGATTGAATCGAAACATCCAACGCCGAAACAGCTTCATCACATACGACAAATTTCGGATTCAATGCAAGTGCCCTTGCGATACAAATACGCTGTCTCTGTCCACCAGAAAATTCATGTGGATATCTCTTAATATGATATGCACTTAATCCACATTTTTCAACAATATTCACAACTTTTTCTTCAAGTTCTTGCTTATTTTTAACAAGGCCGTGTTCAACCAATGCCTCGCCGACAATTTCGCCAACTGTCATCCTAGGATTTAATGAAGAATATGGATCTTGAAAAATAATTTGCATATCTGTTCTGAGCTTTCTAAGTCTCGATTTATCGTACTCGAGAATATTTTCACCATTGAAGATAACTTCCCCTTCTGTTGCGTCAAGCAATCTGAGAAGGGTTCTACCAGTGGTTGATTTTCCACATCCCGACTCTCCAACAAGCCCAAATGTCTCTCCAGCTTTTATGTCGAAATTGAGTCCGTCCACTGCTTTTACATGGCCAATTGTCTTACGGGTTACCCCTGACTTAATTGGGAAGTATTTTTTTAAGTTTCTAATACTGAGCAATGCTTCTGATTTTATTTTATCGTTTTCACTCATTACTTGCCACCTCCCAATTCTTGAACTTCTTGCCAGCGGAAACATCTTACCTTTCTTCCCGCACCAATCTCCATTAAGTCAGGCTCTACTTGGAAGCACTTTTCCACTGCGTATTCGCATCTTGAGTTAAACTGACATCCAGCCGGCCTGTACAGTGGGTTTGGAACAACCCCTGGAATCATGTAGAGTCTTTCATCTTCAGTCTTTAAATCTGGTTTTGAATGCATAAGACCAATGGTATAAGGATGATATGGTTTATCAAAGAGCTCTACTATAGAAGACTCTTCAACCACTTTTCCTGCATACATGACAATTACGCGATTTGCCATTTCAGCAATGACGTTCAAGTCATGGGTTATAAACATAATTGCAGTACCAAACTCCTTTTGAAGTTTGTTCATGAGGTCGAGTACTTGTGCTTGAATTGTCACATCCAGCGCAGTTGTTGGTTCATCTGCAATGAGGAGTTTAGGATTGCAAGCCAGCGCCATGGCAATCATAACTCTTTGTCTCATACCACCAGAAAGTGCAAAGGGATAATCCTCAACAATTTCATCTGCTCTTGGAATTCCAACTTTTTCAAGAAGTTTAATCGACTCCTGTTTCGCCTCTTCCTTCGACATATTTCTGTGGAGTAGGAGAACTTCGGATAACTGTTGATTAATCGTAAACACTGGATTGAGAGAAGTCATAGGCTCTTGAAATATCATGGATATCTTATTGCCTCTGATGCTTCTCATCTCTTTTTCTGATAGTGCCAAAATATCGGTTCCGTCAAATATAATGCTTCCCTCTACGATTTTGCCTGACGGTCCCGCGACAAGTCTCAATACAGACATGGAAGTAACACTCTTTCCGCATCCGGACTCACCTACGATTCCCAGTGTCTCACCCTCATTTACTGAAAAGTCAACGCCGTCAATCGCTTTAACCACACCGTCATCGGTGTAGAAATATGTTTTCAATCCTTTAACTTCTAATAATGCCATCTCTTACCTCCATTATCGTTTCATCTTTGGATCAAGGGCATCCCTTAAACCGTCACCTAGGATATTGAAGCTCATAACAGTGATGAACGTCAAGAACCCAGGTGGAATCCATAGCCACCAGTGATGTTCCAAAGAATAGATAGATTTTGCCGTCTGCATCATATTTCCCCATGTTGGTGTTGGCGGTGTTACGCCAAGTCCAAGGTATGAAAGTGCAGATTCAGTCAGGATGGCGCTTGCCATTCCCATTGTTGCAAAAACAATAATAGAAGCTGTTACGTTTGGCAATAAGTGTTTGAATATTTTTTTAGAATCCCTAATACCGAGTGCTTCAGCCGCTTCCATAAACTCTTGTTCTCTAAGTGAAAGGATTTCCCCCCTCACGATTCTAGCAATCCCAGTCCATCCTAAAAGTCCAATAACCAACATAACATTGAAGATACTTGGCCCCAAGATGGCGACAACCGTAATGGCTATGAGCAGAAACGGAAAACACATGATGATATCGGTGAGCCGCATGAGCACTGCATCGACAATTCCGCCATAAAAGCCTGCAAGTGATCCCACAATAATACCGATAATAACCTGAAAGATAACAGCAACAAGCCCAACACTAAGAGAAATACGTCCTCCATAGATAAGTCTTGTGAAGATGTCTCTTCCCAGTTCATCAGTACCAAGAATAAAATCAGAATTTGGTGCGCCTTTTTTAATTGGCAGCTCCATGACCTTGCCTCTAACTTCTCTCTCTGCTAAATTGATTTGATCTCTTCCATATGGCGTTATAAAATCCGCCAAAATTGCAGACAGAATCAACACGCACAGAATCACTAAGCTCGCAATCGCGAGTTTGTTCTTTTTTAAACGTCTAAATGCAATTGTCCACGGTGACTCAATTTTTTGCTTTGCATCGAGCTTTGCATTTGCTTCTTGTTTCTTTTTAACTGACTCTGACATTGACTGCCCCTCCCATTAATCGTATTTGATTCTTGGATCTGCAAATCCATAGAATAAATCTGCTAGCAAGTTACCAATGAGTGTTAAGAAAGATAAGAACAGGTTAACACCCATCAGCAGTGGATAATCTCTATCCGTAACTGCCTGATAGCCAAGGAGGCCCATACCAGGCCAAGCAAATACTTGCTCTGTGATTAACGCGCCTGAGAAAAGGCCAGGAATCCAGAATCCCAATAGTGTGATGATAGGAATCAATGCATTTCTAAGTGCATGTTTATAGATGACCACACGTTCACTTAACCCTTTAGAACGAGCAGTTCTGATATAATCTTGTCTGATAACTTCAAGCATGCTTGAACGGGTGTATCTCATAAAGCTAGCAGTTGATCCCAGACCTAAAACCACAGCAGGTAAAACCGTATGGCTAGCTATATCCTTAAATTGCTCCCATGAACTCCAGTCAGAAGCCATAGGTGAACGCATTCCTGAAATTGGGAACATCCCATGATCAATTGCAAAGAATTTAATCAGCAAAAGCGCAAAGAAGAAACTCGGTACGGAGATTCCCACAAGTGCAAAGACCGTGAAGAAGTAATCCAGCTTGGTGTACTGCCTCGTGGCAGATATAACCCCCGCCGGTATCCCCACAATTAAGGCCAGTAAAAGTGAAACCACTGCAAGGTAGAAAGTTGAGAGCATTCTCTCACCCATAACCTCTGATACAGGTCTTTGGAATTTCCAAGAAAATCCTAAATTACCCTTAAACACTTCTGAAATCCAGTCAAAATATTGAACGATAATTGGTTTATCAACCCCAAATTTTTCCTTGAGTCTCATTTTTTCTTCAACTGACATCTTAGGATCCATCATTTTAGTCGTTGGATCTCCTGGTGCACTGTGCACGATAAAGAATACCAGTATCGTAATCCCGAACAGAACAGGGATTATTTGCAGTATTCTTCTCATTAAATACGTTCTCATTTAAACACCCCTTCTAAATTTAGCGTATTGTCATAAAAATTTTTTTATATCCACGCTTAAAAAAATTTTTATGAGTTTATAAAAAAAATTCCAACGATATACATTATTCTCTCAAACGCTACAAATCAAATTTCGTTCATAGAAAGTTAACAACAGAAAAAATACACGTCAAAATTAGTAATATCATTATAGCATAAAACCTTATATATTTTAACGTTTATAGAGAATAATGACATATAATTAAGGTCTAGAACTGTTTTTTTACGAATCCATAAAGCAGTTTACAATTTGTTAATATTTTCTGAAAATTTAGATAGCCCAGCATATGCCGGGCTATCTTTAACTCACTACATGATTGATTTAAATATGTCTATCGAAGTGATTATTGAACGTAATCTAATTCGATTTCTTTAACAGTGTAAGTCCAATCATAGTAAGGTCCAAGTTCCATGTTTTTAACACGATTGTTAACGCCCCAGATTTCATTTCTGTAAGCATTGAAGAGGTATGGGAGTTCTTCATTTGCGATTTGAGCCCATTCTTGATATAACGCAGCTCTCTTAGCTTGGTCATATTCTTGAGTTCCTAAAGCAAAGATTTCATCCGCTCTTTCGTTGTGGAAACCACCAGCATTGTATCCACCAAGGACATCAGCTTCTGAACCGAAAAGTGCAGTTGGATCTGGGTCAATTGAAAGCGACCAACCCATGTTCCACATTTCGAAATCTTGTTTTTCAAATACTTTTTCTGCAACTGCATTGAATTCCATGAGCTCAGCTTCTAATTCAACGCCGATTTCTTTCCATTGCTCTTTTGCAAGTGCAATTAAGTTAAGAGGCCAGTCAACGTCATTGTAAGCAGTCCAAGTTAATGACAATTTAACGCCGTCTTTTTCTCTGATGCCATCGCCATCAGAATCAACCCAACCAGCTTCTTCTAATAATGCTTTTGCCTTTTCAGGATCATAAGCGTAATCATTTAAAGTTGTTGGATCAGGGAATGCCCAAGATACTGGTGAAATTGGCGTATTGCATACAGATGCAAAGCCTTCCCATTGGTTTTCGATGAACAATTCTCTGTTAAGACCATAAGCCAATGCTTGTCTTACGCGTTTGTCGGATAACTTAGGATTTCTGAGGTTGAATCCAATGTAGTTGTATCCGTTTCCTGTAAATTCTTGAACAGTACCAATACCAGTTGAAGTCATGATATCGTAGTTTTCAAGATTTGCAGGTGGGTTTACTAAGTCAACGTCACCAGCAGCAAAAGCAGCAGTTGCTGTTTCTGTTGGTTGCAATTTAATAATTACGCCATCAAGTTTTGTCTTTTGTCCAAAGTAGTTTTCGTTTGCAGACATTTTGATGTACTCGCCAACTTTAAACTCGTCAAATTTGAGGATACCAGAACCAACTGGGTTATTCATAGTTGCTTTAAACGCTTCCCAGTTATCATATTTGTAAACATGTTGTGGCAATATGCCGTAAACAAAATCCCAAATTTTTTGAACATTTGGTTCTTGGATTGTAAAGCTGATTGTCAATGGGTCAATAACTTTGATCCCTTCAATTGTATCTGCTTCGCCTTTTCTGTATGCTTCAACCCCTACGATATCATTGACAACTGTTCCTCTAGGACCATCATAATCAGGATCAGCGATTGTTGTATAAGTAAATGCGACGTCGTCAGCAGTTACAGGTTCTCCATCGTGGAAAGTCATGCCTTCATTTAAGTGGAATGTATAAGTCAACTTATCTTCTGATACGTCCCAGCTCTTTGCTGATGATGGAATTGCATTTCCCTGAGCATCATTTGTTACCAGTGGATCAAAAATCAATCCAGTAACCCATGAGTCGTATACGTTATCCGACATGATTGAGTTGAATTTACCGTCTAAAGAGCTAGTAGCAACTGTTAAGACATTACCTCTTGTAAGCGCCTTATTTTGTGACGGATCAAGTGCTGCCGAATCATCAGCAGGCGTTTCTGAGCTTGTATCAGCAGGTGTCGATGTATCTGCTGGAGTTGGCGTTTCAGTTTTAGAACCACCGCAACCGGTAAGTGCTAAAGAGAAAACCATCACAAATACAAGCAATAATACTAGTGATTTTTTCATTGTAATCCCCCTTAAAATTTTGAGATAGCTACATTAGGATTCCTTTGGTGCCAACGGAATGACCATATGTGCAGCAAAGTGTCTATGAGTTCCCTCCCTAGGTTCCTCTTTACCTTTGAGATGGGAATCCACAAGTTCACTTAATTTATCATAAAGTTCTTTTGCCTCTTCTTCTGTGAGGTAGTAATCCACCGAATAGGAAATCTTTCGAGATGGTCCGCTTGAAAAATTCTCTATTGACGAATAAAACTCACGAGAAATGGTCTCAAAAAAGGCCAAAGACACTTTATTAATTGAGTCACTCATTTCGTCATCCAAGGTCACTGCCGAGCTATCTATAATCAGCTTCGTGGCCACTGGACAATAATACTTTTCTACAACACCAAATTTTGTTACTTCTTCAACGAGCTCGATGATCCCAACTTTCTCGAGCATCTTGATATGGTAATTCACCCTACCATGTGGTTCGTCCATCATTTCAGCAATCTGTTTCGCTGTCTTCGCCTGATTGTCAAACGCCTCTAATATTTCTAAACGATATTGCTGAGAGACTGCCTTGATTTGTTCTAAATCTTTAAGAACAAGAACTTCTTTCATAGCACCTTCCCCATTTATAATTTGCGTTTTTCCCATAAAAAACAACTTCATAAAAAAATAAATTTCAACATAGAAATTATTTTGCTCATAGAAATTATTTTATATACATTATAGTTCTTTAAAGTTTTACAGTCAATAGAGGCTTGAAATAATAATACTTCGAGCCTCTAAACATCCATAATGATATAAGTAATATCATCATTTAAGACACCTCTTCGAGCATTGATTTTTTCAACAATCAAGTCATTTATTTCCTTGGAAGTCAGATGCTTATTTGTTACAAATAAGTCAATTATCTCGTTTGTGTCAAAGATTTGATTCTTCGCCTTGTCTGTTAGTCCGTCTGTATAAAATAAAATTTTATCTCCATGCTGGAGCTGTACAGTTTCGCTAGTGTACTCTGGCGTAAAAAGCCCTTCCAGTCTGCAAATCGGAAATCCCTTGCTCTGATCGAGAAAAGACACCTTTCCATTGGCTCTAAATCTTATTGGGTTGCAGTTCATGCCCCCAGAACAATAAGTCAGTACTTTTGTATTTAGATTCAACGTCGCATAAAAAATAACCATGTGTACTTCATCTGGAAAATTCATCCGATTGAACTGTTCATAAAAGAACTTTAGATTTTTATCAGGATGCATCCCCCTGAAACGCTTAATCACACGCTCATTTGACTTTAGATAGTTGTTGCTGAGCATCGTCATCAGCGCAGCGGAGATACCATGACCCGAAACATCCAGCAAGTATAGGGCCACATTGTCTTCATCCAAACTGTAGATATCATAAAAGTCACCACTGAGTCTCTCACAGGGATAGTAAGCGGAAAAGAAATCCACATCCCTATGTTTGATTCGGTTACTCGGCAGCAGAGATTGCTGTATGATTTTTGCGTATTCCAACTCGTCTATAATTTTCTGATTGACTTCTCTAACCTGTAGTGTCTTTTTGTCAATAATGCGTTTTAAATATTTAGAATAGATATTGAATTGCTTTTGAAGCTGATTGTTGTGAACCTTAGGAACTCTTATATTGGTTTCATTGAGCTCAACTGTCATAACCACTAGTGCCACAAAATTCACAAATGCTGAATTGAGTAATGCTCCATATGATATTGGAGCAACTGTCATATAGAACTGTGAAAAAAACAGGACCACGAATGCATATATCAGCAGAGGGGTTACTGCCTCAGACTGATTTGCCTCACTAAGGAGTAATTCCAATATGAGAATCATCAGTCCCAGTAGGTAAAGGACATTTAGAAAATAGAGAAATGCACTCCCAAAGGGCATTAACTTGGTGCTGAAAATATAAAAAGCACCCTCAATCACAAATAATAACGTCACTGCAATTACATTTCGCTGGATGACACGTCCCTCAAGCAAACGGCTCCTCTTTGCCACAAAGGGCACAAATACCCCTGCCAAGAAAAGCAATTTCCCAATCGTAAAGAAAAAATGAACCTGCTGTGAAGCCTCTGATAGACTGCCCACCGTTACGGCAGTAGCCAGTATGAGGTTCACAACCAACAACCACGAACCAGACGCAATGGTCAAATACTGCTTATTGATATTGATTCGATACGCATAATAGGTGGTATTGGTTAACATCGAAGCCACTACAATGTTTAACAGAAAAGAAAGACTGAGAACGAAAGACTCTTTAAACACAGCCAAAACAAGCCGATTGAGAGAAATTCCCCCAATCAGCAGAGCACTAATCAACAGTATTTTTTTGATTGGCATTTCCTTTTCGTCCCACTGCCGCATGACTCACCTCTTATTTTATACATCAAAACAGCTTCTTTATACATCAAAACAACTTCCGCCAATGAATTCCTTCAGAATTGAAACATACGGAACCAGCTCATCCTCATCTATGGATTTGAAATAGCTTAAGAATTTTAACAAGAGAATTGCCTCACCATATTCCGGTTCATCTTGCCCAATTTGCCTCAACAACGGTTCAGCGTGCTTCTTCAGCACTGCCAGTTCATATGGAAGGGCGGTGTTAAACATTACATCTGCCTCTTCTTGATATGGGAAGATATTGCGCTCTTCACCTCGTCTCACCGAATTCCACATACCAATGGTTCGCTTGGCTGAATGCCCCCTGAACTGATTGTCTCGTACAATCCGTCTAAGAAGTCTTGTCTGAGTGGTTGGAATCCTGTTGTGCTCATCTATATTAAGCTGTGTAAGTGCACTGACATATATCTTAAACTTATCTCGCTTGAAAATCTTACTGGTCAATTTTTCATTAAGTCCGTGAATGCCTTCTATTATAATAGGTTGATCTTCTTTAATTGAAATTGGCTTGTTTCTGAATTCTCTCTTGCCAACATGGAAGTTGAACACTGGAAGATCCACTTCATCGCCATCCAAAAGCCTTGTCAAATCTTCATTGAAGCGTGCCACATCTACTGCATCAATTGATTCAAAATCGAGTTCTCCATGTTCGTCAAGAGGCGTCTTATCCCGATCTACAAAGTAATTATCAGTGGATACGGTTATTGGATGAAGGCCATTGACCTTTAGCTGAATTCTCAAGCGGTTGGCAAAAGTTGTCTTTCCCGAAGAAGAAGGCCCAGCAATTAAAATCACGCGTTTTCCAGCTTTGGTAATCTGATCTGCTATCTGAGCAATTTTCTTTTCGTGAAGCGCTTCGGCAATTCGCATGAGTTCTGGATGTTCACCAGACTCAGTCAGCGCATTTAAGTTGCTGACATATGGAATTTCCATGATTTCGCCCCAGCGTTCACTTTCATTAAAGATATCAGCAATCTTAGGAGATTCAACAAATTCAGGTGGTTCAAATGGAGAGTATTTCGTAGGGTGCATGAGAATCATGCCATTATCGTATTTAATCATATCAAAAGTGGTGACATACCCTGTGCTCGGCACCATATATCCATAGAAGTAATTTTTTAGATTCCCGCATTCATACAAGTTGATATAATCAGATTCTCTGTATTTTAGAAGATCAACTTTTGAATCCATATGATATAATTTAAAGGCGTTTTTGGCATCTTCAATTGAGGTGCTCTTCTTCACAAATGGTTCATTTCGCTCGATAATCCCCATCATTCTGCTGCGAATAGTCTCATAGTCTTCATGTGTAAGCTTTCTGCTGTAATCGAATTCGCAATAGAGTCCCTTGCTGAGAGAATGCTCCACTCGAACCTTTATCCCTTCAAAACATTCAATTGCAGCTCTAATCATAATAAAGGAAAGACTTCTTTGATAGATTTTTTCACCATCCGATGATGCCAAGTCCACTAATTCTATTTCACAAGCACACTTAATCTCCTCTGTTAACTCCTTCAAAACATTTCCACAGCGTGCGGCAACAATTTTGGGGTTTTCAGGTTTTTGAATCTTTTGAACCAATTGCTCAAAGGTCGTTCCCGCTTCCACTTCATATTGTCCTAAACCTTTAATGCTCACATTTATCATGTTTGACCCTCCTATTCAATCTTCTATTCAAATCGTCCCAAATGACTTGGCCTTTGGTGCTCATAACCGTAGTATTCACTGTCAAGCAATGAAATAATGTACTTGTTCAAAATAGAGTACTTATACCTGTGAATGTCAATTTCAAGTAGTTCCAGACACTCTCTGAAATCATCCAAAACACAGTATGGATTTCCATAAACTCTCTGAATCTCATCTATGCTCACGCCTTTAAACCCATGACCAATCAGCGACTCATGCCTGAGTTCAATGAGCTGATTCATCTTCTCAGAACTCAAAGTCTTAATCACCTGTTCCGCATGGACATCTTTTTTGGCATACTTTCTGAAATACGTATTGATGCCATAAATGAGATTGTTATTGAAAATTTTATAGTGATTTCTCAAAATTTTGAGAATCTCCTTTTTCTGCATAAACCTGATGTGAAATGTAAACGTTCTATCGTTGAGATGTTTTTTGATAAAAAGGTACTTGTAAATCGCCTCTTTGAACCGATAAACCCTTCCTAAAAAATCAATAAACTCCTCGTTTACAATTTGAAATTTGACGTTTTCTAGAAGCTCTGAAAACAGCGCATCTGGCTGACCATTGTTTAAATCCTCCAAGTTCTTTTTGAGTTCAATGCAGCTTTCGTTGTTTCTAGTGCTCTCCGATACATGATTGAGAATTTTTCGAGCTGTTTCGAAGTCGAAATTCACTGCATACCGACAAGAATCTATCAGCACACCAGCATCTGTATTTTCAAGACTTCTTTCCTTCAACAGTTCATATGCGCCACCATAATCATAACGTTCAATCAATTTGGTTATCACTTGCAAAGATTCAACCAACTCTATCACCAACTCTACTTTAAATTTCGTATAAATGTCTCAATTTCCTCAGATTCTGAAGTATATACTGTCCCTTCTAATACGAGCTTGTAGGCATGTAATAGCTGTGAATTAAAGTCAGCCGCTCTCTTTCCACCGTACTTGAGGTCACCGACAATAGGATGTCCCAAGTATGCCATACTGGCTCTGATCTGATGACTTCTGCCTGTGAGCAGTTCCACTTCAACCAAAGTATAGCCCTTGAACTGTTTTAAAGAGCGGTATTTGGTATGACACAATTTTGAATCATCCTGACTGCCCTCTAAAATCTGAACTTTATTTTTTACTTCATCCTTTACCAGATGTCCCTTTACCTCACCATATCCTGTCAAATGCCCTTCCACAACAGTAAGATAGTACTTTTGAATTTGACGCTCTCTCATGTAAGCATTAAACCGTTTGAGACTTTCATAGTTTTTTGCGAAAATCACCAGACCGCTGGTATTCTTATCAAGTCTGTGTACTGGTGCAGGTCTGAACGTCCTCGTGCAATAATCCGCTAAATAATACTGGACAATAGTTGCCAAAGTATTTTTATATTCGTCCTTATCCGGATGCGTCAACATGCCCTTCGGTTTATTGACAATTAAAATATCCGAATCTTCATATACAATGTCCAGCCCTGATTCGTCCGGCTTAATGGTTTCAATTTCTTTCATGAGGCTGTTTAAGGTGTCATCGTGCAAGTAAATGCTCAGCTCATCAGATTCTCTTAAAAAATAATCTTCTTTGACCCTGACGCCATTTACTTTGAAAACCTTTTTTCGAATCAGTTTATAAACATTTGTTCGAGTGGTGTTGTTTAAATACTTTAGCAGAAAGCGATCCAGCCGCTGATCTGCTTCATTCTTAGTAATCGTAATCGACTTCATTGATACCTCACTGTCAATATTCTGTATGGCATAAGAATCTTATACCCAATTTTTTCATAAAGGCTAATGGCATTTGAATTATTTGTCATGACAAACAAAAAAGCGCCCTTGCCCCTTTCTAAAAGTTGTTCTGTGAGTTTAATTGAGATGGCAGCGCCTATTCCATGTTGTCTATAAGCTGGTTCGACGTAAATACCACCTATAATGCCTATTTCCTCTGTTTCTTCCTCAATTAATCCCTGCCCGATCAATCCGCTGTCACCCTTGACCAAGTAGTATTTTTGCTGTGTCAGCATCTCTCTGAGATTCTTTGAGATGTCATTGATGGACTTTACATTTCTGCCAAACTGGTTCTCCACGTTGATAAAGAATTTCAATTCCTGAAAGACATCTTCTGATGCTGCATTAATCCACGCATAGGGAATTTGCGCTTGATACTTCATACTCGTATCCGCATATCCCATTAATAAGCTGTCATCTTCGTGAAACGATTCGAGAGTTCTGCAAATAACTCTGTAAATCCCTTCCACCACATCGCGCTCCCCCTTAATATACTTGGGTCTATGATGTTTAATTGCCTTTAATAGATTCAAATTACCCAGCACCACCGAATCTGAATAGTGCACGATTAATGAGTTTTTATTCGTAAATTGGAATAATCCAATCAGTTCACCATTTTGCAAATAACCATAGAAATTTGTAACGGGGTTCCCTTTTCTAAATTGTTCCAATGACTTTTGAAAATAAATGGTTTCTTCGAAATAACTATTTAAATAGGCTTCTATGAGTTCTATATCTGATTTTTCAAGTTTTCCAAACATGTCTGCGCCTCCTTCAAAAATTGTAACACGAAAGTAATCAATTTGAAAAGAACATTGCTTTGAGAAATAGAGAAATTATGATATTCTAATAGATGTAGAAGGCAAAATTTAGTTTTAATTATTTTTGCAAAACCAATTTAGACGGATAGGCATAAAAGTGGGGCGTTGAATATGATAGAAAAAATTAAAGACATTTTATACGATTTGAGCGATATTATGGTATCGTTATTGATTATAGCAGTTATCTTCTTTTCAGTATCTTGGAAGATTTCAGATGTTCTTCAAGTGGATCTGGCTGAAACGCTAAAGAGCAACACAGAAGCCACTGACGATCTCCCAGTCACCGTTATTATTCCAGACATCAATCCAGAATCACCTGACCAAACGACCCAGCCTGAAAACCCGGATGAAGGTTTGGAAAATGGCGAAAATGGTGATACTCCTGGAGATACAGATGACGGCAGTGACGAAGGTGAAAATGCTACGAACGGGGCGAATCCTGGTGAAAGCACAAACAATGCGGGTGAGACAACCACTCCACCAGAAACGTCAACGCCAGCTACCCTTGATACTTTCATTGTTGCAGATGGGGCGACTGGATACAGCATTGGAAAGAAACTTGCAGAAGAAGGCTATGTCCAAGATGTGGATACCTTTGTCAATCGACTTGTTGCCATGAAACTAGACAACAAGCTCAGAGCTGGTTCTTTCAAAATCAGTAAAAGTGATGACTTAGATACCATCATCAAAGTGCTTGCGGGACAAGGACGATAATTTATAATACACCACTTACTCACCTATAAAAATTAGAGCGACAGCATTCCACATGCCATCGCTCTTTTTATACGTTTTAAAGGTAGATCCACGTTTACCCATCATTTGTAGTTCGTTGAAGTTCCTAAAAATAGGCAAGATTTCACAGTTACTCTTAGTTTATTTTAAGCCTACTAATTCCTGTTCTGTCAGCTCTCTATAAGCACCCTTCTTTAAAGAATCATCCAGAGACAAACTGCCCATTTTAAGCCTCTTTAGAAATGTCACTTTCTTATCTACAGACTCAAACATGCGCTTAACCTGATGAAACTTGCCTTCGTAAATCACCAGTTCAATTTCAGATTCAGTTTCATTGGAAGCTATAATCGTCAGTTCAGAAGGTTTGCATTCATAGCCGTCATCAATGACAATTCCCTTTGCAAACGCCTCAACATCAGTCTCAGTCACTTTGGAATCTATCTTTGCAAAATAAAGTTTTGGAACGTGCTTTTTAGGCGATAAAAGATTATGTGCCAAATCGCCATCGTTTGTAAGGAGTAAGAGTCCCTCCGTATCAATGTCAAGTCTTCCAACTGGGAAGACATCGAAAAAGGAAACCTCCTCTCCAAGCAAATCAAGTACTGTTTTGTGATGATTATCTTCTGTTGCAGAAATAACGCCCTGAGGTTTATTCATCATCAGATAGATAAATTTTTGATATTTAACCGTCTCCCCCATAAAGAGGACTTCATCTGTCTCAGTATCTATTTTCACCTTGCCGCTCCTGGCAACGGTTCCATTCACTTTGACTTTTCCATACTTTAGAGCATCTCTCATCTCATTGCGTGAACCCTTTCCCATGTTGGAAAGCAATTTGTCCAGTCTTATCTTTTCTCCCATTTAAAATCCTCTTTCTATATCTTTTAACAATTCCTAATTTCTTCTAAAATTTTTATTCCCGCTTAATGTTTCCAAGTCTCGTTAATTTATCAGTTCATTGTCCCTTGATTTGAAACTCTATGATCTATCCCATCATACGCCACGACACCGGGTATAAATTTTTTAAAATTCGGTTTTCCACTTTGACAAACCCAAGGGGAAATCCATCGGTGCATACCAGACAAAATCCGTTTTGCGGGGGTTCACCTAGAGATAAGTCATCCATTATCAAGGTCTCCCCTTTTAAGAATTTCAATGCTTGCGGTGAATCAGACGATAAATCTATACAGTTGTTAAACGACTCTTTCCGAAGGCCCATTGCAAAAGCCTGAGACGGTGTGAAACGTCCTCTTTTTAAATCACCCACAAGCCATCCGACTCTTGCAACTCTGAGACCAGTTAAGTTCGGCAGCTCCTGTGGCAATTTATAGAGTTTTTCACCTTCTATCATAAAAGGCCCTTTAAGCCTCGTATTCATATATGTTTCTTCAAATTCTCTGAACGCCTGAGGGGGTTCTACTGTTATTTCACCCATTCTCTTATTAGGCGCTTCCTGTTTTTTAGAGCTCCCTTTTGAGCCTTTCTTCATCTTTGATTTGATATCTGATTTTGAATCCTCCAGTTGAACACTTGTCACTCTTCCATTCTCTGGCAGTGTGGTATGAGTCGATATGGATTTCAGCTTGGCAATAAAGTGACCTTCTCCCTTGAGTTGATGTGGCCACAGATGAGCAAATCCATCTTCTGTATCAAAAAAATTGGAGTTCAAATCCACTTTTACATATTCAGATTGCCTACTTCTGATAAATTGATTTACTTGATCTTCGTTTTCCATTGGTGAAAAAGTGCAAGTCGAGTAGACAATTTCAGTTCCGTCCTTTGAAAGCCTGTCCAACTCTGCAAGGATTTCGAACTGCATCTTCGCACAGACTTCGTTTGCATAAGATTCCCAAGCCTTCACAGCTTTTGCATCCTTTTTAAACATCCCCTCGCCGGAACACGGTGCATCAATAAGGATTTTATCAAAATATCCTGAAAGAACGTCTGCTATAGCATGTTGATTATCATTTAATACAACGACATTCTTAATGCCGTATTTCTCAACATTCCGGACAATCGCCTTGACCCGTTTATCATTGATATCATTTGTCACCAAAAGACCTTGATCGCCAGTTTCAGCGGCAATTTGAACAGATTTTCCACCTGGAGCCGCACATAAATCCAATACCAACTCCCCTTTTTCCGGCTTCAGTATAGTCACTGGCGACATGGCAGAAGGCTCCTGTATATAGTAAAGTCCTGCATAATACAGCGGATGCTTTGTCACGGCATCTCCTTCCTCATAGTAAAAACCATCACGAGTCCAGGGGATTGGTTCAAGTTTATAGGGAAAAAGCGCCAAAAATGCCTCCACTGAGATTTTAAGTGTGTTGACCCTCAACCCCACATGGGTGGGCATCTCATAAGTCCGTTCAAAGGCTTCATACTGTTCCTTTAATTGCTCTTTCATACGCTCAACAAATTGATTTGGTAATTTCATCTAATATTCCTTCCCAATAAGGTCTTATCATTTTTCGTTAGATATTCGGGCCTGAAAGCCCTGATTTATTGTCTATTTCATAAAATACAGACACAAATGAACTGTCATTTACCGCTCAAGACATTTGACAGTGATTTCTCAATATAACTGGCAAAAAAAATACTTATGATTTATAATAACATATATAGCAGGTATTTTCTTTATCAAAAATGTAACCAAAACTTGCACTTAATCCATATATGAAAAAAGGAGTGATTACAGTGCCATTAGTAACTACGAAAGAAATGTTTCAAAAGGCTTATGAAGGCGGCTATGCAGTAGGTGCTTTCAACGTAAACAACATGGAAATAATTCAAGGAATCGTCAAAGCAGCAGCTGAAACGGGTTCTCCGTTGATTCTTCAAGTATCTGCGGGTGCTCGTAAATATGCAAGCCCAGTTTATTTGAAAAAATTAGTTGAAGCAGCTCTTATTGAAAATCCTGATCTCGACATCGCACTTCACCTTGACCACGGTGAAGACTTTGAAATTTGTAAAGCGTGTATCGACGATGGATTTACGTCTGTCATGGTAGATGGTTCTCATCTTCCATACGAAGAAAACATCGCCCTTACAAAACAAGTGGTCGAGTACGCTCACGCAAGAGGTGTTGTGGTTGAAGCTGAACTCGGTAGACTGGCTGGCATCGAAGATGCTGTCAACGTTTCAGCAGAAGATGCAACTTATACTGATCCAGATCAAGCCGTTGATTTCGTCAAGAGAACAGGTTGTGATTCCCTTGCTATTGCAATCGGAACAAGCCACGGTGCTTACAAATTTGCAGCTGATTCAGATCCTAAACTCGATATCGAAAGGCTGAAAGTCATTTCTAACTTGATTCCTAACTTCCCATTGGTACTTCATGGTGCATCTTCAGTTATTCCTGAATACGTAGACATGTGTAACCAGTACGGTGGAAAATTAGTAGATGCAAAGGGATGCCCTGAGCCTCAACTTAGAGAAGCTGCTAAATACGGTATCTGCAAAATCAATATTGACTCTGACTTAAGACTTGCTATGACCGGAGTCATCAGAAAAGAATTTAACGAAAATCCAAGTAATTTTGACCCTAGAAAATACTTGGCACCTGCTAGAGAAGCAATCTATGACATGGTAAAACACAAAATACTCAATGTTTTGGGATGCAACTCAAAATAAAATGCTAATGTTAAAGGCCTCATACGAGGCCTTTTCATTTTACCTATTTTTCATTGTATCGGCAATCAGAAATCGGACTTCAGCCCGCCTATTCTCCTTAAAACTGGAAGTAGATAAAGGCACTCTGTTCAGTAGGAGAGCTCCAGATTACTGTAATCATTACGAGGACAATCACTGCCGCTCGGATAAATTCAGGCGTTCTATTCCACGTTCCAGAAAGGTTCACTTGATTTTTATGAATCAAAAATTCAACAACATGGCTGAGATACAGCACAGCAATCAACAAAAATGATTTTACATAACTCACATGATAAAAGAGATTGGTTGGTACCAGCATCAACTGAATGAAGTGAACTGCCTCTTGAAAAGACGCCGCTCTGAAAAATACCCACCCAATGGTCACAAGCTGGAAGAATCCAAACACACAAACATTTCTATACCATTTTTTTTGCTTCACTCTCTCCCGAAACCCACTTAAATATTTGACATAAATTCTATTAAGTGCACTGACAATGCCGTGAAATACGCCCCACACCAGAAAAGTCCAAGCCGCTCCATGCCACAGTCCAGAGATCGACATGGCAATTAAGACAAATAGGCAGCCCTTCCAAAATCCACGTCGATTTCCCCCAAGTGGTATGTAAATGTAATCTCGTATCCATCTTGACAACGTTATATGCCAGCGATTCCAGAATTCAGGTGGATTTCCGCTTAAATATGGCGTCTTAAAATTGATTTCCAAATCAAGTCCAAAGAAAGCGCCAATCCCCACTGCAATCTCACTATACGCTGAGAAGTCAAAGTAAATTTGAAAACCAAAGAGATAAGCGCCAATCCAAGCACTGATGGTTGTCAGCGGCATTGTTCCATTAAAATAGGGGATTACCATCGGGGCTAAATTATCTGCAATGACCAACTTTTTTATCAATCCGCTCATTATGAAAAAGATGCCCTTCTGAAGATTCTCCTGCCGGATTTGATAAGTGCTGAGTTTTTCAATTTGCGGCATAAACCCATTGGCTCTCATAATTGGTCCTGCAATCAGCTGGCCAAAAAAGGAAATAAATACCCAGAATACTAAAAATGACTTCTCTGGTATCACCTCTCCTCTTTTGACGTCCACTAGATAGGCAATCAGTTGAAAAGTATAAAATGAAATCCCTATGGGCAATACAATTGTCGAGAGAAATGTCGTGGAGAGATCTATTTGAACCCTTAAAATCCCCAACACTGCCTCAGCTATAAATACACTGTATTTGAAAAACAACAAATTCAGCAAGTTTACTCCGAGTCCCAGTCCAAAGAAAAAAGCACCGTGTTTTGACGGCATTTTTTTTGCAGCGTAATAGGTAGTCCATGCGACTGCAAGAAAGAGAATCAGATAAGGCATTCCCGTCACACCATAAAAGATTGCATTTGCAAGTCCAATAACTGCAACCCGCCTCTGTGGAAACTTATAATACAGCACCAACGTCAAGACGAATAGCACTTGAAATTCAAATGTATAAAATAGCATTTACACCCTCCCGCATGCTCTATTCAAACCAGTCTTCAATTTCATCCATCAAGGTTTGAGCCATTACCTCATACCCCTCTGGGATGAGGTGTACATGATCGGAAAACAATTCTACATTAAATTGATTTTCCAAGTCTAAATACTGAACATTTTGAGCCTTAAAATAGGCTTCTATGCGCTTTACATTTTCTTTGTAGCCATCCTTACTGGTTTCTTCCTTTAACAATTCATGATTCACATCTGACAGTATAAACAACGTTTGGTGACCGCTTTGCAGCTCAATTATCTTGTCTAAAAAATAGAGTTGCGGATTGCTGTCATTCATGATAAAGGCCTCATCACTAAAAAACCTCTGATACAGAGGCTGTTTAAGCAGCTCACCCAAGTATGGCTTTGCACGCCAGTTTTGGCTTATCTCGTTTTCATAACTAGTCTTATACATTCCCAAAGCTTTCAACATATCCGCTCTAAATGTGTCCTTATATTTTATAACGGCGATTTTGTCTAATAGTATGTTTTTTGCGTCACTTAACCGATTGAGACTTACTTTACCATTGAGTTTCAGACTGTCTTCAACAGCGGCGTATGCTTCGCCGTCTTCTTCCTTCAAGGGTTCATAAAACCAAAAAACCGGCGATGGGTTTGGATTTCTAACTGTAAAGCCCGAATACATCACGCCAATTATCACATGATCTCTTGAAATTCCATATCGGTCCAGTTCAAGCAAAAGGGTGTAAATATCCCCCATCTGATTGGATGGCAAGGCCAAATTATAAACATCTATGTCCTTTTTCAGAGTCTCATACTGCAATTGCATGTAATAGCCAATAGATTCAGTTGCCTTTCCAGGGCTGCTGTATTCCACAGAATCTCCCAAAATAACCACATAATCATGGTTTTCTTTCTTATGTATCTCTCTCTTTATGTGCTCAAGCACCACCACTAAGTTAGATGGGTTGTCTTTAATAAAATCGTACTCCATTCTATAGTTATAAACCGCTTTAGTAGGTGTAACATGCCCTAAGCTGAACTGTATGATAAAGCTATAAATAAATACAAACAGGATTACCTTCACACTTGATTTTAACTTCATGAGTCTTTCCTTTATCATATGCTTTTATGTAAATATCTGCCAGATAATCATGTAAGTTCACATAAATGAGGCAAACACTCACTTCCAAAGTATACCACTTTCTCCTTTTGATGAAAAGAAACATTTGCTATAAACTTCACCAATTGAATTTGCATCACTGAATTTGTTGCCATTAGCCTCTTCTTTTAAGTTTTGAGAAATCCAGTGCGATTTTAAAGGCTATGTGGTAAAATAATAAAGATAAATAGAGGAGGTTGTAAATATGAATCCAAAAGTAATAATAGAGGTCAAAGGCTATGGTGCTATGACCGCAGAATTATATCCTGAAATTGCGCCAACATCTGTCAACAACTTTTTAACCCTCGCAAAAGACGGGTTTTATGACGGTCTTATTTTCCACAGAGTCATCAAGGGCTTTATGATCCAAGGCGGCTGTCCAAACGGAACTGGCATGGGTGGCCCAGGTTATGGCATCAAAGGTGAATTCAACATGAATGGCTTTAAAAATGATTTAAAGCACGATGCAGGGGTTCTTTCCATGGCCAGAGCCCAAAATCCAAACAGCGCAGGCAGTCAAATCTTCATCATGCACAAGAACTCACCACATTTAGACGGCAGCTATGCTGCATTTGGAAAGATTGTAGAAGGCCTTGAATTAGTGGATCAAATTGCAAACGTCAAAACAAACTACAATGATAGACCTCTCGAAGACGTCGTCATCGACCACATAACAGTTGAACTTGGGGACTATGTCATTGGTGAAATCGAAAAGTTCTAATGCACTTTTGCTTCTTTGATTTTACGGCAGAGAAGAGAGAGGAGATGTTTCTATGAACGGTAGGAAAGAAGCCCATTTCATATCCGCTTTATATTACGCCACTCTTGCTCTTATTGGTAGTTATTGCCCTGCATGCCATTCGACTCATGTAATATCTTAAAAAGCCTTCACAGCTACTTTAAAAGTAGTCGTGAAGGCTTTTGTTCTAATGATTATAAATGCACTGCAACCTGTTTCCAATGCGTCTATACAGTCTCTTGATTCCGTGGATCATCCACTTGGCGTTCCACGTATATTTCAAATCCATTGACCTCAAATATTTCATTGAATAAATCCCATACATCGTATTTCCCAGTGCGCTCTGAAGATGAAATCGGGATGATGATGCTTTCCTTATCCATATTGAGTTCTTTTCGAATGGTTTTAATATTGGCGGCAATTTGATTTTTGCTGAGCTTATCCGCTTTTGTAGCCACCACAATTCCACTAAAACCAAATTGCTTTATCCAGTCATACATCTGCTTGTCGTCTTGTGTCGGCTTATGTCTGATATCCACCAATTGAATCACTTCAAGTAGGTTTTCTCTGCCCCTGAGGTATGTTTCAATAACCTTTCCCCAAGTGGCCTTCTGAGTCTTAGAGACTTTTGCAAAGCCATATCCTGGCAAATCTACAAACCTGAATAGACCATCAATATCATAAAAATTGACTGTCTGGGTTTTCCCCGGTGTCGAACTGGTTTTCGCAAGTCCTCTTCGGTTCAGCAACATATTAATCAACGAAGATTTGCCGACATTTGATCGCCCTGCAAAGGCTATTTCCGGAAGAACTTCCTCCGGATATTGTGATTTTGCCACCGCACTGATGACAAATTCACTATTTTTTATTTTCATTTTTTGTCTCCTTTTGTACGAGGGCATGTTTTAAAACTTCATCCATGCTCTTAACAGGCACAAATTCAATTTCTGCTTTTACAGATTCAGGAATATCCTCTAAATCCTTAGCATTTTCAAATGGGAACAGAATCTTCTTGATTCCTGCACGTTTCGCCGCAAGCGATTTTTCCTTAAAACCACCAATTGGCAAAACCCTTCCCCTTAAGGTGATTTCACCTGTCATGGCAACAAAACGATTTACTGGAACACCCGACAGTGCTGAAATCATAGCTGTTGCCATAGTAATGCCCGCTGACGGGCCGTCTTTAGGAATTGCACCTTCTGGAATATGGACGTGTAAATCCACTGTTTCGTAGAAGTTCTCTTCAATGCCATAGGCATCGGCAATGGTTCTAATATATGAAAGTCCCGCTTGAGCAGATTCTTTCATGACATCTCCCAACTGACCAGTCAGTTGAAGTTTACCCTTGCCCTTCATGGTGTTGACTTCTATAGACAGTGTATCTCCACCTACCGCTGTCCATGCAAGACCTGTTACAATGCCCACTTGGTCGTTTTCAGCAATTAAGTCGTAGTGATACTTGGACTTGCCAAGATACTTGTCTAAGTTTTTATCTGTAATGCGAACGCTCTTAACTTCGCCTTTGACAATTCGAACAGTTGCCTTACGGCAAACATCTGCAATCTTTCGCTCGAGTTCACGAACGCCAGACTCTCTAGTATACTTTCGAATGGTTTCCAAAATCGCATCATCTGATATGGACAGAGCTGATTTTACAAGACCATGTTCATCCATCTTCTTAGTGACAAGGTATTTTTTGGCAATATTGAGCTTTTCAACTTCTGTATAGCCAGATACTTGTATCACTTCCATACGATCCAAGAGCGGACGTGGAATTGTACTGAGTGAGTTAGCCGTTGTAATGAACATAACTTTCGACAGGTCAAACGGCACTTCCAAGTAGTGATCTGTAAACTCCTTGTTTTGCTCAGGATCAAGCACTTCTAAAAGCGCCGAAGCCGGATCTCCCCTAAAATCTGACGAGAGTTTGTCAATTTCATCGAATAGGAATACTGGATTCTTTGTCCCTGCTTCTTTGATGCCATTTATAATACGACCTGGAATCGCGCCGATGTAAGTTCTTCTATGCCCTCTTATCTCCGCTTCATCACGAACACCACCGAGGGACATTCTGACGAATTCACGGTTAAGTGACCTTGCAATAGATTTTGCAATAGATGTTTTACCAACCCCTGGAGGACCAACCAAACAGATAATCGGACCCTTCATGCTCTGTGTTAAATCTCTCACAGCTAAGTACTCCACAACTCTTTCCTTGACGGATTCAAGTCCATAATGGTCTTCATCCAACACGGTTTGAGCCTTGTTTAAGTCAATCTCGTCCTTTGTTTCCTTCTTCCAAGGTAAATCCAAAATCCAATTTACATAAGTTCTGATAACGCCGCTTTCCGCTGAGGATGGTGAAAGTCTGGAATACCTGTCAATTTCACTGGTAACTTTCTTTTCAATTTTCTTGCCGAGTTTCAGCTTCTTCAATTTCTTGCGCATTTCTTCAATTTCATCTTCTTGCGCATCTTCTTCTCCGAGTTCATCTCTTATTGCTTTGATTTGCTCTCTGAGATAGTATTCCTTTTGTGATTTATTGATTTGGCTCTTGACCTTGTCATTAATATCCTTTTCCACTTGTAGAATCTCAATTTCAGTTAGGAGAAGTCTGTAGAGTCTTTCCAGTCTCTCTTTCACTTCAATTGCATTAATGAGCTCTTGCTTTTGTTCTGTTTTAAGTGTCAGCTGAGCTGCTATAATATCCGCCAGCCTTCCCGGTTCTTCAATTGCTGATACCGATAAAATCACATCTGCACTAACCCTGTTGCTGATAGTGATGTATTTTTCAAATGCAGAAACACATGATCTCATAAGAGCACGAGATTCCTTATCAATCTCAATTGAATCTTGATACGTTTTTAAGTCCACTCTAAAATAAGGGTTTTCTTCAATAATTGTATCAACTTCTGCCCGTTGAATTCCCTCAACCAAAACTCTTATTGCGTCCCCAGGAAGTTTGAGCATCTGTTTAATCTTACAGACAGTACCCACCTGATAAAAGTCCTTTGGTGTTGGTGTGTCAATGTCTATGTCGAACTGCGTGGTTAAGAATATTCTTTGATCTTTTGCCATAGCTGCTTCGAGTGCTTTAATGGATTTTTTCCTACCCACGTCAAAATGCAATACCATGTATGGAAAAACAGATAATCCTCTGAGAGGAATTAATGGCATATTGACGATTCTTACTTCGTTTTCCATAATTTCACCTCTATTTCTTCATCTATTCACGAAGGTATCTCTCCTGTAGTAGAGAACACCTCGATTTCTAACAGTCACTAATTCACATACCCTTTTTAGAGCGCCTTAACCTTCAATTGCTGATACTAAAAACGAGTATCAGCATAGGCTTCCACTCGTTATAGTTAATGCGACTCAACAGGTTTCATAGAGTTCCCGTCTCCTATGAAACACTTTCATGCTTTGTTTTCAGTTCTCGCTTTGCGTCCATCAACACGAGTGTTGGCATTTGATGGTTGCGAATCGTCTCTTTTGTGACGATGCACTTCTTGATATCCTCTCTAGAAGGAATTTCATACATGATTTCCATCATGATGCCCTCTAAAATAGATCTCAATCCCCTTGCACCAGTTTTTCTTTCGATGGCCATCTTAGCCACTTCCACCAATGCTTCCTCTTCAAATTCCAACTCAACATCATCCATTTTCAACATTTTTTGATATTGTTTGATAATGGCATTTTTGGGCTCTTTGAGAATTTTTATAAGTGCAGGTTCATCAAGTTCGTGAAGTGAGACCACCACAGGAACACGACCCACAAATTCAGGAATTAAACCAAACTTCAATAAATCCTTAGGCTCAATTTTAGCAAACAGCTCTCCAAGCGGAATATTCTTCTTGCTTTGAATTGCCGCACCAAAACCAAGTGCCTTTTCGCCAATTCTCTGGTTGATGATGCTCTCCATCCCGTCGAAAGCACCGCCGCAGATAAACAAGATATTGCTTGTATCCACTTGCAGGAACTCTTGATGAGGATGCTTTCTACCACCTTGAGGCGGTACATTTGCCACAGTTCCCTCAATAATTTTGAGTAGAGCCTGTTGAACGCCTTCTCCCGATACATCTCTTGTAATCGAAGGATTCTCAGACTTTCTAGCAATTTTATCAATTTCATCAATATAGATGATGCCCTTTTGAGCACGCTCAATATCGTAATCAGCTGCTTGAACCAGTTTGAGAATAATGTTTTCGACATCTTCCCCAACATAGCCCGCTTCTGTAAGTGCTGTGGCATCTGCAATTGCAAATGGCACATCCAAAATTTTAGCCAGCGTTTGAGCCAAGAGCGTCTTTCCTGATCCAGTTGGACCGAGCAGTAAAATATTGCTCTTTTGAAGCTCTATTTCATCTTCCTCGACTTCTGACTGAATGCGCTTGTAATGATTGTACATTGCCACAGCAAGTGCCTTTTTAGCATGTTCTTGACCGATGACATAATCATCTAATATTCCCTTGATTTCAGCTGGTTTTGGCAACTCTGCAAGTTCCCAGTCTTCAAGTCCGTCTTCTTTAAGTACCGATAGTTCTTCTTCTAGAATTTCGTTGCACAGTTCAATGCATTCATCACATATATATACATTTGGACCGGCAATCAGTCGCTTAACATGTTCTTGACTCTTACCGCAAAAGGAACACTTTAAAGTTGGTTTATCCATCCTTTACCTCTTTCTGCAAAACTCTTTATTTGAAAACTTTGTCAATCAGACCATATTCAACTGCTTCCTCTGCACTCATGAAGTTATCTCTATCTGTATCTTTTTCAATCTGCTTGTATGGCTTGCCTGTTTTCTCACTTAAAATTGTATTTAACTGTTTTCTCATTTTTATAATTCTATCTGCTTGAATCTTGATATCCGATGCCTGTCCACGTGCACCACCAAGCGGTTGATGAATCATGACTTCTGCATTTGGAAGAGCATATCGTTTGCCTTTTTCACCTGCTGCAAGTAAAAAGGCACCCATGCTTGCAGCCATTCCCACGCAAATTGTCGAAACATCGGGTTTAATATATTCCATTGTGTCAAAAATCGCCATACCTGCGGTGATTGAACCACCTGGACTATTGATGTACAGATTGATGTCCTTGTCAGGGTCTTCCGCTTCAAGGAAAAGCAACTGAGCCACAACTAGATTTGCCGTATTGTCGTCAATTTCTCCGCTTAAGAAAATAATCCTGTCTTTCAACAATCTAGAAAAGATGTCATAAGAACGTTCGCCTTTACTTGTCTGTTCAATTACATAAGGTACATAGTTAGCCATTTCAACACCTCCGTCGACTCGTGCAATTAGACTAATTTAGCGTTATCAACTAAGAAATCCACTGTTTTTCTAGATTTTAAATTTGATTTCAGATAGTCGCAATTGTCTTGAGCAAATAATTTTCTAATTTCTTCTTTATCTCTACTTTGCATTTCAGCAATTTTGTCAAGCTCTTGTTCAACGTCTTCATCTGTCACTTCGATTGACTCTTGCTCCATGACTTTTTCGATGACGAGGCCAGTTTTAACCCTTGCAAGCGCATCTTCTCTCATGTGGTTTTTGAGTTCATCTAAGTTTCCGCCTGTAAATTGAACGTATTGTTCAAGGCTAAGACCTTGGTATCTCAATTGTTGATCGAATTCTCTAAGCATGCCATCCACTTCTGTATCCACCATTTTCTCTGGGATTTCAACAGTGATTAAGTTAGATACTGCTTCGATGACTTTATCTCTTTGAGCCGCAGTTGCACTTTCTTTAGAAGAAACTTCAAGCTCTTTTTTAATGCTCTCTTTGTACTCTGCCAATGTGTCAAACTCAGAAACATCTTTTGCAAATTCATCATCCAATTCTGGCATCTCTTTGAATTTGATTTCGTTGACTTTTACTTTGAAGATTGCTTCTTTTCCCTTGAGTTCTTCTGCATGATACTCTTCTGGGAAAGTCACTTTAACATCCACATCTGCACCTGTTTCAGCACCGATTAACTGTTCTTCAAATCCAGGGATGAAATTACCTGATCCAATGACGAGCTCTTGTCCGTCAGCAGTTCCGCCTTCAAATTGGTCATCTCCTACAAATCCCTTGTAATCTATAATCACAGTATCACCATCTTGAACAGGGCGATCTGTAACACTTACAAGTCTAGCATTCATATTTCTTGTCTTTTCGATTTCTGCGTCGAGCATCTCGTCTGTTACATCTGCACTGATTGTCTCAACTTCAATACCCTTGTAGTTTTCAAGTGTAAATTCAGGTGTTACCGTTACCACAGCTGTGAATACCATATCTTGTCCCTTGCCAATTTCAGCAATGTCGATGTCAGGTCTTGCAACTGGGCTTATTTCAAGTGCATCTAATGCTTTTTCATAGTGAACTTGAAGTAAATCGTTTACAGCATCTTCAAAAAATACGCCTTCGCCGTATTGTTTTTCAATAATTGCTCTAGGCACTTTGCCTTTTCTAAATCCAGGGACGTTGAATTTACCTTTGTTTTTGTTGTACGCTTGTTGAACCGCTTTTTCAAATTCGTCTTTTCCAACAGTTGCCTTAATGGTAATTTCACTGTTTTCCTTTTTTACGATTTCATAACTCATTTGAATTCCTCCCAATAAATATGCATTTTCTATCAAAACTGGACAAAACCAGCCGTATTTAGTGCTTTAACTTATTAATAGTACCGTATTTGATGATAAATGTAAAGAATAATACGGAAAATCACTCTTATTATACAATATAACCCATTGCAAACAAGCCTTTATTGCAAATTTTACCCTTATGTTATAATATATTAATAACTTATTCACAAGTAATGACGCATTTAGGAGCTCTTATGACACAGTTTATACAGCTTACACCTCATCAGAAGGAGGCTTCAACACATTTCACAGGGCCTGCACTGACTTTGGCGATTCCCGGAAGTGGAAAGACGACACTTTTAATCGCCCGCCTACTGGAACTCGTTGAAACTCATGGTATAGATCCCAGTCAGATTCTGACCTTGACCTTTTCAAAGGCCTCTGCTGATGACATGCAAAAGAGATATCAAAAAACAGCGCAGCCATATGTCTTTTCCTTTATGACTATCCACAAATTTGCCTATGCCATTATGAAGCAGTATCTCCGTCAAACTGGAAAGACCATGACACTTTTGGACGATGCCGGCAAACGGTTTCAAATTCTCAATGACATCTATAGAAAGTACTATCATGAACCACTCTCCGAAGATGGCTATGAGGCTTTTGTCAATCACATAGGGCTCATTTACAATTTGAGACTTCAGAGGGAAGACTACGCTCAATACGATTTCCAATTTGATCGTATTTTTGACATGGCCTTCGACTATCATATATATAAGAAGAAAAATAATTTATTCGACTTTGACGACATGCTTTACTACGCTATTAAAATCTTAAATGCCAATCCAAAAGCGCTGACTTTTTATCGTCAAAAATATGCCTTTATCCAAGTGGATGAAGCTCAAGATACTTCAAAACTTCAATTTGAACTCATCGAATTGCTTCTTGGTGACTCTCAAAATCTCTTTCTCGTTGCAGACGACGATCAATCCATCTACGGATTCAGAGGTGCTTTTCCAAAATATCTACTGGATTTTCCAACGAGGTTTACAGACGCTAAAATATTCTATCTAAAAGACAACTTTCGCTCTGACGCCAATATTGTCAACACCGCCAAAGGGATTATTGAGCAAAACGAAAGTCGATTTAAAAAACCGATGCATCCAACACATGCCGCTTCCATTCGCCCCATGTTCAAATCATTCGACGATTTGGTAGATCGAAATCGCTATCTGCTTTCATCGCTGGCAGAGTCGGGCGGCGATCATGCAGTTCTCTACCGAAATCGAGTTTCCGCACTGAGCCTTGTCAATCTCTTGGCCATCTCAGACATGGACTTTTACATTAAAGACCCACCACTGGCTGAACTCGATCACTGGCTCTTAAAGGACATTCTCGCTTTTTTTACACTGGCTATGGTTCCTCAGGATCTCGAGAGTTTCAACCGCATTGCCTTTAAAATGAACGCCTATATTTCAAGGGAAATGCTTAACTATGTCAACAGTGAAATTCGTGGAAAGACTGTCTTCAGAACACTTGTAGACATCCCTTTTCTGGAGCCCTATCAAACGAGAACTCAGGAGCGAATTGCCGATCATTTCGAGGCACTTAAGCGCCTGCGTCCATATGACGGAATCGCCTTCATTGAAACAGAGCTTGGCTACCTCGACTATCTCAAGCAAAACACAGCTCGTCTGGGTATTTCCATGAATTTCGCACGCACTCGCCTAGATGCGTATAAAGCCATCTCAAGGGATTTAAAATCTGGATTCGATTTCATCACACGCATAGATTTTCTAAAGGAGCAACTGCTCAGTCATATCTCCAAAGATGCCTCAGCAAAGGTGGTTCTTTCCACAATTCACGGCTCAAAGGGGCTTGAATTTGACCATGTGATGATGATAGACGTCAATGATCAAATTTTCCCTGGTGCAACCGTTCAAAAAAAAGACGCTCTAGAAGAAGAGCGCCGCTTATTTTACGTTGGCATCACAAGAGCCAGACAGCGTTTTGAACTTCTCCACACGAAGTTCCTCAACGGCGATTACAATAAGAACTCATTATTCGTCGAAGAATTCCTCCGTCAGGAGCCTACTGACGACATGCCTTATAACGTCGATGGAAAAGCCTCTGTAAGCTAAAAATTGTGACAGCTTGTTCTGCATCTTTCGCCTGTACACATAGTCTGATTTGACCTGATCAAAATCAATGGAAAGCGTGTCCATTTTCTTCTTTAAAATCCGCTCAGCCTCAACTTCAGGATTTAATGACGCTTCCAGCTCCTCAAATGCCCACTGGATTTTTTCATCTGTGACGCCCTTTTGTCTCAGGCTTTGTTTGAGCCTGTAAGGGCCATATCTATTTTGATGACTTTCTATATAAACTTTTGCATAATGGCTGTCATCAATAAATCGCTTCTCTTTCAAATAAGACAAAACAAGTTGAATCATTGTCGCTTCAACTTGTTTTTTTTCTAGTTTTTCACGCATTTCGCGTTCTGTTCTCATTTTCACAGACAGGAGATTCAAAGCGTAATTAAGCCATTTTTCCTGCTCTTTTGTCATATGCTCTCCTCTATCAGTTATTTGTTGATTACAGTGACCTCAATAGAGTCAATGTCCACTTCATTGCCACTTCCAGCACCATATGCATGCATGAAGAAACGGATGTTATTCTGATCTATTTTATAGCTGCTGAGTTTGTACTCTGTATCACCCAATTTATAAGTCAATTGGCTCGATCTGGTATCATAGCTCAGGCTCTCTTGAATCCACTCGTCGTAAACTGGCGGAATGAGTTTAAAATTGTCGTTGTACTCCCAATCCGCGGCAAGAAAGCGAATGATATCCTTTCCTGGCCTCTTTTGATTTGGAGTCAAATCATATGAGTATTCCACAAGGCAGATTCCATCGCCCAGGGCTGTAAACCAAGACCCATCTGTTCCATCTGGAATGAGCTCACTGTCATTTGTCTGGTACATGGCAAGCCCCCCTGCAAACATACCGCTCCCATGTGATATCTTTACCTTTCGTGTCAACGTAATCACATCACCACTTCTCAGCTCTATTGGCTTTGACAGCAAGTATGGAATTGCCTCTGTATTATCAGAAGTCATTGTCAAGATACCATTTTGAACGTCTGCAAGGTCATAAGCCCTCTTGAAACTTCCCCACTGACCCATCAACCAAAAGTCCTTGTCCATCTGGTCAAAGTCAAATGAATAGGAAATTGCAGGTGGCTGTTCCCTAGTTTGAAATATGATACTGAAGACAAAAAAACTAATTACAAGAAATAAAACGATGACCACTATTTTTCTCATCTTCCACCCCCGAATAATGGACTAACTGTTTGCACTGTTGGTTATTTCTTCTATATCTTTAAGGCCGATGACAAACTTATACTTAGGCTTCATCTCGTTGAATTTGAGTTCAAACACGAATTGAATGGCGTCATGTGACTGCCATGTAATTTTAAGATCATTGACCCATCTTGATAATTTGGTGTCTGACAAACGCTTTAAAAGCATTTCACGCAGTCTATTCAAATCCACAAACGATTGCGGCGTCTGTTTTAGATAGCTAAATGCCGACAGTAAAATCGTCTCTCTTACTTTTTTAAAAATTAGAAATTGCTGTACACTCTTGATAAACTCCACCGTTAAAAAGATGGAAAATGTCAAAACCGCCGCAATTAGGACATTGATTAGCATATTAACTCCTTTACTCTACAAGTGTCTGTCTCACATACTCTATCGTCATTTTGGGATGATTCCGTTAACACTTTTCATATTTATTGTATCATTTTAAGAGCATACTCTTCAACTGTTTAAGCTCCCGATCCGTTAGATGTCTCCATTTTCCCTTCTCCAAGTCCCCTAACACAATATTTAATACCCTCACTCGCTTGAGTTTTACCACACTATATCCCAGAGTCTCGCACATGCGACGAATTTGACGATTTAACCCCTGAGTCAATATAATTTTAAACTGGTTGCCATGCATGGGTTCAACCACACAAGGTCTTGTCTTGGTATCCAATATTTCCACGCCATTTCTCATCTTGTTTAAAAAGGCTTCGTCCACGGTTTTATCCACTCTGACGATGTATTCCTTCTCGTGAAAGTTCCTCGCCTTTAGAATCTCATTGCCCAAGTCGCCATCATTGGTTAAAAGGATTAATCCCTCTGAATTCTTGTCCAGTCGCCCCACTGGAAAAATGCGTTCAGGATAGCCAATGTAATCTATGATGTTATCCTTCACCTCTCTGTTGGCAGTGCATTCAATTCCAACAGGCTTGTAGAAAGCCAAGTATATTTTTTTCACCTGTCTTCCAACTGATTTTCCCTTGACAGTGACAGAATCTTCCGCCTCCACCTGTGAGCCTTTCGTCGCAGGCACGCCATTGATGCACACCACACCAGAGTCTATCAGCTCGTCTGCTTTTCGCCTTGAGCAAACACCCGCTTCACTTAAATATTTATTAATTCTCATAGTATTTCTCCAAGATTGTTTAGATTGATGGAAATCGTTCCATCAGGATGATTGACAATTTCCATATTTTCAGCTCTCGCTACATATTCATATGGCAGTGTTATTTCCACACCACTTGCGGTTTTAATTTTCTGAGTTCTCTTGATCTTTTTCTTCTGGTTCTCGTTGACTTCAATCGCTGTGGTATCCACACCTTTCGCCTGAATTTCGCTTTTATAGTCCTCTCTCTCCGCCTGCGTCTCAAAGCATTGATAAACCACCGAATCCAAATCTATAGTGCTCTTTTCATCCAGTTGTTCATTGATAAACTCTCTGACCTTTGCCTGTTTGACATAGTCTTGGTCATGGTATTTTTGAATAACCTTTTCAGCTGCCTTCGTGACTGTGTCAATAGCCTTCTTAGTGGAGACTCCAGCTCTCAGCCCGAGGACATCTTCCTGAACATATCTGCATTTGTTGCCGTCAAGCGTCACCAGTTTATCCTTCACCAACAGTTCCTGCGATTCCAAATCAATTAAAAAGCCCTCTTCCACCTTTTGCGTCTTAAATGGCAAGGTGGCATGTTGTTTGATAATTCGGTTCGTGATTTTCTGTTCTGTCGTCTCCACATAGTGGATATATGAAGTCCTGAGGTTGAGTTTCAAGATCCCCACAAATTCTCTATCCTCATGTTCAAAATAAAGGCACATGAGATCACATGGCTTGATGTCCTCAGATCGCTTCATCAGTTCAAAAAAGACATCTGCAATTTCAAGTGAAAAAGTCTTAAAATCACCCGAACTTTCTAGCAGCTTCTGAACCCTGTCCTCTGGTTTCAAATTTTCTTTGAAAATATCCAGTTGTTCAAAAAATACCGAAATATGTTTCTCTATATAATCGTGAATATCGCCCTCTACTTCAAGTTCATTTTCCGAAAGAATTTTCGTTTCGTTTATACCATCCAAAATGTGAAGGTACGCTTCCTTAATATGAATCATATTGATGCCCTCTTTCCCTATTATTACTCTGTTAATCATAGCCTACTTTTACTCAGTTGACAATGCCCCCACCAATCAGGCACAACATAAAAGGTGCTGTCAAACAGAACAACACCTCTAACTGAATTTACTTTTTTGAACTATAATTCTTTTTTGCCTTGATACAATAAGCATCATTATCGTATTCCCATCCTATTTGCGCTCAAATTAAGACGATTTAGATCTCAAGGATCAGCTTGAACATGTCCACATCTTTCTGACTGTTGCAATTCTGGCTCATCCAAATTGCCTTATACCCTATAATGTCACTGATGATGGACTCTATTTCAACTTGAATTTGCTGATAGTAAGTCTCTCTGACATAATCGGCGATTCGCTTGTTGCCATCTGATTTCAAAAGCGTCAACTCAAGAGTTGTCCTCGATCCTGTAATGACGATCTCCACTAAATTTGCCCGTAAAAAAGCAGTGACCTTTTGAGGGCCTTTTCCAGAACTCATCTTGATGATTCTTGCAACTTCTGATTCAATTTTGCGTTCCAGCGACTTGCTTTCTTCCACACTGATATGTCTGAGAGTCTGTTCTAAGGTCAGTTTAGCCAGTTTTTTTGAGACGCTTTCAAGTGCGGCCGTCAGAGCGGACACATCAATTGGCTTTAGAAGATATCGCTCAATTCCAACTTCTATAGACGACTGCATCAGTTCAACATCGCTCAGTGCAGTTGTGATAATCACAGGAACCCGATCGTTTTTTTCACGGATTTCTCTCGTCATTTCAAGACCATCCATCACTGGCATTTTCAGGTCAGTAATCACTAAGTCAACTGGAAATTTCTCAAATTTCTCAAGCCCCTCCTGACCGTTCTCAGCGGTTATCAAGCGTCCAACCCTACGCTTTAAGAACCTTGCAATTTCCTCTCTGAGAAAGATTTCATCTTCCACGTATAAACATGTTATATCCTTTAAGCTCATCTCAAAATTCTCCTAACTTCACTGTTTGGGTAATCGGATGGCAATACAAAGCCCATAGTCCCCATTTTGTGCCGAGATTTCTCCCCCGAAATTCTTCTCGACAATTACTTTAGCAATATAGAGTCCCAACCCGGTTCCATTTTGCTCATCTTTTGTGGTGTAATACATATCAAAAATTTTGTCCAGTTTATCCTTTAATATGCCTCCACCTGTATCCTCTATTTTAAGGATAACGCCCTCACCTTCTTCCACACAAGTGAGGGTGATTAACCTCTTTTCTGATTTTTGCGCCACAATTGCATCAATTGCGTTCTTTAAAATGCTAAACAGCACCTGCGACAATTGGTTCGGTCTGCCATACATCAGCACATCCCTCTCCATGTCCATGGTTACATCTATATTGTTAAGGCGAATGCTCTCCCTTAGGAAATCCAGTGTCTGATCCATAATTTTAGACATCAAGAAGTTTTCACGATCCGTTTTCGGATTAAAGAAAAATCTGAAGTCGTCTATTGTCTGTGACATGTACTTCACCAAATCCTGTAAACGATGTCCCTGTTCACTTAAAAAGGTCTTGTCAAGCTCATCGAATTCATAGGCATCCTCAATATTGTTGAAAATCATGGAAATACCGCTAAGTGGCTGCCTCCACTGATGGGCTATACTGCCGATCATCTCTCCCATGGCCGCAAGCCTGGACTGATAAATCATCAGTGCTTCCTTGCGCTTGCTCTCCTTGGTTTCCTCTTCAAAGAGTTTTTTCATGGTGATATCACGTGAGATCATGACGATTTTATCTGCCGCTCCATCGTTCATGAGCTTGATATTGATTTCCACTGGAATTCGCTTATCCCTTCCGATTAGCTCATCTTCAAACATATAACTCTGAGACGTTTGCAATGCCTCATGAATGTCAGCCATGCGCCTTGCCGTCATTTGAGTGCTGATATCAGAGTACTTCATGCCCAGAAGCTCTTCTTTTGTATAATTCAGGGACTGTGTCACTTTAAGATTGACTTCTCTAATCTTGGCTTCACTGTCCATATCCACCACAATGATACAGTCAGAACCAGCCTCAAAGATGTTCTCAAATTTGTTCCGACTCTGAATCAGTTCTTTTTCAAGAATAATACGCTGATGAATATCCTCTTCGAGTTCTTCGTTTAGCTCCTTGACCTTTAGTAGAAGGGCATGTTCTTTGGCAATCAAAGCTCGATCCTTTCGGATTCTATAAAGGTATAAAAGCGTGGTCACAAAAATGAGTATAATAAAGAAGTTAATGATAATAATATTGTACGTTCTTTGCTTTAAAAAAGAAACCACTTCGAGATAATCCTTTGAAACATTCACAATCCAAAAGTCATCTCCCACTTGTGCTGGACAATAGGCACTAAACTTTTTCACGCGCTTCTGATCGTTATCGGTAAACCAAAGCGAGTGATAAATTCCCACGCCAGATTCCTTTCTCTTTTGCTTTTCGACTAAGGACTGTAATTCTGACCAGTCAAAATCAGGATAAGTAGCTGTCCTGACATCCATGACATTCTTCCCGATATCCTTCGTATTTGGATGCATAATCAGCACGCCTGACGAATCCTTCACAGAGGCATATCCCTTATCACCCGCTTTGACTGGCGCTATAAACGAATAGTAAATCGTGTCGAGTTTCATTTTGGTATAGAGGACCGCATTGACCTCTTCACCGCTGAAAATTGGCTGCAAAATATTGATATAAAGTTTATCCTGCTCCTTATAAATCTTACCCACCATAGTCTTTTTAAGAACCTTGATTCTTGCCACATCAGCCTCTATGCCGTGTCCATAATCGGTTACAGGATAGGTGTATATCTCCGTTCCATCTATATCAATAAGCCTGATTAATTCTATATTGTCACTTTGAATGCTATAATAATCTTCTATGTTTTGAAACGTTGCATCCATTATCAACCCTTGCTGATAAGAGATATAATTGTTTAGAAAATACCTGTTTTTAGCCAGAATTTCCAAGTTGTGCGTTTGATAGATGAAAAAACGTTCCAAGCTGTCTGCCACCGTCTCTGTCAAAGAGAGCAATTGACTCTGTTCAATTTCAATGACGTTGTCTTGAATGGCTTTATAATTGAAATAAGAAGCCAGTACAATGACAATCATCACAGCCACAGCAATAAAAAATATGAAAATGCTCTTCATTTGTCTTTTAAATTTAGTCATATAAATTTCCTCAAGTTCCTATCTTGTTTTCCAGAACACAAGACCACATGTTCATGATTATATAATTATAAGTGACAAATGAAGTTTCTTCAAGTTTTATACTTTGAAGTTTTCCGCTTGCATCTTCATCTCATCACTGCAGGTCTTTAAGCGTCTTAACTGGTCTTCAATTTGCGACATTTCCGCATATAGTGCAGCTGTTCTAAACGCCGTTTGATTGATTTCTTCCGAGCTGCTCTCCACCGCAACTGCAATTTGTCCAATTGTATCGGTAACGCCAAATGCCGCCTCTTTAAGGTCTTTCATCTTAGCATCCAAATTTTCAAAGACTCGATTAAGCGCTTCCGACTTTTCTATATATATATCCCCATTGGCAATCATGGACTCATAATCTGTCATGATATTGCCTTCGATAAATGCGAGTAGCTGTACTGATTCCAGTTCAATAGACCCAATGGATCCAATAACTTTTTCTGAAACCCGATTGATTTCACCAGCGGCTGTATGACTGACTTCTGCCAGCTTTCGAATCTCATCTGCAACAACGCTGAACCCTCTGCCGGCTTCTCCTGCTCTGGCCGCTTCAATCGCCGCATTTAAAGCCAGCAAATTGGTCTGATCTGCAATTTGTAAAATCGTCTCAGTGAGCGTTGCAATGGCCCTTGTTTCCTTTGCGGATTCCAAAGCCCCTTCAAGCATCACTTTTGTGTTCAAGTACTTACCAGTGGTCGTATCCTTAGCTGACTTTGATGCCGCTTGCAGGTTCAATGAGTCCGACTTTAACTGAGATGCCAATTGCTCACTGTCTTTCACAAGTGCCGATACCGTCTCTACAATTCCAATCATCTGCTGTGTCACCGCATCTATTGCCGCTGATGATGCATTGACTTCTTCCATATTAGCCGACAAGGCTTCCACACGCTCGTTTATTTGATTGGTTTGAGACACCGCACTCTCGGTGTTTTGAAAGACATCCTCGGCAACGCCCATCAAAACTTCAATCTGCCTGTGTAAACTGACAATCAATTGCCTAACGCCAGAAAGTACCCCATTAAATGCCTGAGACAGCCATTTGAATTCACCTGTTCCAGGCGGGTTTAAAGGACGTGTTAAGTCCAATTCCCTTTCAATTACCCCGATTTCATTTATGATGACGCCAATTGGTCTGGAAATCATCCTGAAAATACCAACCGAGAAGAGAAAGACAATCAGTAGGGAAACAATCATCATGTTCCTTGAGACACTCTGTGTCTGAATTTGTCCCTCACGTCGAATCAGCTCAGATTTTTCCATGAGCGAGGATGCGTTGTCTTTGATTTTGCCAGTCTCTGCCGTCAACGTCAGATTTTCTATCTTTATGGCATCATCAATTGATTCTATCTCCGTAATCGCTTGATTTAGCCGTTCTAAATTCTCTGGAATTTGCGTCTGTTCAAATAGAGATATGTGATTTTGAACTGCCGTCTGAATGCCCAAGTGCGCAAGCCCCAAAGTGTCTTTCTGCCCTTCGCTGAAATAGAGCTGTGTAAAATAAAAAATCTGAAGCAAATCCGCCTTTGCACTGAAATACATTTCATTTTGGCCTTCCGACTCACGTGTTTGATTGAGATCCCCCTCTATTTTGGAGATTCCATCTTTTACAGAGGCAATCAACGCATCCCGTCTTGACATGGCCTGAGTGAGTCTATCAAAAGAGGCACTGTATTTGTCAATTGAATTCTCTATGGCTTCAATGTCCTCTTTAAAGACCACAACACCACTGGAATCATCTAGGAAGATTTTTAACCCCTCACTCACCGTTTGAACGGTCTGCGAAATCGTGATGCTGTCGCTTTCCTGATGTGATGATAGGTATTTTTCCTGTGTGTAGAGAATTTTGTCTATGTTCGAAGCAATATCACGAATTTGCTTCATGTCCTCTTGTGTTTTTGCCTCCAAACCAATTTGCCTTATGTTAAAAAATGAAGAGATAAAAATACTGATTATCAATAGAAAATAGCTAATGATTAAAGTCGCCCTTACTCTGTACCTCATTTTTCCCCCGTTCTACATCCTCTTGTAAAATAAACACTCAAAAAATCGCAAAAAGCCACCATAGGACGATTGAGTATTCTGAATCTACCATTGGTGGCCAATTGCTTTAAGCTGCTTTCGCTTCGTTTTTATTTTTAAGGAGTTTTAAAATAAACTTTTTAATTGCTGGATATGCCACTGAAATAACTGTAATGGCAATCAACGCTTTCGCAAGTGGCGATGCAACGAAGATGTTCATATCGCCGTCAGAAATTTTAATCGCTTGTCTGAAGGACTGTTCCATTGTACCGCCCACAATAACCGCTAAAATCATAGGCGCTGTCGGTATTTTTGCCTTTTCCATGAAATATCCAAGTACACCGAAGATGATGAGGATGTAAAAGTCCACAACGGAATTTGAAATTGCATAGGTTCCGACAAAAGCAAGACCAAGTACTAGAGGATAAAGTGTCTTAGCAGGAATTGCTAAAACTCTTACGAGCAAGCCCGCCATAGGGATATTGACGATTGCAAGGACGAAGTTACCGATAATCATACTTGCAATAAGCCCCCAAGCCACATCTGGATGTTGAGTAAAGAGCAATGGTCCTGGCTGAATGCCTAGCATCAACAAGGCTCCCATCATGATAGCTGTCGTTCCCGAACCTGGGATTCCAAGTGTCAGCATCGGGATAAAAGCACCAACAGATGCTGCGTTGTTAGCCGCTTCTGGTGCAGCCAAACCGATAATTTCACCTTTTCCAAATTCATCAGGTTCTTTCGATAATTGCTTTTCGTTGTTGTATGCCATAAGTGAAGCCATCGTTCCACCTGCTCCTGGAAGTGCGCCGACGATAAAGCCAAGCGGAGTACTTCTGAGAATTGGAAGCCATGTGCGTTTCCACTCTTCTTTTGTAATCCATATTCTACCGAATTTTGTCTGTGGCAATTTCTTGCCTTCGTTGATTTCTTTATAGGCTTTGAAAACTTCTCCAAGTGCATAAAGTCCAATGATGACAACGAGGAAGTCGATTCCCGTTTGAAGCTCCAAAATGCCAAATGTAAATCTTGAGATTCCCGATTGTGCATCAATGCCCACGGTTGCAATCATCAATCCAAAGATTGTTGAAATAAATCCCTTCACCATGTTTTTCTTCGACATAGATGCCGTCATGGAAAGTGCTGTTACCATGAGTAAAAAGTACTCAGCTGGTCCAAATTTAAGAGCGAATTTTGCAACTGGTGTTGCAAGTGCAATCAAGAAAAATACCGACACCAAGCCACCGATAAAAGATGCAATGGCACTGATGGCAAGTGCAGATTCAGCTTTCCCCTTCATGGCCATTGGATAGCCGTCAAAAGTTGCCGCTAGGGCCGCGCCATCTCCCGGCGTATTGATTAGAATAGAACTTCTGGAACCGCCGAACATCGCTCCGTAGTAGACACCCGCCATGGTAATCAAGGCCGCTGTCGGGCTCATTGAAAATGTAATTGGCAGAAGAACTGCAACGCCTGTGGCTGGTCCAAGACCCGGCAACATCCCGACGATGGTTCCCAAGACGCCGCCAAATGTAATCAGCAGCAAATGATACGGCTGCACAGCTACTGCAAGCCCGTCAAACAAATGTTGTAATACTTCCATAATTGCCTCCTAAAGATTGATAAACGGCGTCATTGGTAAGCTGATGCCTAACAAATAGAAGAAGATATAATAAACAGTAACGCTAAAGACAGCTGCCACTATAATATTCTTGAGCCATTTTTTCCCGTTTGTGATGGTCAGCATCACCGTCATAAACAGAACTGTTGAAATCACATATCCGAAATGTTCAAAAACGAGTGCGTATACAATAGATATAATAACGGTTGAAACAATCATTTTTCGACTGATTATGTCATTTTGAGTTGTAGCTTCCTTTATTTTTTTGAAAGCGGCCTTAGTTGATTCTAAGTTGCTTTTCAGCACTAAGATGACTCCGAATATCACCATCCCAGCGGCTAAAATCAAAGGAAAAATAGAAGGTGCAAGGGGATTCCCCATCGGGCTTCGTTTGAGGCTGTAAGATAAAATACCATATACGATACCCAGTATAATTGAGATGATACCTGTTAAGAAATCAAAATTAGCAGTTTTTTTTGCCTTTTCCATATTGCCTCCGTTAGTAAAGGGAGCCCTACTCTGAGGGCTCCGATTGTATTTAAGGGGTACAATGTCCAACCTTTAAAAACTAGTTTGCCAACAAGCCGATTTCAGCTAAAATTTCTTTATATTCTTCATTTTTTTCAGTGAGGAATTTAGTGAAATCTTCTTGTCCCATGTAAGCATCTGCCCAACCATGTTTAGCGCATTCCGCTTTCCATTCGTCAGTTGCTACCATTTTAGCAAGTGTATCTTGCCAGAAGTCTACAGCATATTCAGGCATGTTAGGAGCACCAAATAATCCTCTCCAGTTTTCAAATGTTGCATCAATGCCTTGTTCTTTACAAGTAGGGATTTCAGCTAAAGCACCTTCGCCGACTCTTTCTGAGCCAGTGTGAGCAAGTGCTCTTAAGTCACCGCTTTCAACCAACGCTTGAACATCGCCAAGGCCAGTTGTCAATAAGTCAACATGTCCTCCAAGAATTTGTGCAGTTGCAGTACCATCTTGGAAACTGATGTAGTCAATGTCTTTTAAGTTAGTCACACCAGCAGCTTTTGCGATGATGAGGAATTGGATGTGGTCCATACTTCCCGCAGATGAGTTTCCACCGATTTTAACGCTTTTAGGGTCTGCTTTTAACGCTTCCATAACTTCGTTAATTGTTTGGTATTTTGAATCTTTTGGAACAACAAATGCACCGTAATCAGTGATTAATCTTGCAAGTGGTGTTGTGTTTTCAAAGCTGTATTCACTTGAACCGTTTAAGTTGATTAACAGAATTGGTGGCGAATAAACTGAGATTAACTTTTCTGAACCTTCTTGTGTTTGCATATATGCGAGATTGACCCCGCCGCCGCCACCTGCATTGTTTGTAACAGGCATTGGTACGTCTACGAGTTTAGTATCTTGTAAGACTTTAGCAACCGTTCTGATTGTCAAGTCCCAACCACCACCTGCTCCACTTGGTGCTATAAATTCTAAAGCACCTTTTGGATAATCAGCAGTTTTTGCAACTTCTGCATCGCCTCCGTTTGATGCTGCTGGCTCAGAAGCTGCTTGTTTAGAAGCACAACCGGTAAGTGTCATAGCACCTACTAGAGAAAGCGCTAAAACAGATGACCATAATTTTTTTCTTAAACTCATTCTCATATCCTCCTATAAATTCATAACCACTCTAAATAAAGTGTTATTATCTCATAGCGTTTCCGCTTTTAAGATCAAAAATTGGATTAGTTCTTCAAGGCTGTGCTCTCTTGACCTTGCACACTCAAAGGCGCGGTTGTCACAAAGATAGCAAAGTCGATCGGAACCACCGTATTCAATTCGGGAAAGCGTTCCCAAATGGGTGTAGACATCCAAATCGAAGATCCTTCCCAATGGATGTAATTCTTCAATTTGAACACATAATGATTTAATTGTCCTTGCATCGGCATCTACTTTAAACAACTGGATATACTCTGGAATAATCGTCCTATCAGACAACACCTCTAACACTGAAACGTATGCGATGTTCTCTCTTTCCAGTGCACTCTCAACTGTTTCAAGTGCCTCCTTGTACAGCTTTTCAGCCCAAGGAGCTTTTTTTTCTGGCCCGGGGATGTTGCATCTGATGGCAATTATTGGTTTGCCATATTTATTTATCTGTTCTGAGATTAGGGCCGCCTTGGCATCCCTATAGTTCAGAAGCGCCATCAGATTTTCATTCATGCCTGTTTTCTCTTTCTGATTTTATCTATAATCGTGCCATCTCTGTACTCAATGACAGCCACCACCTGCTCGTCGAACTCAATTGCCTCAGCTGGACCCACAATTTGTTCAGCCATTTCAACCAGTTTCTCTATGCCAACCAGTGGAAGTCCTAATTGAGAGAGTCTTTCCATAATGTCTTGTCTCGCTGGATTCACCGCGATACCTCTTTCGGTAACCAACACATCCACTGAACTGCCCGGGGTAATCACACTGGTAACTGTATTCTTAACCGTTGCAAGTCTACCTCTGTAAAGTGGTGCGACAATGATTGTGTTCTTAGCAGATGCAGCTGTATCACAGTGCCCGCCAGATGCGCCCATAATAACCCCATCTGATCCTGTCATGACGTTGACATTAAAGTCCTTGTCAATTTCAAGAGCACTTAGGATAACATAGTCAAGTCCTGACGCGACACAGCCCATATTTGAAGGGTTTGCATATTCAGAAGCGCTGATTTCATGGTGGTTTTTATTCTTGGCAACAGATGCTGCTGCAACAAGGTCAAAACTCTGAACGTCAAACAGATGTGAAACATAGCCTTCTTCAAGCAGTTCCACCATCGGCTGAGTGATTCCACCAAGGGCAAAAGCCGCTTTTATCTCATCTCTTTTCATGGCGTCTTTGAGGTATCTTGTCACTGCAAGTGATGATCCTCCTGAGCCTGTTTGGAATGAAAATCCATCCTTATACTCTGGCAAAGCCGTCATAACCCTTGCCGCATATTCAGCAATTTTTAGTTCCTTAGGGTTTTTAGTATATCTGGTTGCGCCAGAAGCGATTCCAGCCGGATCACCGATTTCATCTAGTTTGACAATATAATTAACTTGCTGTTGCCTGATACTTGCTGGCATATTGGGATATTCACAAAGATCATCTGTCATTAAAATCACCGTGTCAGCGTACTCAGCGTCCACCATTGCATAGCCCAGTGATCCACAAGTGGTTTGATTGCCATTGCCACTTGCATTGCCCATTTCATCGCATCTTGGAACTGCCAAGAACGCCACGTCGATTTTCACTTCACCAGCTTCAATGGCTCTGGCTCTGCCACCGTGACTTCTGATGACAATTGGTTTTTCCATATTTCCGTCTGAAATAAATTCAGCTAGTTTTCCCCTGAGACCACTTGTGTGGATTTCACTGACCACACCTGATTTAATGTGTTCGATCAGCGGTTCGTGAACTTTACTCAGCGAACTTGGTATAATAGTAAGTTCCTTGATTCCCAACGCCGCAATGTGTTTGAGAACGAGGTTTGTCGTATAGTCGCCTTCTCTGAAGTGATGATGAAATGATATAGTCATCCCACTTTTAAGACCTGACTTTCGAATGGCCTCTTCTAATGAACTGACCAGTTTTGATTCTCCATCATATTGTTTTATAAGTTTTCCATGCTTTCTCAATTTATATCACCTACTCACTTGCTTCTGCTAACTGAAGGATTCTCTGCGCTCTTTCTACAATTGGCTTGTCAATCATCTTGCCTCTGAGAGAGATAACACCCAATCCTTTTGCCTCAGCTTCTTCTATGGCTTTAACGACATCTTTTGCATGTGCTATTTCTTTTTCGGTTGGTTTGTAAATTTCATGAACAATCGGAATCTGTCTTGGATTGATAACAGATTTGCCATCAAATCCAAGCTGTTTGATTAAGCTCACTTCATTTGCAAATCCTTCGGAGTCATCTATATCCGAAAAGACCGTATCCAGTGCCGCTATGCCAGCAGCACGTGCAGCATTTAAAAGTTGCGATCTCGCATAGAGAAGTTCAATGCCCCCTGGCGATCTCTTTGTCTTTAGGTTTGTCACATAATCCTCTGCACCTAGCGCAATGCCGATTAGTCTGTCCGATGCATGAGCGATTTCATAGGCATTCATAATGCCAAGTGCACTCTCCACAGCCGCCATCATCCTCACACTACCTACTGGACGTCCATATTTTTCTTCATTTAAGGCGATAAGGGCCTCTACATCTTTAACATCCTGTGCCGTTTCAGTCTTTGGAAGTCTAATGACGTGAATACCACCTGCCACCATTGCTTCTATATCTCTTTCGCCATATGGCGAATCCAATCCATTTATCCGTACCACAAGTTCTGTACTGCCGAAGTCAACTTGTTGAAGCGCTTGATATACCAGCATCCTTGCAGTGTCCTTTTCCTTAAGTGAAATGGCGTCTTCCAGGTCAAACATAATTGAGTCTGCACCGTAAATAACTGCATCTGCCAACATTCCCGGATGGCTTCCCGGTACATATAGCATGGTTCTTCTCAATCTACTCACGATGTATCACACTCCAATCAACTGTATGCTCTTGTTCGATGCCTCTCAACACTGCACTTTCAACTCTTGCCTTAATTGTACAGTCCAGTGCGCCTCTATCGACGGCATTGACACTGACATCTTCCAGCTCGAATTTTTCCAGTACTTCAAGTATAAGCGCCCTGATGTGATTGCCATATTGCTTTTCAACAACACTGTTCAGATGCACCTCGTTGCCGCCGAGTGGATTTTTTTCAAGACGAATATTAATATCGCATGAATCCAAAGTCCCCGACGATGCCTCTTTCATAAGTTTCATTTTTGCCTCCTAATGTCTGGAAACCGATGTTTTCAGTTTCTCAATCACTTTCTTGCCTTGAACGGTTTTAAAGTAATCATATGTGGTTTGAGGGACGAGTTTTTTCACTTCCCTCATGTTTCCCTTTCCAAGAAGACGTCTGACTCTGGAGGCGCTTATGGCCTCCGAATCAGATTCTTTTCGGGGGATTTCTATTATCTCAACGCCGTATTCCGGCAAGATTCGCTTCATCTGTCCATTGTAGAGATTCGTAGTCTCACAGTAAGGTTCTGTTCCAACGAACCTCTTAGTGATTCCCAAACTTTTCACAAAGTATCTTCCAAATATCTTCAAATCCAATTCTGTTTGGATTAACGTCGCCTCTTCTGGTTTTTTTAAGAAGTAGGTAGGAAATGTAGCATCTGAGATGATGTAGTCACTTCCCTTGATGACATAGACATTCTCTAAATGCGATGTTCCCGCTACAATCAGCTTGTAGCGGTCATCGCTTGGAAAAGTTGTGTGTTCTGAATCTACAACGAATATATATAGGAATTCACAGTTTGACGCCGCATATTCAATGAGGTACTGATGCCCTAAAGTAAATGGATTGCCATTCATGACAATCGCACCGATATCTGTATGCGTGGTCTTAAATGATTTTAAGTAATTGGCATAACTGCTGATGCCATTTGGCTTTCGCTCAAGTAATGTAACCGTTTCACCAACTTGCTCTATGATGAAAAATCCAAGATGTTCAAAAGATTTTGCACTTTCTGATTTCGTGTAAATGAAGAGATTTCCATAGCCTTCTTCATAAAGACTATTCATCAGTTCATTCATGAGTTCCCCAAGTGCATTTGTTCCCTTTGCCTCTTCGGAGATAGCAACACTTCTAATTGTATTTCCAAGTGTTGAAGCTGTACCCACAAGACGATTTTCATGAAAAATCGCATAGGTATGAGTGACCGCTGAATCCAATCTGATGTTGTTTTTTTCGAGAAGAGACAAAATCAATTGCCAATCGTCGTCGCCTTCGTATACACGTTTCACAAATGTGGTTTCAATCATGAAAACACCCTTTCAAATCTAAAAACAAAAAAAGCCAGTACATAAAATCTTTTGATTTTACATACTGACCTTCATAGCTTTATACTAATCCTTGTCCGTACTATTCACTTTTAAATATTAAACAGACGTTCCATGAAAAATGTCTGCTCCGCATCACTTTCCATCTGAACACATGTACATTGTAAATTATTCTTAAACAAATTGCAATATTTTTTTATTATTTCTCAAAAAATTTATTTTCAATCAGGTGTAAGAACACGGTGGCTGCCATGAGATCAGCGCATCCGCCATGACTGATATTTTCTCTGATGCACCACGCATCATAGTTGATGACCATCTTCTTTCCCTCATCACATTCCATTCCGCCAGTACTCAAGATGGAATGCGCCTTCGCCTGACTCTCTTCAAGTGTTCTTCTATCACGTCGCCCCATGACATTGGAATCCTCCACATGCGCCATAAAAGAGAGCAGTGTCTGTACCATGGCATCATTTAACGAGAGTCCCTGATTGAGACTTCTTTTTAAAGCGGGAAGTCCGAATTTAAAAATGGATTCATAGCCAGAGGCGGCTTCCCCTCTCGCACCTGTAAGTCCAAGTGAAAGATATTGTTTTTCCCCATAAGTGTGAGGTTCTTTTAGCGCCTTAAAAAAGGAAGCCATCTCTGGGATCATATAGGATTGAATCCTATTTCTCAGTTGAAATAAGAAAGTTCCCGAATCTGTAAACAGTTTATCATTTTGCCCTTCAATCCTTGAATTTAAAAGTAACAATTCCATAGATGCCCCTGTGATTAAACCAAATGAAAAAATGGCCCCTTTATGGGTGTTGATTCCCTTTGTCACTTCAAGCATCATCTGTTCCGCCCGTTGTCCATGATATTTAAGCATCTCAAATATCAAATTGGCCTCTTTGAAATCCACGCCTCCCCTTTCATAAGTCTTTTCAATGGATTCGGTGATAGCCCCAAAATACTGTCCCAATTTGACCCCACTATCCACAAATGTATAAAAATCCATATCTGTATGTGCGCCGCAATTCATCCGATCCACAAGTCCCGGTTTAATCGTTGCGGAAACCTCGTATAGAAGTGCCCTAACGGCAAGTTCTCTTAAAGTCTCTGAAAGTTCTCTCGTTTTATAGCCACTGCCCATTTCTCACTTACACCTTTCCAATTCTAACAATGTTTTGTCAACTTATTATAGCTTTTCCAGCAAAAATAGCAAGTTAGTCCTATTGAATATGTAAACCTTTTTCAGTAAAATAGATTGAGTCCATCTTTCTAAGGAAAGATAAAGGCAAAATTGGTGAAAATCAATGACGCAAAGTTATGGGTCTAAGGCCAAAAAGGTTATGATTGCCAGACCGCCGTTTCGAAGTTTATGGAGGCTATTATGAATCAACAAAAGTTTCAGCAAGCCGTACAATTGGTTAGCTCCCACAGGGGAACACATACTAAATGCAATCTATCGGCAAGAGATTTAAAAAATATGGTAGAGCACGCAGAATTGGGAAATGAAATGGCATTTATTTACTTAGTGGAGTGGTATTTTTCGTTTAAACAGTCTGCCAGTATTTCGACTGCGTATGAATCAAGACTGTTTGAATCACTGACACCTTATTTTAAAAACTAACTAATTGTACAAATTCAGCATTAGGGCTAAAATTTAACTACTCCAAAGGGAGTAGTTATTTTTCATTTCTCTACCGAATGACACTTAGTGATTTTCTCTTTTCCTTTTTCTCCTGATACATCTTTTCATCTGCTCGGTTTATGAGTTCTTCAACTTCGATTGCATCACTGCTGTCATACTGTGCAATTCCGTGACTGACACTGATGATATACGGCCTGTTCTCCTCCTTATTAATCGCATCAAACTGTTCTAAAATTCTAGCCCAGATTTCTTCGGAAGTGACTTCATCTGACCCAACAAATACGACTAAGAACTCGTCTCCGCCAAGCCTCACGATAAAATCCTGCTTGCGAATTGCTTTCTTGATACAATCCACAACACTTAAAATAAGCTCATCTCCACTTTTATGTCCCAAAGCATCGTTAACCTGTTTGAGTCCATCTATATCAATAAAACATAATCCTGCAACCAGTTGCCTTCGCTCGTCTTTTGACAGCATAGATGACATGAGATCAAATCCAGCTCTTCTATTGTACACATGTGTGAGTGGATCGTATTCAGAATAGTATTTTATTTGCGAGTAGGTCTTCCGATTGATGAAAACCAGATACCCTATAAAAAGTGAAATCAAGGCAATTGCCACAAAGTAGAGGACATTCCTCACCAAGACCTTTGCCAGAATTTCTCTAAACTTTGGATTAAAATCAGAATACGAGGTACTCGTCGGTGCAATTCTCGATACAATATACCACTTGCCATCTCCGAAGAGCATCTTTTCAATATCCACATCACTCTGGGTTAAGGTAAACTTGTGATGCAAGCGCACGGGGCTGTAGGTGAATAAACCATTCTCTGTGAATATCTGTCCCTCGTCAAGTTCAACTGATTTCCACTCCGTCTCATATTCATTTGGAAAACTTTCGTGCATCCGTTCTTCAAACATGAATCCCCATTGTTTTTCTGGGTCATCACATGAAAGCCAATAGCCTGATGAATTTAAAAGCATCATTTCGCCATAGCTATTTTGAGCTAGTTTTTCGAACTCTTCAAGCAATCGATCCGCTAAATAATTAAGGATGATGACACCTCTCAGTGTGCCTTCCTCATCATATACAGGTGTTGAAAATCGTATCATTGCCTTATAGGGATACTCGATCTCCCCTCGCTCCACGTTCAAATCAAATGAGGAAACGTAGACGTTATCGCGCTCTAGCTTTATCGTCTCCACAAAGAAAATTTGATCTGATTTATCTTCTAATTCCGCCTCAGAGGCGATTCTGCCATCGCCTCCATTGTAAAGGACTTTTAGCTTTTCCTTACCACTTGCATCTATGTATCTAATTTTATCGTAGACATTTTTATGTAGAGAGAATTCCAGCCAGTTTCGACCAATTTCCTGAGTCTCTTCTTCAAAAATAACCCGATCGCCATATGCATGCGTCAAATAATATAAGTCCGCCAGCACCATGTCCAGTTCTTTACCTATAAAATCATCTTCCAGTTTTACGATTTTTACTTCATTTGCTTCTATATCTGTCTGCTTGATATCCAATATCTTCATTTCCAGAGCCATCAATCCGATAAATGAAATGAGGAAAATAGTGAAATATGTAATGAGTATATTTATAGCTAATCTGGGAAAATGGGCTTTTATTTTTTCCTTCATGTTTAGCCTCCCCTAAATACTCTATATTTGTACCCATTTCCCCCTTGTTCTCTACATGTTTTATTTTCTGCCCAATTGGCCCTTCCATTCATTGAGGTATTTTTGAATTGATCGATTCATCTCCTTAAAAAAAGGAGCGTCCTTTTTACGCATATAAAACTTGTAGGCAAAGTCTTCGTTTTCGCCTTCTCTCTCACGGAACATTTCTTCTAAAAAGTCTGTTTCAACCTCAGGATAGGATTCCTCAAATACACAGAACTTATCCTCAAATCGACTTCTCAGTTTCGGTTTGTGATCGTATTTTCCAAACACCACTAAAAGAGCCGGCATAGTGTACTCGGGCAGGTTGAAAAGTACTTTGTGCGCTTCGTAGTTCTCCATGATGTCACCAATATAGCAAGTGCCAATCCCCAAGCTCTCTGCGGCAATAACCGCATTTTGCGCTGCAATGGTCGCATCTTGCATGCCGAGCATGAAGTCACTGACGCTTGGCCCTTCAAATCCCTCTATTCGACTGGCTAGGCTTCTCATTTCAAAATACTTCTGCCACTTGTGATGATCTATCACAAAGAGCAGGGCAAAGGCAGCGTTTTCAATAAATGGCTGCTCATCGCAACTATGAGCAAGCGACTTTAAAGTCTCTTTTGATTGAATTCTAATCATACTGTAGAGCATCATATTGCCCGCCGTAGCCCCTCGCTTTGCAGACTCTATAATTGCCTGTTGCTCTGATTCCGTGATGACCTCTCCGTTAAATTTGCGAATAGATGTGTGCTGTTTCAGGGTTTCAATCACTTGATTCATCGTTACCTCCAATGTCTTAAATGGATAAAGGTGTCTTACTTCTATATCTAGTATAATATAAAATAGAGATACTTTGATTACTTTCGGCATTGTCTTCATAAAAAATGACTGCCTCTCCGTGCTCAGATAGACAGCCACTTCCATAAAATGACTTCGGTTATTCACCAAAATTATTTTCTATGAGTTCCTCAATTGCATTTATGATGGCGTCTTCATCTGCGCCAGTTGCCACTACTTTTATTTGATCCCCTTTTGAAGCCGCCATTTTTAAAATGCCGAGCATGCTCTTCCCATTGTATTCCTGTCCATCTTTGTGAAGAACCACATCTCCCTGATAGCGGTTGCAAATCTGTATGAACATCCCCGCAGGTCTCGCATGAAGTCCATGCTCGTTTTCCAGTGTAAATTCATAACTTCTCATCGTTCCCTCCAACATTTATTTTTCAGTCTTCCCTTACCGGTTCTCATTACCTTTGCCTTTTTTCATTACCTTTTCTTATATTCTTATTTTCTGATTTCTTCACATTTTTTGTTACTTTTCGATCGTTAAAACCTCATCTCAGCAGCTACCAGTGATGTCCCTTAAAGTGCGTCATAGTACTGGAGCAAGTATGATTCCGCTTCGGCATTCCAAAGTCCACTGTGTTTGTTCACAAGCTCTGCCAATTTTGCAAACAGCGGATTGTCAGCTCCCAGTTTTTCAAAGTCCTCTATGGCTGTCAACGGCATCTCAATATGATTGTAAATCAATTTCTTACCACCCGGAATCTTGGGCAAATTCATGACTGTTTCTATGGTTGCGTCCAGTCCACCAATGTGTGTGAGCATAACAGATGGGTTAATCTCTCCCCTTGCAGAAAGATCAAGTGCTTCTATCAGGTCATTTGTATTGCCGCCAGTAGAGCCCATGATGTGCGTGTTGCTATAATGGACATCATACAGATTAATAGGCGCTTTAAAGGCTCTATCTGTTGGTCCTGCAAAGAAATTCATACATCCGTCATAAGCCAGCAATTGATCCCCTTGCTCAACCAACGGCGCAATTGGCGCATATACAAAGACGTCGTCATATCCATGTCCATCTGTCATTTCTCTAAGCGTCAAAATAGGGTCTTCCAGAGCCGCAGTGTTGATATAAGAAAGTTCGATGCCTTTTTCAAGCGCCTTTTCAGGTGAAATGAACCTCGCCGCACGATCGAGCCTATCTTGGCTTATATCGGTGACCACAATGCGCTTTGGATGGTTCTCTATGGCAAGTGCGTATTCAATTGCCCCGAGTCCCATTGGCCCAGCTCCACCAAGTACAACTAGGTTTCCATCGGGTTTTGTCCCCATAATATGCGTGTACTCATTTGGGACGGTGTGATAGCTCGCATGATAGCCTCCGATAATACAAGACATCGGCTCTCCTAGAGAGGCATTGAAGTAACTATCACCATCATACACAAGCAGACAGCCTAGCTCCATAACCTCTGGCGGAATGATGTTATAAGTGGCATTCCCGCCAAAATACTGATATGAATATCCTGGAGAATAGGGACTTCCCTTATAGTTCAGCGCCGGCTGAAGCGAAAATTTTTGCCCAGCTTCGAATTGTCCCTCATATTTTTTGCCCACTTTTACAATAACCCCCGCCATTTCATGTCCCACAACGATGGGTTCTTCGTGGACATTTTCGGGAACGCGCTTATGATTTTTTCCCTGCTTCACGGCTTTATAAGTGGACATGCAAACGCTGTCCGAAATGACCTTCACTAAAATTTCATCTTCTTTCATCTCTGGAAGTTCAAACGTTTCAAGTCTTAAATCATCTAATCCATACATTCTAACCGCTCTTGTTTTCATGCCTTTGGCACCTCACTTTCAATTCTCGTCAATTGAACCGATTGGACATGATTCCATATCCATTCTCGACTCATGGGCTTTGTTCCTATTGTCATAACAGCACCAGCACTGCTGGCCACTGCCAGTTTCAACCGTTCCTCCACAGGATATGCCTGCTCTTTAGCATAGACAATTGCACCCACAAAAGCATCTCCTGCACCAACACTGCTATGTGCCTTTATTTTTAGGGGGTTCAAATAATACTCCCCCTCATTTCCAAGATAGTAAGCGCCTTCACTTCCAAGCGAAATATAGACTTCTTCTATCCCCTTCTCTCTGAAAAAATGTGCTGCTTCTGAAAGGGATTTATTTGAAGACAACACCCGATTAAAATACAGCTCCAATTCATGTCGATTGGGTTTAATAGCATGGGGCTTCTCTGCAAGTGCCAATGAAAAAAGCTCTCCCTCTGCATCTAAAAACACCTTGATGCCAAGTGCTTTTAAGCGTCTAATCAAAATACCATAAATATCTCTGGGAAGGGTCTTTGGCGCACTGCCTGAAATAACTGCAATGGAAATCTCTTGGCTTATCTGGGCGATTTTATCGAGCATGGCATCCACTGAAAAACTGTCTACTTCTGGCCCTTGTTCATTGATTTCAGTGGTTTCTCCAGTTGTACTGTCAAACACCTTTAAGTTTGTCCTGGTCTGTCCAGAAACCTTCACAAAATCATGTTGAATCTCAAGGGCATCAAGCGCTGTTTCCAAAGGCCCATCACCTAAAATACCTGTGGCGAGACTTTCACCTCCAAGCGCTTTAACCACCTTAGAGACGTTGATTCCCTTTCCGCCTGGATCTTGATGTACCGTTATGACTTTGTTGAGTCCCCCAAGCTTAAACCCGCAAACTTCTATGGTCTTGTCTATAGCAGGGTTCAGTGTCACTGTTAAAATCATTAGGCATCCAACCCTTCACTTGAAAAAATTTCGTAAATATACTGCGGGTCGTCCGTTGACAGCATTTTCTCCAGCAGTTCTTCCTCTTCAATTGCCTCTGCAATATTGGCAAGTAGCTGAATATGCTCATTGCCCTTTCCAGCAATTCCAATGACCAGCTTGGCAATTTTGCCTTCGCCAAAATCCACACCATTTGGATATTGGATGACGACGATACCCGATGCCTTGATGGATTCCTTGACGCTGTTTTCTCCATGGGGAATTGCCACGCCATTTCCTATGAAAGTTGAAAATTTCTCCTCTCTGGCCCTCATGCCCTGAATATAATCCTCCCCTACATAACCACTTTCAAATAAGAGTTTTCCTGCTCTTTCAATTGCATCAAACTTGCTTACTGAAGCCTGATTTAAAACGATATTTGATTTCATCAAAATTTCCGTCGGTTTTTTACTTTCCATTTTGTCCTCCATAATTTTACAGTTGTGAATCAATTCCTCTAAGAAACGCTCATACTGAGTCTTGTCTAAAAAATCTGTAATGCCCAAATGAAGCGCTTTAGGTGCTTTCTTCTTCGTATATCTCATCAGTTCTGAAAAGGTTATCACCACGTCTGCATCTTCAGGTACTTCTTCAATGGCCACATTGATTACTGGCATTTGAATCCCCCGTTGTATCAACAATTTAGTCAGCAGCGAAGCCCCCATGGCACTTGAACCCATGCCTGCATCACAGGCAAAGTGAATTCTTGAAACTTCATAGTTCCCCTTATAATCTGCAAAGACTGAAACCACTGGTTCATCAGAAAGTTCTTCCTCTTCCCAGTTTGCCTTGCGCTTTAAAATAAAACCGCTGACCACAAACGAAACGATGGCCGAGACGCTGACACCACTTAGAACTGCCAGCATACTGTTTCTCGGCGTCAATGCCAAAAGTGCAAAAATACTCCCTGGAGAAGGTGTAGCCGCTAACCCTCCTCCCATAAATTCAAAGATAAATACGCCGGACATCCCCCCTAGGATAACGGCAATAAAAAGTGCTGGACTCATGAGTACATAGGGAAAATAAATTTCATGAATTCCCCCTAGAAAGTGGATTATGACTGCCCCAGGGGCACTCTGCTTGATTTGTCCCTTTCCGTAAACCCAATAGGCAATGAGAATTCCAAGACCAGGCCCCGGATTGGTCTCAAGCAGGAAGAAAATAGACTTTCCAGTGGAGATGGCCTCTTGAACGCCAAATGGTCCCAAAATGCCATGATTGATGGCATTGTTTAAAAAAAGAACTTTTCCTGGCTCAATGAAAATAGACGTTAAAAACAACAAGTCGTGTTTTAAAACGATATCCACCCCAGCCTTCATCACTTGATTCATGTATAAAATCATCGGCCCAGCTGTTTTATAAGCAAATAAAATGATAAACGTCCCCAATATTCCCGCTGAAAAATTAGTCGTCAGCATTTCAAACCCTGTGGGAATCTTAGCTTTAATCACCTGATCCAGTTTCTTAATGCTGTACCCTCCAAGTGGCCCAAATATCATAGCCCCGAGAATCATGGGAATTTCAGAGCCCGCAATTAAACCCATTGTGCCAATACATCCCACAACGCCGCCTCTCGTTCCGTATATCGCCCGCCCACCGGAATAGGCAATCAACATTGGCAGCAAGTAGATAATCATGGGCCCAATCAGCCCTGAAAGGGCTTCGTTTGGTATCCACCCATGTTCATTGAAAAGTGTGGTGACAATCCCCCAAGTGATAAATGCACTGATATTGGGCATCACCATTCGGCTTAAAAATCGCCCTATTTCCTGTAGTTTAGACGTCATGAGGCTTACCTCCCTGCATCTGGCGATTTAACCATCCGTGCAGTCGACGCTTTAGCATGGTTTCAACTTCCGCACGCGTTCCACTTCTAAGTGCTTTTAAAAACAAGGGTTCTTCGATGAGTGCCTTGCTGATTTGGCTCATCATTTCAAGTTGTATTCTAGAGGCTTCAACTGGTGTATACATAGTCACCGCCAGCGTCACTGATTCGCCCTTTTGACTTAGAACTGCTCTTTTTAAACGCCACACAGAAAACTGTAGGGTCTCAACGGCTGCTGTTTTGGCATGAATTAAAATAACGCCTTCTCCGTGAATGACGGTACTGCCAAGTCGTTCTCTCTCAACTAACTGTCTGTACAGCATCTTCCTGAATTTAGACTCCCGTCCAATTGAGTCAGCTGCTTTTTTTATCAGTGCATCCACATTTTTTACAGATATTTCTTCAAAGAGTTCAAAGGTCTTTTCAACTGCTAAAATTGCCTCTGTCATCTCATGAATATGCTCAATTTTCTCAGTCTCTATCTCCACCGAACTCTCTTTATAGGGTGTCACCTGCCGCTTTAAAATATTAATTGCCTGCTGAATTTTATCCACATCCTCTTCCAGCAGCAATGGATTTACTTTGATACAAGGATAATTGCTCTGGTCAATCTGGATTGTGGATATCAACAGTTCGAGTCCATATGTATCCACTTTTCCGAGCATGATATCCTCTTTTGAAAACTGTCCAATGAGTTCAAGTGACGCAAAGTGCTTTGAAACTCTGGAATAGAGTAAACTGGAAGTGCCTATACCGCTAGAACAGACAATCCCCGTTCTGATTTTTTTATCTTGATGCTGTAACTTTCTATAACGTTCAATTGAAGCACCAAAGTGCATTGCCAAATATCCGATTTCCTCATCGGGTACGCTGATTTCAAACTGCTTTTGAATGAGTCCTGACACGTTCTCAGACATTCTATAAATTTCCGGATACATCTCCTTGATTTTATCAAGCAGAGGGTTTCTAATATCAAGATTCAACTTCATTCTGGTAATCGCAGGCCTCAAGTGGCTCACAAGACCAATAAGCAGTTTTTCATCCTCGCTAAAATCATAACCGCTGAGCTTTTTAAATTCGTGAATCATATTGGAAGCAAGTCTAGTGATTTCAAAATTGGTGATGATGAGGTCATTTTGATCCACAATTGCCCCTGTTTTGAGCTTTGATCCCTTGAGGTGCATGGTGATGTAGCCCAGTTCATCTTCTGGGAATTTTACGTCGAAGGTCTCTTCGACTCGATTTCCAATATTTCTTGCAATTTCAAACTGCGAATCCTGCCTTAAACTCTCTAGAATTTCGGCACCCATGAAGATGCTCTCGCCTCTTTGAATTCTCTGAATGGCAATTGCAAGGTGTATCATCAGCCCCATAAAAGAACCATCTGTCAAACGATTCTCCAAGTACTGCTCGTACCCCTTCAGCAGTTGGCTTATTTTTATGAGAATTGCCTTGTCGATGACCGTTTCTACTAAATCGGTCTGTGTCTCACTGCTGTCTAGCATTGCCACCAAATCTTGATGTTCATAATTTTGATAGAGAAAGTCCACCATGGCCTTTCTGAATTGACTTTCTACCCCCTCAAGGTACACACCGTATCCAGGTTTTCTCACAAGCTCAATCCCCCTTGATCCAAACCACGGTTCAATCTTGTCCATATCATAGGAAATAGTGGCTTCTGAAACACCCAAAAGGGTTGAAAAATAATAAAATTTTCTGGGTTCTCTGCTCTTTAAGAGCTCAATAATCAGTATCTTATGTCTCTCATCTTGACTAAAATGTTCTTGTTCTGTTTCACTTTGAAGTGCTTTGAATTTTAAAATCTGTCTGTCAGTGGCTTCTAGCTTTACCCCCAGCCTCGTCTTCTTTTCAAGGGTCATTCCAAGTCCGGTTACAAGCGCCTCCACCTCATCCATCTCCCTGAATACAGTTCGCTTGCTGATGCCAAGTGCCTCTGCAATTTCGGAGACTGCTGTATATTCCACTTTCCCCAACAGAATTTCCACAATCTCCACAACTCTTCTCGAATAGCTCACCTTAAACCTCCATCCCCATTAGAGACATTTTTTATTAACAGAAAATTCAGAATGATATTCTCATTTTCATTATACCTCTATATTCTGGGATATTTAAGTTTAAGTTACTGGATTATGACAGTATTTAATAGTGCCAAATTTGAAGATGCAGTAAAATTAAGAAACAGTGAAGTCACTTCACTGTTTCTCTAAATATTATTTTTTTAATCGTTCCACGAGTTCATCATAAATTGGATTGCCCACAAATTGGTCAATTGTTATGAGTTCCGCATGTTCACATTTGCCCTTAGCTCTTTCTCCAAGGCTAATATGAGTGATGACAATGTCTGTGTCCGATGGGATGTCTTCAATAGACGTATTGATGACTTCAATATTGAGTCCCGCTTTATTGACTTTCTTTCTGAGTGTCGTTGCGCCCATTGCGCTTGAACCCATTCCAGCGTCACAAGCCACAACTATTTTTTTCACAGATTGTGCCATTTGGCCTTTTGATGCTGCTTTCATGCCACTGACAGTAGATTTTGCCGAATCCAGATCACCCGATTCTCCTTTGCGCTTAATGAAGAATGCCGCTACAAAGAAAGACACTGCTGTAGATACCAAGACCCCTGCAAGAACACCTATGAATCCGCCTCTTGGCGTCATTGCCAAAAGTGCCAAAATACTGCCTGGTGAAGGTGTTGCAATAAGGCCTGCCCCGAAAATTGTAAAGGTAAACACACCACTCATGCCGCCAGCGATAACGGCCAGCACTAACACTGGATTCATCAAAACATATGGGAAGTAAATTTCGTGAATTCCACCTAGGAAGTGAATAATCACTGCTCCTGGTGCCGATTGTTTAACCATGCCTTTTGCAAATACCCAGTAGGCTAACAAAATGCCAAGTCCTGGGCCTGGGTTGGTTTCAAGTAAGAAGAAAATTGACTTTCCCGTTTCAGATGCCTGTTGAATCCCAAGTGGGCTGAGTACTCCATGATTCATAGCGTTATTTAAAAAGAGTATCTTGCCCGGTTCAATAAAAATGGATGTGAGCGGTAGAAGGCCTGCATTTACAATAGCTTCAACACCAGTCTTCAAAACGCTATTGAGTGCCAGCACCACAGGGCCAATTGCCAAGAATCCCAAAATTGCAAGCAACATTGCGATGATACCAGCTGAGAAATTCGCCACGAGCATTTCAAATCCTGCTGCAATGTTTCCATCCACAGCGTCATCGAATTTCTTGATTGCCCATCCGCCTAAAGGTCCCATGAGCATTGCACCAATGAACATTGGAATATCTGCACCCACAACGACACCCATTGTTGCCACTGCACCCACAACGCCGCCTCTTGCGCCACCCACGAGTTTCCCGCCTGTGTATCCAATTAGGATAGGTAGTAAGTTTGTAATCATTGGGCCAACCATTGTTGCCAGTTTTTCATTTGGCGTCCATCCGGTTGGAATAAAGAACGCTGTGATAATCCCCCATGCGATGAAGGCGCCAATATTTGGCATGACCATGCCACTTAGAAAACGACCAAATCTTTGGACGCCACTCTTGCTTGAGCCAGAGCCTAAAACATTTTCCATAAGTATCCCCCTTAAATAAAATAGATTGATTATGACGCTACTTGCCAGTTGCTATAGCCACATTATAGTCAGAGGGTGTTCCCATTTTCAAACAAAAGACCATGAACACTGTCACGATTCAATGATGACATTTTTTATAAAATAGGAAAATACTGTCTGGGACAGCTCCAATTTTTCAAAAAAAAAAATAAAAAAACGAAGAAAAATGACAGTCTCCGTTTTTTATAATTGCTCTTTATAATGACATTATATGTAATTTTCATTAATCAAATGTCTATTTTTTTGAGCTTTATCTCACCTGTTTCTCTAATTCCATGCACGATTTCACTTAAAATAATCTATGATTTTGGATACCACATGCTCCAGTTCTCCCTCGGTTAAGAGATGATGAAGCGGGAGTCTCACTATGCGTTCAGACACCGTTTCAGTATTGTAAAGTCGATTTGGGCCTCTCCCGTATTGAATGCCCATTGCCGTTGTATGAAGCGGCGTATAGTGAGTGCTCGTCTCAATTCCCTCTTCTAAGAGCGATCCCATAAAAGCCTTTCGATCAACGCCTCCAGGGAGTAATAGATAAAAGATATGCCCATTTTCACTCGACCTTGAACTGAAAGAAAGCCCTTTTTCTGTCAGTGACCTAAGAGAATTCAAGTAGAGATTCCACAGCTTTACCCGCCTCTTTGTAATCCATTCCATTTTTGCCACCGCCCGATTTAGAAAGAGCAACTGATAAAGTGGCATTTCATATTCGCTCCCCAATGAGCACCACTCGTACTTTGGAATTTCACCTCTTAGAAAAGCCATGCGATTGGTGCCATGAGAAATGATGGTTTCGACTCTTTGATTTAGTTCTGGAGAGTTTAAAAATAGACAGCCTCCACTGCCACCTGCAGTGAGATTTTTAGTTTGATGAAAACTCAGACAGCCCATCTCACCGTGAAGCCCAAGCGCTTTTCCATTGTAATTTGCCCCAATTCCATGAGAGGCATCTTCGAGTACCACACAGCGCCCAATATCTGCAATTGCCTGAAAGGCCTCTAGATCAACTGGAATGCCGCCATAGTGGATAGGGACAATTGCCTTTGTTCGCTGACTCAGTTGCCGTTCCACTGATGCCGGGTCTAAGTTGAGCGTCTCCATTTCAATATCTGCAAACTTTAATACAGCACCTCTTCTCGCAAAGGCATTTGCAGTGGAAACATGAGTGAACGAGGGCATGATGACTTCATCTCCCGCCCCTATTTCCAGAGCTAAAGCCATAACCTCCAATGCCGCTGTGGCAGAGCTTAAAAAATATTGATAGCCTATTTCACCATACCCAAAATGGTCTTTAAACTGTTCTGTGGTGGACTTTGCAAGTTGTTCATGGGACTGAAACGGATTTACACTTAACTGGTCGCTGACCTCTGACATTATAGAGGATGTCCAGTAGGGTACATGGTATCTAATCATCTCTATCTCCCTTCAAATCCTTCATATGATTCCGTTCACGCCTGATTCCGTTCACGCCCATCAGAGCACGCTTTTATAGTCATCATATCATAAGAGGCCTTCATTATAAACGCTCTGATGCGCCACAAATGAAAGCCCCTTTGTCAATTCGTTGCGATTTTCTATTTTTCAGTTACCACTATTTCACAACTGGATACTCTTTGTTTGCCCAACCTGCGGGTGCATTTGCGCCTGTTCCCATGCCGCCGTTAAGCGATACAGCATCATAGCCCATAAGTCTCAATGCCGCAGTTGCCTGTCCAGCTGTTTGACCAGTATAACAGTAGACGACAATCGTCTTGTCTTTAGGGAGTGTGCCAAAAGAATCCACCATTGTGTTGCCAAAAGGAATGTTAACTGCTCCTTCTATATGACCATTTGCAAAGTCTTCTGCTTTTCTTACAGACAAAATATAAATGCTGTCATCTTTTGCGTCCACCATTGCTTTGAGATCATCTTCAGAAATCTTGTAATTTTTGTATTTAGTATCCTTTAAAGCGACCATGCCTTCATAATAGGTTGTAATTGCCGCTTGTATTGGTTCAGAAATTGTTGTAACTGCTCCACCTACTGGTGTTGCTTCTGTTGTTGTCTGAGCATCTATGCCATCCAATTTAGAGATGCCAAGATTCCATCCTAAGTTGACACTTCTAGCATCGAAGCCCGCAAGATTTAACGTCACCACTGCTTGCCCTGCTGTCTGTCCTGTATAGCAATAGACATAAACTGGCTTGTCAGAGGGAATATTCACTAAGTTTTCACTGATTGCAGTTCCCCATGGAAGGTTTACAGCACCTTTCACATGGCCTTTTTCGTAATCTGCCGCACTTCTAATATCCAAAATAGTCATTGGTTCGTCAGCCACAACTTTTGCTATAAATTCATCTTGAGCAATTTTGTAGATGTGATCTGGCATGTTTTTGTATAGCTCAGTTACTTTGTCTGCCACTTCGTTTTCAACAGCATATCCTTTGTTTGCCCAACCCGCTGGTGCGTTTGCAGCGGTTCCCATACCACCATTAAGCGATACGGCATCATAGCCCATAAGTCTCAATGCAGCCGTAACTTGACCCGCAGTTTGACCAGTGTAGCAATAGACGACAATTTTTTTATCTGTAGGCAATGTCCCGAAACTGCCTGCCATATCATTTCCAAAAGGAATGTTGACTGCACTTTTAATATGACCCGCTTCATAATCTTTTGCATTTCTCACAGAAAGCACATAGATGCTGTCATCGCCGCTGTCGATCATTTCCTTCAAGCCATCTTCAGAAATTTTATAGTTTTTAAATGGTGTGTCACTTACTGCCGCAAGGCCTTCGTAATAAGCAGTCAATTCACTTTGAACCGCTGAATCTATTTGAGTGGCTCCTGCTTCAAGTGTTGCTGCTTCTGTACTTGTAACAGCATCCACGCCATCTGCTTTTGAGATGCCAAGATTCCAACCTAGATTGACACTTCTTGCATCAAAACCAGCATAGTTCAGTGTCATCACCGCTTGTCCTGCCGTTTGACCAGTATAGCAATAGACATACAGAGGCTTGTCTACTGGAATACTGCTGAGTCCTTCTGCAATTGCAGGACCCCAAGGCATGTTGACTGCACCTTTAACATGACCTTTTCCATAGTCTTCTGCACTTCTAATATCCAAAATAGTCATATCTTCCCCTGCAACTACTTTTTCAATAAACTCAGCTTGACTGATTTTATAAATATGCTCTGGCATGTTCTCGAAATAAGCAGCCACTTTATCATTTGCAGTGGCTGGTGCCTCTTCTTCAGTTGTTTCAGAAGGTGTATTAGCTGTGGTTTCTTCTGTGACTTCCATAGACGCCTTCGGCTCTTCTGTCTTGCCGCAAGCAGTTGTTGACAATACAAGCATTAAAGCCAATAGTATTGCAAGCAATTTCTTATTCATAAGATTTCCTCCCAATTTTACGCATGCTATAATCGCCAATATTTCATGGCAGCATCCGCACTTTACAAGATGGTTCTCCTTGAGGTGACTTAAATCACGAACCCTCTTGTTGTGTGATAGGCGCTTTTTCTTCCACAGGAACAGTGACTTCGTTCTTTGAAGACCATTCAATCCATGCGCCATCATATACTTTTACATGTTCATACCCAGCTTCCTGTAACAGTGCAAATGTCTGAGTCGCTCTGAACGAAGATTTGCAATAGAGAATGATTTCATCGTCTTTTTTTAGTCCTAAATCCTGATAGAAAAGACCAATGTCTCTACTGGACATAAACGTTCCATCACTGTATAAATTCTTGGTATGAGGATATAAAATCGCCCCTTTGATATAGCCCGCTTCGTATTCTGCTACAGAACGAACATCTACGATTTTCGCAGTTGGGGTTTCCATTTCTGTCTGAGCCTTTACCTCGTCGTATGAGGCTATAATACTCTCATCAGCTTCTTTTGCAGTATAAGTGACCGCGCTCAGCTGAGGCTCTTCTTTCGTAATTTCAAGTCCGGCCTCTACGAGTGCACTGGCACCGCCATTTACGATCATAACCTTGTCGTGCCCATAAACTCTAAACGTCCAAAAAATCCTCCCTGCACTGACACCGTCATTGTCATCATAGACATAGAGCGTTTGAGTGTTTGAGATGCCCTTTGCGCCAACAACTTTTTCAAAATCAGCTTTTGAAATCAGCATTGACTGGTCGTTTACAAGTTCACTAGGAGACAGGCATACTGCACCTTGAAGATGTCCCTTGTCATAGGCTTCTTGACCTCTGGCATCAATCACCAGCACATCAGAATTGCCCTGATAAACGGCACCTACCTGCTTTGCCTCTGCCACGTTCATGGTTCCCGGATATGCCGTTTTAATTGCACATCCACCAAGCACGAGCATTGTCATCAGCACGGTAGCGAGAATCACCGTCCATTTTTGCTTCGTCATACAAACCTCCATAAACGAATTTGTGAGATTGCTTTGGAGTACATTGTTAATTTGTAAACAATTAATGTGCCAAGCACACTTTTCTCATAATCATTATATTGTATTTTATTTTGAAATGGTCATCACATTTACTTATACTACATTTCATATTGGTATGATAGAAATTTAACACACTCTCAGATGAGGCTATACATCCACGCTTATTTTCAGTATGATGGAGGTGATTCACCTTATTTTGAAACATCCTTTATTTTGAAGCATTCTCTCTAATTTTATTTTGACGAAGGGGTATGATGTACTTGATATCAAAAGAAAAAGACACTCTTCCAAAAGGGCTAAGACCTTTTAAAAACATATTGCATTTCAGAACTGCTCTGGTCTTGGTCCTTTTGTTCTTCATGGCAAACCTATTTTCATTGATGCAATTTCCCCTAGTGCACTCTGATGAAATTTGGTTAAAAGGGCTTTCACTCGAGGTGTGGCATCAGCGAAGTTTTAACGTTACCGAACCCTTTTATGATCTTTATCCACGTGTGCCACATCCCTTTAGATGGCTCTTCAACCTCTTGCAGCTCGGATTCGTAGGCATCTTTGGCAATTCGCTGTTCAGTGTAAGACTGCTCTCGCTTGTAGCCTCAACCTCTAGTTTAATCGTCTTTTACAAAATACTTCGCCACATCACAAAATCTGAGGCTCTCTCTCTCAGTGGACTATCGCTTCTCATGCTAAATATTCAGTGGTTATATGCCGCTCACTTTGGCCGCCAAGAAGCGCTGATTATGCTTTTAATGTTACTCTCCTATTGGAACTGCACACGTCTTAATTCCACAAAGTGGCTGGCGTTAATTCTCCTACTTGGAATTGGCATCCACCCCAACAGCTTTCTAATTGGCTTCATGATCTGTCTACTGCTTTGCCATCAGATTTATCACAAGATGCGACCCCTGCGAGATTTCTTCGTGTTTATCGGCATTACTATGGTTGGCTGTATCATTTACTTGGGATCAGGCTTTCTAATGACCTCTGATTTTCTCATGCGCTATTTGAGTTTTGGCGCAAGTCTGGGTGTTGATGCCGTTCCAATGAGCCGCCTTCAAAATTACTACTGGTTTTGGGTTAAGCTCTACGGAGAAATCGGAGGAACTTATGAACTCTTTAACATCAGGATAGAGCTTTGCTTGCTGGCAATCCTCGTCCTAGTTGTTCCCTTTATTCCAAAAGTTATAAGCAAGCAGACTCTATTAAATCGCAGTGACGCTGATAGCCATTTATTTGATGCTATCCATTTATTTGAACCTTATATAGCACTTGTGAGCATTTTACTTGGTCTTTTCATCATCGGGCGCAACAATCAGACCTCCGTAGTCTTTTTATTGCCTTTTGTGATTTTAATGCTGTTCAATCTAGTGTCAATTTTCAACTTGAAAAAACAGTGGCGTATGGGTTTCAGTATTGGTATAACGCTCTTTGCACTGTTCAATCTCCAAGGCGACTTAAAGGCATATACAGCCCGTTTCCCCTACGCCCAGCCATACGAGGTCATACAGAGAGAAATTGGGAAAGCCATTCCACATGATGCGGCTGTTCTTGGCAACATCAACATCATGGAGGGACAAAACACCAATCAATTTTACGATATTCGAAATCTTGCTTACTTACAGGAAAACAATTTAACTCTACAGGATTATATCGACAGGAGACATATACAGTATATTGCCATCCACGATGAAATGGACTACATCGCCAGTTGCTCTCCAAAATGGGATTTTCTATATGTCAATATGAATTACTGGGACGAATTAAACGACTATCTGACAGCTAACACTGAACTCATCTCTGAAATTGACAATCCACTGTATGCCATGAGAATTTCAAAATACGCCGGGACTTATCCCTGGAAAACTAAAATATACCGCATTTTGCCATAAGCAAAAGCGGTATATTTTTATAAACATTAGGCGTTCAAATATTTAATTTGGAATCACATCAATCCATCACAAAGATGCTATCCGTCATTCTTTCTATGCCAGATCAGATAACTTATACTGACCAAGCAAATTAGGAAAACTTGATAGATAACCACCCCATAAAAAGTATGCAGTAATCCGCTTATGAAGCCAAAGACTGCAAAGACGCAGTATATGGCCATAAACAAAGCTATGTGTTTTGATTCTTTTGTTTTAAATAATTTATCCAACATAATTAACGCACCAAAATTGTATTATATTCTGTTCCCGTCGATACCCAAGGCGAATTTTTGTCTTCTCTTCTCCAAGTCTTGGTTTTATAAGTCACCCACTCACTCATTTTAGTCACTCTACCTGTGGCCAAATTTTCAGACCACTTGATTTTTGTCTTCTTGTCGACACTTATCTTAATAGCATCAAAAGTGACATATGATGATACAGTTGATGTTGCAAATGCAATATTTGAAACAAATCCCGCCATCCCCAGTTTTTTAGCGATGAGGGCGTATCCCTTCTTTTTAGTCAAAGTAGACGCAGTCACTTTTAATGCACTTTTAGTCAGCGCCCCACCCAGTAAAAAGAAACCAATTTCCAATTCTTTTGACGCCATCTTGACTGCGGCTTCAATGTCTTCTTCATCGGCAATTGCAGTGGTATGAAAGCTATAATCCGTTTCTGTGTAGTAATATCTAAATCTATTGGACTGTGTTTCGATGCCACCACTTTGATCTGTATCTTCAAAACTGATGCCTGTTCTATTATCTATTATAACAGTTTCAGAACCCTCTGACGCAAAAACAGGCAACACAGTTGTAAGCATCACTATAAGTGCTAATGCTAAAATTTTTATTTTTCTCATTTATATCCTCCAGGAATTTCATGTTTTTCATTTTATAAGCGATTCGCCCTGTAGTTATATGTACATCTTTCGTTTAAATAAGTATTGATATGTTTTCCTCCTCTTTATGATTTTCTAGGCAAATCATTTACTTGAACGCTTATGCCAATACTACCATATCACTGAACACCAGACAATCTAAATGGCCTCATTGGAACAAAATGCGGTATATTTTCCTTTAGTCTCTATAAAACCGTTTCCCCCGAATCACAAGGTTTACACCCTTTTCGTCTAAAATTTTAAGAATGTCATAGGCACTTTTGATGTTTTTAGATAAAGAGGCTTCATCCTGCCCAGTGATAATCATGTACCCTGCGCGCTGAGATGCGTTTTCTGTCGGCGGAATCGTCTCTCCCACTTTGAAATTGTACCCCACTTCATGAATAAACTCACAAGCTCTCAGATCATTTAAGTCTGTCATAGACTCTATTTTTCCCGCATGACAAAAGAAAAGCTGAGTGCTGAAAAGTGGCGGTTTTATCCCATACGCGTATGCCTTTAGCGACGCTTTATCATAGGTCACACTATGACAGCCCTCTATGGAGAGTCCCAACACATCAATCCCAGTGACCAGTGGAATCGTCACATCCTCATATGCTCCCCCCAGTCGGCAGGCGATTTCATTTACCATGACGCCCTGATTGCCAACGAGATATTGAAAGTAAATTGGCCCTTCCTGTATGTTAAACGCTGTACAAACGCGCTCTGTAATTTCTATAATTTCACGTTCATACCGCTCTAGGTGAATAGAGGGATATTCGTGTGCAATGCAAACACCTATATGCCTCTCTGGCGAAAAGGTGACTCGGTCTGTAATCGTAAGTACTTTGACAGCACCATCAACCACCCAACCGCTCACGGTCAGCTCTTTGTTTTCATAATAAGCCTCCACCAAGATTTTATCTTGTCTCGAATAGCTCACTACTTTATGAAATTTTTCACGAATAGCCTCTGTGCTGTTCAATTTATAAATTCCACGTTGTCCCTGAGAATCCAAAGGTTTGACTACATAAGGCGGCTTGATGTGCTCAAGTTCGCTCTCTTCAAAAGTCTCTGAAATAACCGCAAAGGGAACGGTTGGAATGTTAAAGTCCTTAAACCGCTCCTTCATGTATCTTTTATCCGTAACCCAAAGCGCCGTTTCGGAAGAGATGAACGTCGGCAGGTTCAATTCTTCACAGGCCTTTGTCACACACAGAACCGGCTGATCTGTGCCCACGGTTAAAACGCCATCAACTTCAAGTGTTCTGGCGGCTTCTAAAATCGCCTCAGAGCTAAACGCATCTGCTAAAACCGCTATATCTGCAAGCAACTTTCCCTTTGACGTCTCCAAATAATCGGCAACAGCTGTTTCTATGCCCATATCTCGCATACGTTTAATTCCATTGATCTGACAACTGCCAGCTCCCACCATCAAGACCCTTTTGCGCCTCATCATCTAAATCACCTCTATCCAGTTTTTTCTCTTTCCCCTTTACTCTGTGCCCTTGCTTTCAGGTGATACCACTCTCTGTTCACGTCTCGTGAGATGTCTTTTGAAAAAACTCTCTAGCTGGTGTCTCATGCCATAATGCCAATGGAGTTTAAAACAAAGGCTCACCAATTTCTTAACGGTATATCCTGATTTTCCAGCATATCGCTCTCGCCGTATCACTGAGACGTTTCCAACACATTTCACATGTGGCAAGAGTTCAGCACTCAGATAGACAAAATCAGTTGGTCGATCTGATAAAACCTCGTAAACAGATTTGTGTATCAGTCTAAAACTGCTTACCCTAAGGCCTCTTAAAGTCCTAAACCGCCGCTTGAAAAAACGCCCTACAATCTTTGAACCCATGTGGCGAATCCCCTTCTCTGTAACATTTCCATAGATGCCATAGACCAAATCGCACCCTTCTTTTGCCATTTTTTTCATCTGCAAAACCGCTCTGATGTCGTGTTGACCATCGTCGTCCATGGTCAGTGCATATTCACCTCGGCATTTCAAAAGACCTTGCAAAAGGGCCTTTTGTTGTCCGATGTTCATGGGCAATTTTACCCCTACAATATTTTTATTTTCCAACATCTGCTTCTCTATATAGCTCCAACTCAAATCAGTGCTCCCATCGTCCACTAAGATCAGTTCATAGCTCCACTTGCTCTCTAAAAAAAATCCTTCAATCTCTTCGATGACGGCTGGCAGAGTCTTTATGCTATTGTAGACCGGTATGACCACTGAAATATCCATTTTTTCTCCTTTATTCAAAATCTCTAATCTGATAAACTGTATAAAGACGCTCTTATAATGATTCGTATGTATTTTATAAAAAGGGATGATGTTCATGCATAAACTGGACTGTTTCGGGGATATTTGTCCAATCCCATTATTGAAGATGCAAAATGAAATCGAAACGCTTGCCAGCGGTGAGACGTTTCAAATGGTGGTTGACCACAGTTGTGTAATTGAGTCCATACAGGAATCACTGGGGAAATCAAGTCTCATCTATGAAATAGAAGAGGTTCTCAATGGTGTTTGGGAAATCACCATCACCAAACCATAGGCCTTTAGATTTAAAGGCCTATAAACTTTATAAAAAATCCAACACTTAAGCCTCGGCATTTTGCCGAGGCTTTTTTATACGCATCACCACTAGCAAAAATCCTTTGATCCGTGGTCTATGAAATATTGATAAATATCTGAAACGGCCTTCTCCCTTTGACACTTTCGCCTGACGACGAGGTAAATATCATAGTCGAAGTCAAAATTCTGAACTTCCACTATTTTGAACCGCTTTTCATAAAGCTCTTTTTTTACAGACATATATGGCAAAAAGCAAATGCCAAGGCTATTATTGACCGAAGATTTTGCCGCTGGAATTGAGTCTACCTTGAACATAATCGGAATTTGATCCATCATAAGTCCCAGTGGTTTCAATTTGTGTTTTAAAAAAGAAGAAATGGTCAGCGCTTCATCGTCGAGAAGCACCATTTCATGATTTACAAGTTCGTTGACATCTATCACATCTGGAATTCTCGAGTTCACATTTGCCACCAGTACAATTCGTTCTTTTCCAATCCTGCTGTATTCGAGCCGATCGTCACATGGTTCTTCCGTCACAAAGCTCAGATCGGTCAATTCGTTGATTAAGTCATTAAAAGACTCCATATTTGACTTGGAATGCATTTCGAAATTGTATTTTGGGAACTGCTTTTTAACTTTGTAAAGCACACATGGCAGCGAATAGTTCACCAGCGAGAGATAACCGTTTATCTTGATGTTCTCAAAACTGTTTTCAAGCAGTACAAGTTCTTCTTTTAACTTATCGTAGATTCGAAGCATAGTGCCAGAGTATTTGAAGAGTATGCGTCCTGCATCTGTGGGCATAACCCCTTTATTGCTTCTCTCAAGCAACTGATAGCCCATTTCATCCTCTAGCTTTTGGATATTCTGACTCAGGGCAGATTGGGATATATGTCTGTTGGCAGCCACTTTGGATATGCTTTTGGTCTCGACAACCTCTCTAAAGTATTCAAGCGCAGTTAAATTCATATGTCACCTCTTCACTATACTATTATGTCCGAAGTTCCTACATTTTTGGTATCACTTTTTCTTATGCTGGTTTGGAATTGCCATTGAGTCTTTATTTAAATAAAATGTTATCATATTACTGTGAGATTGTTAAGAGTATAGCAAACTTTATTTTTAGGAGTGTGAAAAGATGGAACAAACATCAACTTCTAGACGTCGTTCTTCATCAAACCGGAAACCGAAGAAAAATCAGATTCCATTCGGTTTTGCCGCTGTAATCCTATTTGTGGTGATTGCCATATGGCTGAACACCAAGTCGAGTACCATGGCTATCTTTTGGCTGACAGGAATTGCCTTTGGATTTATTCTCCAAAAGGGCAGATTCTGTTTTACAGCTTCCATGAGAGACCCTTACTTAACTGGTGGGACTTCCCTTACAAGGGCTGTTATCATTGCACTTGCAGTGACAACAATTGGCTTTACTGCAATTAAATACGGCTATGCCAATGCTGGACTTCCGATTCCGGGCATGAGCTATGTCGTTCCAATCAGTCTTGCCACTTTAGTGGGCGCTTTTATGTTCGGCGTAGGCATGGTTATTGCAGGCGGTTGTGCTTCTGGAACGCTTATGCGTGTTGGAGAAGGCTTCTATATGAATATGCTGGCTCTTTTGTTTTTCGTAATCGGCTCTCTGCTGGGAGCTCATGATTTCGGATGGTGGAAGGAGCACTTTATTTCAAAAGGCGTGTCTGTTTTCCTTCCTGATGTCTTTGGATGGATGGGCGCTGTTATTTTACAACTGGGTGTTCTTCTAATTCTGTATATCATCGCAGAAGAATACGAAAAGAAACGTGGCGCATCACATTAGGCCACCTGCTAATGCATTACAAGGTAATTCAACCAATTATAATCAACTATAAAATATAAATAAGCTCAGTGGAGCGAGGAGGATAAAATGAAAGAAGTATTATTAGATTGTTTCGGCGAAGCGTGTCCAGTACCTTTAGTAAAGGCTCAAAATAAACTCAAAGAATTGGCTGTTGGCGATGTTCTAATCGTTCAAATCGACCATAGCTGTGCCATGAAAAACGTCCCAGAATGGGCTAGAAAAGAAGGCTATAACGTAGAAGTAGAAGAAGTGGAAGACGGTGAATGGGAAGTTATCATCGAAAAAAACAAGTAAAGTAAAAAAGCACTGGCATTTCAGTGACTCAATAAATCAGGAGGTAATATCATGAACGAATTCGTATTGGATTGTTATGGGGAAGCATGCCCTGTCCCTTTGGTAAAGGCTCAAAACAAACTCAAGGAATTAGCTGTTGGCGACGTTTTAATTGTTCAAATCGACCATAGCTGTGCGATGAAAAACGTTCCTGAGTGGGCTAGAAAAGAAGGCTATAACGTAGAAGTGGAAGAAGTGGATGACGGCGAGTGGGAAGTCATCATTGAGAAAAATAAATAACACCATTCGGAGGTGTCTTAAGTGGAAAATAAACAGGTAAAATTCTTTGATCGTGTAAAATCAAATGATTATTACATTAAATGGCTTAAAAATCCGTTCACTTATGTTACAGCCGCTGTGTTGCTCTCTTTATTTCAAATTGTAACACTTGCCGTGACAAAAGAACCTTGGGGCGTTTCAGGTGTTTTTGCCTACTGGGGCGCGTGGGCTTATGAAGCCGTTGGCGGCTCTGTAGATAAATGGTACTACTTTGCCAGCACTGGTGCTCAAAATGTCCTTCAAAACGGAATTATCAACCATGCAGGAACTTGGCGAAATCTTGGGATCATTGTAGGCGCACTGTCTGCAACCCTCTTGGCGTCAGGATTTAAAATTAAGAAGATCAAATCTAAAAAGCAAATTGTAGCCGCTTCTCTTGGCGGATTGCTCATGGGATATGGCGCTCGTTTGGCCTTTGGCTGTAATATCGGCGCATTGTACAGCGGCATTGCATCCCTGTCTCTTTCAGGATGGGTCTTTGCCATTGGCATGTTCTTCGGCGCAATCGTCGGCAGCAAATTGCTGGTCAAATTCTTTATGTAAACCCCTTAGTAAATTCATGTGATTGAGATATAAGTTGAATCAGACGGTTCAACTGTCTATGAGAAAGGAAACCTTAATGGCTAGAGAAAAAATCGTCGAACAATATGACGTCGTGATTATCGGCGGCGGCCCAGCGGGATTAAGTGCTGCAATCTATGCAGGACGTGCCCGCTTGAACACGCTGTTAATTGAAAAGGCGCTCATTGGAGGACTCGCTACTTATACAAACGAAATTTCGAACTACCCTGGATTTCCAAACGATCCAAAGGGAGAAGAAATTACAAACCTCATGAAAGAACAGGCTAAAAACCTCGGTGTAAAATTCAAACTAACTGCTGTTTCAAGTGTTGACTTGAAGGGTGAAGAAAAAATCGTCGAGACTTTTAGAAATAAATACGTCGCTAAAACCGTTATCATCGCAACTGGCGGACGCCCTAGAACCACTGGTGCGGAAGCTGAGGAAAACTACTTATTTGACAAGGGAATTTCGTTCTGTGCAACTTGTGATGCAGCCGCCAACACAGATAAGCATGTGGTGGTAATCGGTTCAGGAGATGCCGCAATTGAAGAGGGCATGTTCTTAACTAAGTTTGCAAGTAAAGTAACCGTTTCAGTAATGCATGATGAAGGCATCATGGACTGCAACGAAATTGCCAAACAAGCTGCCCTTGCAAACCCTAAGATGGATTTTGTGTGGAACACAGTGGCAAAGCGATTTGAAGGTGATGGACATTTAGATACAGTGGTTCTCAAAAATGTTAAAACCGATGAAGAAATCCCAATTAAATGCGATAACTGCTTTGAATTTATTGGATACTTGCCAAACTCAGAACTCTTTGAAGGCCAAATTGAAATGACTTCCCGCAAGTACATTCCAGTAAATGAAAAGAAAGAAACCAACTTGGACGGTGTCTTCGCCATAGGTGATGTCACTGACAAATGGTTAAAGCAAGTGGCAACTGCTGTCGGTGACGGTGCAATTGCCGGCACTGCCGTAGAACGTTATATTGCAGAAAAAGAAATCTTTGACACTCGCATCATGCAAAAGGAAAAACCAGGTCTTATCTACGTTTACAATGCCATAGATGCAGAAGGCAGAGACTTCTTGGCTCATATCGAATCCATCGAAACTCAATTTGACACCAAAATCGTCGTCAACCGAATTGACACTTATAAGTCAAATGGCCTTGCCATGAAACTGGGCCTTGATAAAGTTCCAGCAGTGGTACTCACTAAAGAAGGTACTATTATGCACAAACTATACGAACTGAACGAAGAAGAAATCCTGAAATACCTATAAAACCTATATTTAAAAAGAAAAATCCTCGAAAAAATTCATTTCGGGGATTTTTCTCTTATGGGTTATATAGAGGTTGCCTCTATCTGTAGACGCACCTTGTTTTCATTATATTATAAGCGCATATTTCTACATATTTCGATTTTTCTCAGCAGCTTTTACAACAGCCTCAATAACAGCTGCTCTAAATCCAGATTCCTCTAGGCTTTTAACAGCTTCAATCGTCGTGCCCCCCGGAGACGTCACCGCATCTTTAAGCTCGCCAGGATGTTTACCTGTTTCTAAGACCATCTTCGCAGAGCCCAGAACAGTTTGAGCGGCAAACTGATACGCCTGTTGTCTCGGCATGCCCGAATAAACAGCTCCATCTGCCAGTGCTTCTATGAACATATACACATATGCAGGGGCTGATCCACTCACCCCTACAACTGCATCCATCAGATATTCTCCCACAAATTCTGCCTTTCCAAAACTGTCAAATACCGATTTGACAAAATTGCGTTCTTCGTCAGTCAAATATTGATTCGGGGAGAGCGCACTCATGCCACACCCCACCGTGGCAGGTGTATTGGGCATTACCCTGACTATTTTGCTCTGCTTGGGCAACCCTTCACTCAGTTTTTCAATTGAGATACCTGCCGCAATTGACACGATAACACATTCATCACTAACAGAGGGGGCAATTTTTTCGATGACCCCGCTAACCATGCCCGGCTTTACTGCCAGGACAATTAAGTCACTGTTCTCCACCACAGCCGACTCGTTGGTAACTACTTGGATTCCAAACTCATCTGCCAGTGCTGTCAGTGCAGGTTTGTATACATCATAAACGATTACATTTTCAGCAGGGGTAATCCCAGAAGAGATAATTCCGCTAATAATTGCTTTCCCCATATTTCCAGCACCAATAAATCCTATTTTTTTCATCTTTTCAGTCTCCTATTCACGCTTCTTTTCAACGCTCAAAGTCATTTTAAAATCGTCTACAACTCTACCGAATTCCCAAAAACAGGCATACATAATTTGCTGCGATTTAAACAATTAATCCCGCCTGTTAAATCGCGGATAGCCCTTACCGTTAAGCCGATTCCAAATTTTCCATCTTGTATTTCTATTATACCACCAATCACGATAATCCCCATGCCGAAAACCGTTCCAAAACTTACCATTGTCACCCAATCAAACTTTTTAAAGTGCTTGGCGTAGGTTGGCTCTCGAGCAATTAGAAGATATGATGCCGCTGACCTTATGCGAAAGTCTGCTCTGTTCTGTTGATAATTTCATCTTGGAGTGCCTTGTCTAAGTTGTTAAAATAATCGCTGTATCCAGCCACCCGGACAATTAAGTCCTTATACAGATGAGGGTCTTTTTGTGCTTTTACCAGTGTCTCTCTTTCTATGATGTTAAATTGAATGTGATGTCCGTCCATTGAGAAATAGGAACGAATTAACGCTGACAATCCCATGATTCCCTTTTCGCCTTCGACCACAGACGGAACAAATTTCTGATTTAACAAAGCGCCACCTGTCTTTAACTGATCTATCTTTGATGCTGACTTGATTACAGCTGTTGGTCCATTGCGATCTGCGCCCTTCTCTGGCGATATGCCATCTGGCAACGAAATTCCAGCATGCCTTCCATTTGGAGTCGCCTCCATGACCTGACCAAAGTACACGTGGCAAGTTGTCGGCAAGAATTCCACAATCGTCTTGGCACCCTTTGGCGTATTCCTACCTGCGATGACCTCTTGCAAGGATTGTGCAACTGCTTTTAAAATGTCGTCAGCATAATCATCATCGTTTCCATACTTAGGGGTTTGATTGTGTACCAAGTCAAAAACCGCTTCATAGCCTTTAAAATCCGATTTACACGCCGCTATGACTTTATCCATCGTCAGCTTCTGAGATTCAAAGACATGTTTCTTCAAAACCGCTAAACTATCTGTAATTGTTGCAATTCCAACACATTGGATATAGCTTGTGTTGTATCTGGCCCCACCGGCGTTATAATCTATGCCCCTGCTGATACAATCATCAGTGATAACAGATAGGAGAGGAACTGGCATATGTTCCATGTACATGCGTTCAATAAGATTGTTGCCAGCCACTTTGACATCCACAACATATCTCAGCATATCCTTTACAGTTTTATAGTAGGTTTCATAAGAAGTCATCAGTCTTGGGTCACCTAAATCTGGTGCAACCTGCTTTTGGGTATATGAATCAAACCCTCTGTTCATGACCAGTTCAAGAACCTTTGGCACATTGAGATATCCCGTTAAAACATAGGCTTCTTTACCAGCTGTACCCGTTTCCACACAGCCCGAAGCAATCCCGCTTTCTCTGGCATCGTCAATCGTTTTGCCCATGTTGATAAGCTCCTGAAGGATTGCTTCCGAGTTATAAAAGGCGGGTTGTCCCCATCCCTTTCTAGATACTTTTAGAGCCTCCTTTAGAAACTTCTCCGGCGTTTTGCGTGAAATTTGGACATTGGAACTTGGCTGAAGGAGTTTCATTTCATCCATGACCTCTAATATGAGGTAACTGACTTCACTGACACCGCTTGTCCCATCTGGCCTGAGCGCCCCAGTGTTAATGTTGCAAAAATCTGTGTAGGTTGCCGATTCCTTAAGTGTAATGCCCACTTTAGGCGGTGCTGGCTGATTGTTAAACTGTACCCACAGATTTTCAAGATACTCCCTTGCCAATTCTCTTGTCAGCGTTCCCGATTCCAGTTCTCTTTTATAAAAAGGCTCTAAATGTTGATCCAATTTTCCCGGTGAATAAGCATCCCAATTATTCATTTCAACCGTCACGCCAATATGCGTAAACCAATACATTTGAATCGCCTGTCTAAAAGTCTTTGGACGATTGGCTGGAACAACATCACAGACCTCCGCCAGCTCGACCAGTTCTCTTTTCCACTGCTCATCGCTCTCAGCCTCTGCCAACTCCCTCGCAAGTGCTGCATATCGCTCTCCTAAAACCACCATGCCCTCACAGGTGAGTTTCATTCCCATGAGTTCCTCTCTCTTATTCAAGGCATGCATATCGTTGTTAAAATCCAACCAATCAATTTCAGTTTGAATTCGCTCTATAAAGTCTAAATAGCCAGATTGATAGATTTTGCCATCTGCAACCGTGTGCCCTGGCCCTCTCTGCATGAGGAATTCAGTGAACATTCCCGCTTTGAATAAGTCATGCCACGCCTCTGGAAGCAGTTCGTTCATGCGCCCCATCATGGCCCTATCCTTCCAGTACGGGATGATGGTCTCTTCTTGAATCCTTCTATCTTCATCTGTCACTTTAAAAAACACCTTTTCACGATTGTTCATGTTTTCAAAGTCTTCAAGTGTATGACAACAGAGTTCGGGAAATGTCGGTGCAGCCCACGGTCTATGTCCTTTTTCACCAACAATTAAAGCGCCTTTTTCCAGATAGAGCGTTCTGTTTTCCATGATATATTTGAAGGCACGCCCTCTTAAAACAGGTGCTGAACAAGTTCCTTCCCATTTCTTATAAGCCTCTGTCAGCAAAACTGCCCGCTCTATGGAAATCATGGGCTGACATTCTTTTTCGCTGATGTTTCTGAGCCTTTGAATCCGCTCTGTGGACCCCCTATCTTTCATTGATTTTGTCATATGATGACTCCTCCTCTTTACTAAGTGGTGTATTTTATCCGCCAATAGACACTTTGTAACCTCTATCACGCCAAAACTTCACTGCTTTATCAAGCTCTGCATCAGATGGCTTTTTAAATAATTCAAATTGCCGATTTAACCCCGCATACTTTTCACTTCCAAACTCATGATATGGCAGCAAATGAATGTGCTCTACTATTATATGATTTTCAACAAGCCAGTTCCAAAGTGCTTGTCGCTGTAAGTCGCTGTTATTGAGTTCATCTAGTTGAATCAATCTCAGATATAAAATAGCGCCATCGCCACTGAGGCGGATTAGATTCTCCAAAATCAGCTGATTTCCCTTCCCCGTATACTGTCGATGTAAAGAGTCTTCTAAAAACTTGATATCGTATAAATATCCGTCCACATAGGGCTGTAATAGACGAAACGCCTCATATGATGCCAGTCCACATGTATCTATAATAACCGAGATGCCCAAGTCATAGAGTTTTTTCACAAGAGCAAGCACATAGTCCATATCTTGCGCCATGACCTCTCCACCAGATAAGGTCACGCCACCGCCTGACTGCTCATAAAAAATTTGATCTTTTTCAAGTTCCTTAACCAATTCTGAAACGGAGTACTTACTCCCCACCAGTTCTCCCTTGTCGACCCGTTCTTCTACACAGAACTTTTGACTCTCGGGGTTATGACACCATCGGCATTTTAGTGGACATCCCTTAAAGAAAACAGTACTTCTGATACCTGGCCCATCGTGGATTGAGAACTTTTGAATGTTGAAAACATATGGTGATTCCATATTTTTCAGCCTCCTACTATTCACTATTCACTATTCACCCAAATTATATTCATACATATGAAAAGTGTCAATCTATTTTTGAACCACATTTTATATTCATCTCCGTCGCACACTTAACACTCTTCTTAAAATCCATATGTAATTTCACAATTAAAACCATGTGTTTTCAAACTTTATTCCAACATTCGTTCTCTAAACACCTGATGAAGTTCAATCCGTTTAAACAAATGAAGATTTGTCTTTCATTCTGAAACTCTTTTTCATAATAATGAAAAACTTCATTCATTATTTCAGCTATCACCCAGAACTCAAATCCCATCCTCTGACTTTTGACCCCTGAACTCTAAAGCAGAGGGTTCTATTTTTATTTCCGAATCCTCTGTTCTTTGCCGATTGCTTATGCAGTAGCATAAAAAAAATCGAATCCCCACACCACTGTCATGAGATTTCGATTTTATATAGTTTCCGATTCACTTATTCCACAATTGATATTTTCTGATAGTTGACACCCCAATCATACATGGCTTTAATAATCGGTTCCATGGAAAGTCCAAGCTCTGATAACTCGTATTCCACACGTGGGGGCACTTCTGCGTATACCGTTCGCTTTACAATTCCATCTCTCTCCAAGTCTCTCAACTGCAATGTCAACGTTCTATGTGTTATACTGTCCATCATGCGCTTTAATTCATTAAATCGCTTCTTGCCTGCTAAAAGACGATATAAGATGACGATTTTCCACTTGCCGCTGAGAATATTTAAAGTTGTTTCCACCGGACAAGGTTGATTGGTGCAATTTGGATTCATTGCTTGCTCTTCCATTTTTATTTCCTTTCAATAGTATCAAAATGATACTTAAGTAAATTTGAGTATATTATATACCAAAAATGTGCGTACTTCAACATTGCATCTTTATATGCTATATTTATATCATAAATATAAAGGAAGGTAAAAAATATGAAAGACACATTGTTAAAAGCATTTAACTTTAGACATGCTTGCAAGAACTTTGATTCGACAAAGAGTGTCAGCTCAGAAGACTTCTCAACCATTTTAGAAGCAGGGCGACTTTCTCCGAGTTCATTTGGATTTGAGCCTTGGAAATTCCTAATTATACAAAACCCTAAATTAAGAGAAAAATTATTTCCAATCTCTTGGGGTGCACAAAACAGTTTAAAAGGGGCTAGTCACTTTGTCATCATCTTAGCAAGAAAAAAAGCAGACATGATTTACGATGCCAATTATATCACACAAATTATGTCCAATACCCAACAGCTCCCAGAAGAAGTCGTCATCAGAAAAAGAGGCGCTTATGAATCTTTCCAAAAGAACGACTTTAACTTGCTAGAAAGCAACAGAGCCATGTTCGATTGGGCCAGCAAGCAAACTTATATTGCACTGGGCAACATGCTAACTGCCGCAGCTTTACTCGAAATAGATTCTTGCCCTATTGAAGGATTCAATCAAACCGCTGTGGAAAAGCTCTTAAGTGAAGAGGGCTTATTGGACACAGAACAATTTGGTGTTTCTGTTATGGCTGGCTTTGGTTATCGTGCCGAAGAACCTCATCCTAAAACACGCCAGACAATTGAAGCTGTCACCCAATGGGTTGAATAACCTAAGCTCAACACATGTTCTCAATATTTAAAAACCTCCCATCAATTGAACCGCACGTCCGCATATGAGTATAGCAAGCGGGTTCGCTTCAACGTTGGAAGGTTTTTTATCGTTTTAAGAGTCACAGTGTAAATCATTCGGCGTATGCACGGCGATGAACTTAACCATCTTGTTGGTGTAGTTCGCCCAGTTATGAGGGACATCGGATTTATAATGAGTTGAGTCTCCAGGGTACATAAGATATTCTTTGGAATCCAATCGAAGGGTTAAAATTCCTTCTAATATATAGATGAATTCTTCACCATGATGACTATACTCATCTATTCTTTCATTATATCCAATCCTAGACGGCAATATCTCTATGATTTTGGGCATCATAATCTTACCTTCTGGCGCTTGGCTCAAGCTCTTATAAATGCTCTGATTAAACACCCTGAGTACATCTTGACCATAACTTCTCACAATAGGATCTAGTCTATCTTCAATGACCATATCATCAAAAAAGTATTGAATCTTCACGCCGAGCACTTTTGAAATATTAGCAAGATGTTCTACGGCAATGGTGGTAATTCCCCTCTCAAACTGTGATAAAAACCCGGTTGACAGCCCAGTCTGTTCAGAAAGGTCTTTCAGTGTCATGCCTTTGTTTTGACGTAATGCCTTTGCCTTGAGCCCTATATCATCCATTCTATTTCCTTTCAATCTGGAATTTCTCAATTTCTTTATATTCCTATTTTATCAAGTTTTCCAGTGGATAAAAAGCCCCTCTGCAACATTTAAAGCGTCGTTGTCTCACAGTTCGTCTATTCCAGTCTCTTTTAACAGCAGTGTTCGAGTTCCCAATTTTCTGGCCTCCTGAATATCATGCGTTACAATCACCATCGTCACAGCCTCTTCACGATTGATTTGAACCAGCATCTCTTGAAGTTCTTCCCTAAGTTCTCGATCAAGACTTGCAAATGGTTCATCCAAAAACACCATTTTGGGCTTTCCCACAAAAGCTCTGGCAAGTGCTACTCTTTGCTTCTGTCCACCCGAAAGTTCAGATGGATAATATTTTTTCCGCTCAGTCAGCTTCAACAATTCAAGCCACCGGTTTATTTCTCTTGAAGTTGACTTTGGGTTTAACCAACTTATATTCTGCTCCACAGTCAGCCACGGAAGAAGACTCTCAAAAGCTTGAAAGACAAATGGAAACGAATCAGTAAGCCCGTGACCATAGACGATTTCGCCTTTGAAATCAGATTCAATTTTCCCGAGTAAATTTAGGAGTGTACTCTTGCCAACGCCCGACTCACCCATGATAACCAATATTTCACCTTCATATATTTCAAAGTTCAGCTGTTCAAACACAAGGGTACTTCCATATTGCTTCGAAAGATTGCGAACACATATCATCTGTGTATTTGCCTCTCTTTTATCCTCTGATTGCATCTGTTTCAATCTCCCATCTTTTGTTCAAGCCCCTTCTTAAGCGTTTAAAGACCACCGCATCCACCAATATGCCGCATATCATAATCCCCATTACACCTGCATATACGCTTATGGTATCCATCATCATTCGGCGTTCGTACAGATACCATCCAATTCCAGTTCTAGGTCCAACAAGTCCGAAGATCATTTCAATGCTGATAATTGCACGCCAGCCTCTGTTAAACGCATTTTGCACACCAATCAGCAAGTCTGGCATAGCACCATAGAGGTAAATAAAGTAAAGCCTTGCCCCAAGAGAAACCGGATAGGCCCTTTCCAAGCGATAAAATCTAGCTGCCAAGCGATCTTGATTCATTTTGAGCTGTGTCCAAAGAGGCCATAGTGTTGCGTGAACCATTAAGAAGACAACCCCCTTCATTGAAAGTCCAAACCAAAGAATCACCAGTGGCAATATAGCCACGCTTGGAATCGGACTCAAGAGAGTGTACATCGCTTCAAAGAGACCTCCCGCTCTGGGGATAACTCTACAAAGCATCAGCATCATCAACACCGCTGCCAAACTAATTCCAAGTGCCAAGATTACTTGTCCCAAGGAAAATATAATAGAAACCAGTATCTCCTTAGAAGTAAATAATTTAATCAAAATTATCTCAATCGTCGGAAACACCTCTCTCGGAAATAAATCGCTCCAGGCTACCATCTCCCAGACACCAGCAAGTGCTCCCACAATCACCCAAACACTTGCTGACTGATTTTTAAGACCTAATCTTTCCATACGACATCCTCTACCTCAAATAATTTGGAAATAATCTTTTGTTCATACATGAACTTACTAAACCTATCCAGTCCCTTCACATCTCCAGTGTAATTGAGCTCTGAAAGTGATTTCAACTCCTGCTCAGTATAAACTTGCCTCAAGATTTCCATAGCGGCCGTCTCCGACTGATTCATAAATTCTATTGATCTGGAAAGCGCCGCCGAAAAGGCCCTGTATAGTGCTTCTTCACGATACACCCTCTCTGGGCAGATGCCAACAATAAAAGTAAATGCCCCTCCAAAACAGGTTTCGCCATCGAGAATTACTCCATGAGATTCGTCGAGTTCTGCCTCTAAATACGGTGGCGCCGTAAAATGAAGCACATTCGTTTCCCCTGATTGAACCACTGTCACACCATCTGGATGAGACAGTGAGACCAACCGATCGTCGAATTTTCCCGCATCTCCATAGACCCTCTCAGCGTACATGCTAAGTAAAATATGTTGAATACTTCCCGGTTGGGGCAAGATAATTTTATCTTGAGGGGCTAGATCATCCAAGGATCTTAAGGAACTACTCCCAACTAGTCCCAAAGGGCTCTCTGAAAGTCCAGAGATAATCCTCCAGTCCATCCCCTTGTCCTTTCCAATCAAAAAAGGGGGGATTCCCACAAATCCGAAATCCAATTCATTCGAAAGCATTGCCTCACGCATCATGGCTGTATTGGGAAGTTTCTTCCACTCTATTTCATAGTCAAGACCTGCAAGGGACAGCTCTTCTTCTAAAAATCCCTTTGCCTTCATAATTTCAATTGGTGCATAGGCCAACCCAAACTGATCCGCTATGACCACAGACGTTCTCATGTCCTCTTGTTTTCCAAAGCAGCCACCTCCCAACAAGGCAATCACCGTTAAAATCGCCAAATACAGCCCTCTTACCCTATGGCTTTTTTCAATTCCCCTTTTATCATATCTCACTTGTTTGTTCATCATGCGTCACCATCACTTTATAAGCTATCTTTTCTCATTTTATTTACAATTGTTATTTTTTTATCAATTAATTATATCACGCGCTTTCCCAGACCTTCTTAAGGAAGTTTCGATACTGTATTCGGAATCGCAATATCAAAATTCACTATTTTGATAAAAAACCTCTTTATTAAGGCATAACTTTATAGTATAATTAAACACGTTGAATACACGCATCCTTAGCTCAATTGGATAGAGTAGCGGACTTCGAATCCGTTGGTTGTGGGTTCGAATCCCGCAGGGTGCACCAATATTTGGAAACAGGGTCTTAGCCTTTGTAATTACTTAGGTTCAGACCTTGTTTTTTTATTCCATTTTACTTATTCAGATATAATAGTTGTGAATTTTAAGTTCCGAGTCTGTTCACCTAATTATATCATTGAACGCAGTATTCATGCTATTGGCAAAGGTTTATAGAAATTAAATCTGTTGTTCATAGTCCATAATTATGACAATATAATCAAACTATAACGGTCTTAATCCAATCGCAATTGACACTGATTCACCAGTCGAATTAGAAACACAAGTCACAATTAAACCATCAGCATAACCATAATTATTGGTCACACTAAATGAATTCGTTCCTTTTGTTAATGTGTAATATGATACTGAAACTCCGCTTGCTGTTATAGTAAACGTATCAGGAACGATTGCCCCATTCACATATTGATTAACTGTATAATCAGCAGTCAAATACTTTTTAATTGTTGTTGTGTATGGCTCAATCTTATACTCAACAACTTGCACATCTTCAACCACAATCTGAACGCTTGCCTGAATGGATGTATTTTTAATTGTGGCTGTGAGATTAGCTGACCCAATTCCAAGACCATTCACAAGACCATTCTCATCAACAGTGATAATTGATTCGTCACTTGTTACCCATTCGATTTCATATCCTTCAGTAACTTCCACACCATTTTTCATAACAATAGGATTGATTTCATTCTCTGAATTTAGTGCAATATTATAAGTTGACTCAGCAAAACTCAATTCCCAATTTGCCACAGTGTTCGGTATCTCATTTATAGCGTCATCACCTTCAGATAATGGTTCTTGTGTAAGATACACTGTTATGATGCCCAGCGTTTCATTTGTCACCTGATAAACTTTCCAAGCTGATTTGAATTTTATCAAACGATCGTTCACCTTGATTTGATTTGTCATCTCGTTCTGTGGTACATTCACGATTATTTTTCCATCTGATACAGGAATGATTACTCCCTCAATTCCTTGTGAGCCTGTGATAATTTGCCCTTTAATGGAATAAAGAAATGAATTAATCGCAAGGTTGATAGTCTGAAATAATCTGAGTGCAATCAAACGTGTGTATTTACCATGAACAATGGATTCATCTTCTTGTGTGAGTAACCAATCAACGCCATTCACTGTGATAATATTGCCTTGTTCAATCTCATTCAAATAAGCATAACAATATTTCTTGTCCTGTGGATTACTGTCCTTGATTTCCTTGAAAAATACTTTGACCGTTTGCCCATTAATTGTGGCATTAAGTCCGTACATTTTAATATAGTTGTCGAACATTGATTCAATTGTATTCATATGTTCACCCCTTATGCTCTGCTGAATAACAGACTGATATTTGAGTCGCTTTCATTTTCGCTGATTTCATAAATGCGTTGTTTGAGTTTACCGATTCTATCTTGCAAATGTTTGTAGGCTGATTCAGTGGTTAAGAATTCCGTTTCAACTTTGCGTAATACCTCAATGTCATTGGATACTGCTTCAAGAATATCAATCACAGAATATAATAATTTTGCCTGATGTGTAGCTTTGACATATTCTTCAGTTGCGATGAGGTCATTCTCTGCTAAAAATACAGTGTATTGGTCTGCTGTGAAATATTCCTTGTTGCTGAGTTCTAAGTTTAATCTATCAATAATTTTCATGTTGTACCTTCTTTCTATTTGTTAGTATTTTAAAGGGAAATTAGCGTTTTTATTTCTAGGCATACAAATACACTAGGTAGATAATAAAACGTCTAATCTAATAGTAAAATTGCTTTGTGTACGATGTTTATTGCACGAAAAAAGAGCCAATGGGGTTGGCTCTCTTTCAATGGAAATGCTCTTTTATTTTTTGGTGCGTTTTGTGATATTTACATTATATGGTATATGGGTTTATTTGTCAAACGTCATTTTTAACTCAATCGACTAATAATTTTTAAAGCTTCTTCAGTTGACTTTTTTAATTCTTCTTTTAAATAATTCAACTCATTATATAACGCTTGGTATTCTTGAGAATTTTCATCTGTCATTTCAATTTTTTTAGTTACTTCAGATACAAACCCTTTTATCAGATTCTTCCTTTTATTTGCATCGGTTTCATTTTCAATTCTTAATTTATAATTCATTTTATCCCCCAATATTGTTTAAAATTATTCTGCTAAAACAAAAATACAAATCCTTCTTCTTCATCAACTTCACCACAAATCTTCATGAGTAATGATATTAATTGTTTTCTTTCATCTTCATCAAGTGTGATTGTGTCACCTTTTTCAATTTTCTCTTTTGTTTTGTTGATATGTTCAATTATTGATTCATTACTAATATTCATACTATCCCCCTAATTTTTGTCCTGATTCTCAAGTTGCCATTCTAATGATTTCTTAGCCCATTCCTCTTCTTCCTTTGTCCATTCGCTAGGGTCTTTGTTTACCCATGAACGAGAAGGGTCATTTGATTCTGTTGTTGAAGTTGGTTTCTTATTTGAATTTACATAGGTACCATAGACATAATATTCATCATAATTTCTACTTAAATACATTTTTCCATTTGAAGTCATTAAAGAATACTCATAGCACTGGTTTTCTTCATTTCCATATATCAATACAACAGAATCCATTATTAAAACATTTTCTAAATTAACATCAACCGTCGATAATTCTTTAACAATATTGAATTTCTCACTTTTCGTTAAATTTTCAAATTGATCATTGTATATTTCTATCTTATAAAAGTCATACTCCTCATATGTTCGTGAAAATACTATAGCTGCTTTATCCGGCAATTTATGATTATCCAGAATTATACGCACTTTGTTTAATGCACTATCAAATTCCACTTCTTTTAATTGTTTATTATACATTCCTATCTTATATGCTATTAATAATATAATAACCAATAAAAAAAATAATATAAACGACCTAGTAATTCTACGTTGTTTTAGAAAACCTAAAATATACACCTCAAATCCCTCTTTCCCATATTTAAAATTTAATTCCAATCCCGATAAGCATTTGCATCAGGTTTAGTATTTGTCAGCAATATTATTAACCCAATTGGTAAGAAAATAAATATAAATACGATTCCCCAAACTTTGGTAGAATTATACTTTTTCATATCCTTTTCATACAATTGCTTTTGTGACAATTCCGAACGCATCAAAGTAGTATCCTCTTTTTCATTAGTTTCTTGTTCGTTATGTGTCGTTTGTGATGACTTTGATGTGGCTTCTTGATTCTTATTATTTTTATTAATTATAGATAGTGACAATATAATCACCAAAAACAATATTGTAAAGAAATACGCCATTTATATCTGCCCCCTTTTCCATATTTTACAACTACCTAAATTTCTTCTTGACTAATTAATACAGCAGTCCCATACATAGAAATCATGAACATCTGCATACCTTTGCCCGAAATTTCATCAACATCACTTCTAAACCCAAGAATTGCATTTCCACCTAGATTTTTAGTATCCAACTTAATTTTCTCAAGTGCTTGATTTTCCAACTTAGATAGCTCAGATTCAAAAGTTTTAGACCGTCCACCAAACATATCTGTAATACCCGCTGAAAGATCTTTAAAGAAACTTGTTCCAACAACAACTTTACATGAAACTAATCCAAAATATTTTTCAATTTTATAACCCGACAAACTATCTGTTGTAGTTATTAAAACAGGTGAATGCTTAATCTTCAGATTTTCGATATATGATTCTGGTAACTTATCAACTTCTACCTTGGCATTATTTTGATTCCGTTTTGATTCCACTCCTTCAATTAAACTTGACTCACAAAAAGGACAAACTTCATAATTTCCATTTATTTTAGACCCACAATTTGAGCAATATTTACGCTGAGAATATGGGTTTTCGCCACATTGAATACATTGAATTTCATTATGATTATCACAACCACAGACTTGACAAAAGAACATTGTTTTTTCCCCTTTCCATATTTTACAACTATCTAAATTTTACCTCTTTAAATTTATACATTCAACCATTATATTACATTTCGGTAAAATTGTTATTATTACAAAATGGTGTAAGTATTGAAATTTTATAGGTTACAGGATTATTCATCATCTGAATTATTGTCTTTAAAAAGGAATGTGTAAATGAAAAATGCTATTACAATCATTATGGCTATGGACATTTTAATCACCTCATGGGATGTATACCCCAAAATTGGCTGTGTAAAAAAAGTGGGATTACTAAAGCAATTTTATTATCAAAGGGGGAACATTATATTCACGATCAATTGTCCCTCAGCATCAGCAAATCACATAAATTATAGTTTTCTCAACAGTAGCAATTGCAACGCTTACAGAGGATAGAAATATTATAAATATCTGTAACCATTGGTATTACTCTATTTCACTCTTAATTTCCTATAATATTATTATTATGTGAAGTGTTTCAACTATTCCCTAAATGCGTATTATCGGAATAGTTGAATTTTATCACTCTAACTATCTAGTATTTCCAACATATACAGCAATCGCATTTTAATCTGTAATAATTACAATTTACCACATTAATCAATTTTGACCCTAATTTGAATCAATCTGAATGGAATCTTGCATAATTTTCATCAAATGGGATATGGTTTTTAATATAGACAGTCATCAGGATTGAATCTATACTCTAGTTTCTTATTCCGTGTGTTGTTTTTATAGCCTATTTCACGAGTTTTATATCATCAGGTGCAATTGTATGGCACAAAATAAAGTCGCTAATTCGCTATTAAATACAAGTAATTTATAAGTGTTTATATTATACGTTATTTATTCCAATACTAATTTTATATTATAAATTTCAACTAAATAAATAGATAGCTCAAAGCATTGGAAACACTACATTCTTGATATTGATAACAATCGTGTATTTGCAACACTTTGAGAGATATACACGCTAATACAGACAATAGAATTAATTCAATGAGTATTGTATCATAACTAAAAAACTAATTGGCTGTGACAGCGTGTAACAAATAACGATAATAGTATTATACTGATATAAGTACCATGTGTGAAATGGCATGGGTATGGGATAGCGTTTCCATTAAATGTAATAATTTGAGATTCTGAAACCGTTGCTATAACGTGCGTAAAAGAACACGGTCACACATCCCATCTATTCCAATATAGTTACCCATACCCTAACACAATATATTATGTCAACCATTCCAATTGTTACAACTATATTGCACTAATATTACAATTATATTACGACAATCCCTTTCCCCAATCTTTCTAACTCTTGCCCAACATCGTTAATCAGTGGCGATTTATCAAGATAGGTTTCAAGACTAATAGCACCATCAGCAAATTGTTTACTCAGCATATCAACAATCTCAGCATCATCAGTCGGACGATTAAGCGTAAATTCAACATCAATATAATCAAGCTCATTAAACGTTATACCCTGTCTATTCAATATTTTCTCAATGCCCTCATGCCTATCATTAAATCCATCACGCAAGTAAATGGTATTCTCTAAGCCTTTATTATGTGCAAGTGAGAACAACAACTTCAAACTGACCTCACTCACATTGGCAACATTAGATTGACCCATTACAATTGATGGTACTTGTGCGATTGTCCAAAGCTGATTAAACAATGTATTTAATAACAGCTTGCACGATTCACTGTCAAGATTAGCAACAGCCCATTGAAATTGACCCCCATCTTCAAGACTAAGCACAAAGCCGATGCCCTCACTCTCTGCACTACCTGACAATGATTGTCCTGATAATACACCAATAGGATTCATTGACAGCGTATAAACAGAATCATCAAGCCTATTAATGACTATTTCAATCTTATCCATAATCGGACGAATATCATCAAGGATACTCACACCGAACATTTCATCTGTATTCTTATAATGCACTGGCAAGCCTGAAAGATTAGGATACTCATTCACTTTGTGTAACGTGCCACTTTCATTAGTCCATACGCTCACATTCAAATCACTAAAAATGGTATAACTCTCAATGTTCGATACAACGTCCTGATAATATTCAATAAAGCCAATATACTCACCACTATCACTATACACAGGATAACCATCAGCCGAATCAATCAAACGACTTTTAATCTTGCCACTCTCATAATAAACATACTCAAAGCAATCGCCAAACTTCAGCACATTGTCAATGATATTAAAATTGCTCTTGTGGAATCCACCTTTGCGATAAACTTGATTATATCGGCTCACCATATCAGCAGTACCCACCAATGAAACTGGTCTACCTAATACATAAGTCGCATGAAAATTGATTATCGTCTTGATTGTTTGCAATATCATTTTACTTGTGTTGAACTGTACCCCTTTGTGAATGACATCAGGCTTTGAAAGAATGGCATGTAATCCCTTGAGGTAGTTCTTGTTGTTCAATACCTTTGATACCCTTGTCACATTGAATGGCTGCTTAACTTCCTCTGTGAACCATGTGCTGTTTGATTGATAATTCTCTGCAATATATTTATCTAAATTCATGTGTTATTTCCTCACTTTTCTATTTATAAAATGGTTGACTGCATCCGAACAATGCGAACATGTAACTGAATAAGCTGTCATCGTGTCCACCTTGTATGTGCTGTATTTTTCCGTTTGTATCTGATATGAATGTCAGCATCTCTTTCAGTACGTCTTTTGAATTAATGAGAATTTCACCTTCTTCAAATGCTTCCCTGAATGAGTTGATTAAGAGCGGTCTTGATTTATCTGTTGTGACAAAGCCAATTCTCTTTTTAGTTTTGCCACGTTCATCAAATTGCTTGCTCTTATATATATTTGTGTAATTATATTTGTTTCTTAGGTTATCAAGTACCACAATGCCAGCTGAGAATTTTTCCACCACAGCCAAGCCATGATTATAATACTCACATATCTCAAATACTAATTCGCTGAGTTTGTGGGGTAATATTTTGTTGTCCCTAAAATGAGCCATCTCAATTCCTGTTTCAACGTCAAGAACTGTAATCGCTGAATAATCTTTTCCCACACCCTCAGACGCATCCACACCGATTGAATAGCGTTTATTCTTTTCAGGTATATGATATATGTTGAGTGATTTACCAATGTATGTTTTAATCACAGCTGAACAATCAACTTCAGTTCTTTTGAGTGGTGTCGGCAAATACTTCAATCGTTCATGTATCTGCTGAGAATTAAAGATACTTGAGCCTGATGTAATAAATGCGATTTCAGGTGTCAAAGGAAACTCTTGATTGAATTCATCTTCACTTGAATTATTGATTTTCATTCTTCGCCAACAGATAATGTCAAGCGTAAACCGTTCATCATATTTCATGAGTTGTTTTTCTTCTTCAGTCAAATCATCCTTTTCAAATGTATGACCATTTAAGTTTTCAAATATCTTCATGGATTGCTTGTGGTCATCTTGAAACATATCAGCTGTATCAAGATAATTGAAAAACATTGGATTATATGAGTTCTGTTTTTGCGTTGCCCTAGTCCATGTATCATGATAATAGTTGCCAAGTCCGTTGGCTGTACTTTCAATATAGATTTCACCATCAGGAATGAGTGCCTGTTCAAGTGCTAATAATTGAGTACGTGCTTGTTCGCCAACAAATGCAAGTTCTGACACATGAATCAATGTTAGCGTTGCACCTCTCGAATTATCCTTTTTACCCATCGTTGCACAAGATAAGATTGAGCCATTTGTGAAACCCAATTCATTTCTATTATTCTTGATGAGTTTTGGCTTTACTACATCGGGAATACTGTCATATAACTGCTTTGCCTTTGCGAATATATTTCTTGTTGATTCCATGTTATGTGATAGCATCATACAATGAGTATTAGGTCTAGTCATGCAAAGATATAAAGCCTTAGCAAGTATAAAAACAGACCCACCCCCTTGCCTAGATTTCAGGATAATATTGTATTTCAAAGATTTCTCATATATTTGATTCTGCATCTCATTGAGTTTAAAGGGGACAAGTTGCCCCCTCTTATCTACAATCCTGACAAAGTTCTCAATATACAGTTTAGGGTCATTCAATAACCTTTTGAGTTTGTTCTCAGGTCTGATATATTTACTCATCGATATCAACCCCATTTAATAACGAAATTAATTCAGATTCACTTTCATCAGCAAAGAATTTATCACTGAACTCAACAAAGGCTTTGAAGGATTGAACGTCATCCTTTGCTTTATCAAAGTAAATATTATATAGTTCAATCATTTTACTATTGTGAAGTATTTTCATGCCCAATCTCATAGCCTTTTGGACATCAGTATCAGTTTTATATTTTGCTTCAACAGTATACAGAGATTGTCCGTTCAAATAACGCTTTGATAATGTGAGCCAATCATCTTCAATCAGACCCAATTTCCATAGAACATATTTTTGTTTTGCTTCAGGTACAATTTCAAGTATCTTTTGTTGTATTGTTAAGTCACGTCTTTCACTTCCCATGATTACACCTCTTTCTTTGCATAAAAATAGAGCCTTACCACAATTTCAAATGTTGTGATTGCCCTTTCTTGATAAACCATTTTATAGTTTCATTTCTCGTATATTTTATATATTCATTAATTACGTTTTCATCATCGTGTATGCCATAGATTATTTTCATCGTTCCATATTTATTATTATTTGATATGAACGAATCACGTATTTGATCGTACTCAATGGATTGCTCTGATGCTTCGTAATCTTTGCCTAAACTTGTTATATCAATAAAATATTCATAGTTATTAAGGCTCAAATGTAATGCCCATTTCAAAGCGTTATTCTTTGGGGTAATACATTCGTTATCTTTATAATCAATGTCAACTTGTAGACCGTAACGCTTAAACTTTTTCATAAGTTCATAACGCAAAATGTCTTTCCAAGTGACAACATTATAAACATCTGGCGAATACTTAAATATATTTTCAAGCTCAATTACACCCTGTTCACTTTCATCACATTCAATGAGAATTTCAAAAGTGAATGATTCTTCTCCGTATATCTTCCATGCTTCTTGTAATGCTTGATTGATATGATTGCCCTGATTCAATTTTCTTTTGTGCGTTTTCCATCTCGTTTCAATGTCAATCGACTTACCAATATACACCATTTGATTTTTGAGATTTGTGATTCTGTAAATTCCTGATTTCTTTTCCATGATTATAATCCTCCGTATTGATTAATTAATTTGATTGGAGTTTTATAATCGTTGCATTGTCATCATCTTATTATTATTTTTGGATTCTAATATAACGACATAAAACATTTACATTTGTGTTATTATTTGTCATTTGCGAGCAATAAAAAAGGACTACCTGTTCCTGTAATCCCGAATTGTTGTTTGAGTTCTTTGTTTGCTCTAACTCTTATTAAGTTGTATGAATCTAAAATCTCGGGTAAATTGGTTTTAATATATTTCTGTGCTTTGGTCTTTGAAATATTGGCTGTGCTTAAAATATCATTCTCTGTGCAATAACCTTTTTCAGCAATTATTGTCATTATGATATCAATGATTTGTGATTGAATCTCATCTTGTTGCTTGCTGGTAGTACGCTCAACAACATCCCCATCTTTTGTAGTAATATGTGTATGCTGTGGATATAACCAGTCGGCAATCTCTGACCCTTCTTTACGATAAAACATTTCACGAGATACACCTTTCATTGTGTAAGCGTTTTCTTTCCATTTCTTTGCCTGTCTTAGACTCTCATCAATTAGATTGGCTGTATATGAAGGGATAGAATAAAAGTTTACACGCTTATCAAATCCTCTTTCAATTTGAATGGCTTTGGCACGAGATAACATATCTTCAGGAATTTCCTCATCAGACAATTTATTCAGCAACAAATGATATTGTAAGACAGCGTTTTTATTTGCAATTTTCTTGCGTTGCTTGTCGCTTAGTTCTGCAATCTTGAGTAAATCCTTTATACTCGTAAAGAATAAAATGTTCCCATCATTATCAGTAATGCGTTCATTTGATACAAGTTCTTTTGCTAAGACATTAAGTTTAATGAGATATGGGATTTGATGCCGAATGTTATTGTATAATTCAGGTGCAAATTCTTGTAAATCAAATATAAGCATTTTGATATTGTAATCAAGATTCTCGATTTGTTCTTTCTGCCATTCAGTTTGTGCAATTTCAACATTCAATATTTCTCTGATAAAATCATGAGCCTTTTTAGTAGATTTAAAATTCCCTAATCGCTCAACGATCCCGACGATGTTTGTTGTTATGCCACAAGATTCAGAATGACATTTATATAAAGATGCACCGTCATCAGCTCTGAATATACTTGTTGATGGACTAGAATCATTGTGAAATATACATCTAATCATTCCACTAGTTTGAATACCTAATATAAGTTTTAAATCAATTGCCCTGATATAATCCATATACTCTGAATTGTTGTTCACTACTACATGAGGTAGGTTATAATGTTGTTTCAAGAATGCTGAATCACGTTTCATAAATGCACCAATCACTTTATATTGTAACGTTTCACCATTTTTGTTAAGTTTAGGGGGTACATATAATAATGAAGTATTATTTATAACCCCATTATTATTAGTACCCCCCAAACTTATTTCATCCTTATCAACGTTCTTATTACTACGTTTAATAGGTGTTTTACATTCAGGGAGTACCTTAATAATATCTGTAATATCATATCTATAAGGTGCTTTAGTATATCTGTTTAAGTTTGATTCCATTATCGTCACCATATAAGGATTATCAATATCTTTCGTCCAATTGTATTCAGGTAATCTCATTACTCTTGATGGATTCTTAATCGTTTTATCTGAATCAAAGTAATCAATTAACCTGTGTTGTGCTTCAGTGAATTGTTCAACTGTTGCCCCTTCATTCACAAGCCAATAAACGTGAATTCCATTTCTAGTTTCCACAATATATGACGGTTTATATTGAAATGCTCTTATTTTCTTTAATTGTTCCTGTTTAAATTCACTCACCACTTTCATTGATGGCATAGCTTTACCATCTTTGGGGCAATCAAAGTCGATGAATACAGCATTAATTTTATTGATTGATTCATCTGTATCACCCCCACCATTAACAACAAAGTAAATGTTAAACCCTTGCTGATTAAATTGGCTGAGGTGTTTGATACAGCCATCGTTATAATATGAGTTGTATTTGACTGACTTATCTTTGATTAATCTGAAATTGATGTGTGAATCGCCATGAATATCATTCAAGAATTGTGCTGTTGTTCTATCTCTTACCATTTTGATTCCCCCTTGATTCTAAGTTCTTGAGCTAAAATATATTTATCAGCTTCAGCAATTATTGAGCTTGTAAGTTGAAAGTTTTTAGTTCTTACCATGTTTAAATTATCCACTTGCTTTGAAATATTTTTGATTCCAAAATATACGAATACTGCAATCACCATCATTAAAAATAAGTTCACCATGTTTGTTGTCCCCCTGTATCTAGTTTTGTTATTCCTACAAGCAAAATTACTTGTAGATTCAAGACTTTATTATCTTGCCATACAATTCATTGGCAAAAAATAAAACGTTTATTCTGCTATTAAAATTGTTGATTCTTCTTTGACATTCTTATTAAACTTTTTGAAATGTGCTTTGTTAATCGCCACGATCAATTTTCTATAATTTGTGGGATTGAGTTCATTCTTACCACTTAGTAATTGATTGATATAATTTCTTGTAACAGATTTTCCATTTTCGCCAATATAAGATTCTGCGATTTCTTCTTGCGTGACTTCTGTTCTGTGGATATACGTTTTAATTTGTTCAAGTTGCATCATGATTATTTTCCTCTTTTCATATTATTTTACTTACCGTAAGTTAAAAAAATATATTAATCAATGAATTAAGGTGACAAGTCTTAACCCATTGATTAAATTAAAAAAACACACGACTCGACCAAAAGCATGTGTAATAGATAGTTCTAAATATACAATTTTTTGTTACAGGAAATTCAATTAGTATTCAATGTAATAGTGGATATTACAAAGGTTATAGTGCAATTACAGATATTACACTCGATTCACATCAACCCATAAACTTATTTAAAAAATATAAGAAGGTTATGCGACAGTCTTACGTGCTACAACGAGTTTTGAAGGGTCTAAAAGTTTAACAGCGTAAAGCATATCTGCAAAAATATCTGTTTTCTTTTGACCTGCAACTCTTTGCTCTTCAATGAAGATATCACGTTTTCTTTTGTAGCCTAATGCCCCAACTTGTAGAATATAAGTGATACATTCTGATGCTGTTGAATCATATGTTCCGTGGTCTGCAACATAAACTGGGATACCTCTGAAATAGCCGAATAGACCATTTGAAGGAATACCGTTTCCTTGTGCTGACATCGTACTTGTAGTAGAAACAAACGATGGCATACCATAGAATGATTTCATGAGTTTGCTGTTGACAACAATTCCTTGAAATAATTCAGTGTCATTCATATCACCGAACAGACCCAAAGCGTCAAATAACTCATCTTCTGTGATTGCTGTTGCACCAGCTGTTGGAGATAACATAACAACGTTATCATTCACTTCTGTGATTAAATCGGTATCAAGTTTACGAGCAATTGACGTTGCCAATTGGTCTGCACCTTCTTCGATTTGATCGCCCAATGCTGTTAGATTTTCACGGTCATAAACTGTGACACCTTTTGCAACATGAGTAACCACAGCTTGTGAATCTTCTTGTTGAAGTTCAACAGGTGTGATTGTTCCTTTTGATGCTAATGTTTCAGCGTCACCAATATATTTCCACACAGGAAAATTAATGGTTTCCCCTACTTCTCTGAACTCGTCAATGTTCTCAAGTTCTTTGGCTAATTGTAGAATTTTTACTTTGCCACTAACCTTTTCACGGACTAATGAACTGTAAATTTCAGGTTTAATTAAAGCCATGTTTTCACCTCTTTCATATTATTTGATTTATATATAAAAGACACCGATTTGATGCCTAGTTATATCACTATTATTTTGAAAATTCTTTGAATAATTCAGGATTACTCTCAGCAAATTCAACCCTTTGTTGATATGTCATTTGCTTGAATTTATCCTTTGTGATTGTGGTTTCTGTTTTCTTATGGGTAGATGGTTTAAATCCACCATTGAGAACATAATCATTCAAGGCTTGACCGAATTCTTTGCCGAAAGTTTCTAAATCCTCAGACCCTTTCAAGTACTTTGCCAATCCTGTTGGTAATTCATTTGCCTGTAAAGTTTCAATCAATTTGAATTCTTTTTCTTTTGATTCAATTGCCTTGACCCTTTCCTCAAATTCAATTTCTTGTTGTGATTTGCTCTGTGGGATTTGTGATTCAAGTTCTTTAATCTTTGTGGTATACTCAGTTCTTATTTTGTCCCCTGATGCTTGAGCCACCTTTTCAATAATTTGCTTGAATTCTTCTTGAGATAATCCCTCTTTGTATAGTTCAAAATACTTTTCCATGTGTGTTCCATCCTTTCTAGTTTGTAATAATTGCCCCTGTGATTAGTTGCGTACATTACACCCTAATGATTTTATTTATTTATCAATGGATTTATCCATTTCTAACAATTTTAGAATTTCATCAACGTGCTCTTTCTTTAGTTCTCGCTCACCATTTAACCAATGAGAAAAATGAGATTTACTTACTCCAATGTGTTGATAAATCCATTTGTGTTTTATTCCCCTTTTACTTAACTCTTTTCTGATTTGCTCTCTCACATCGTTCAATCTCCTTTCTGATTAATAATGTTGCGTGGGATAAAAGTTGCTAAAAAATATATAATAAAGGACACCAGTCTGAGGGGGTAGACCGATGCCCATTATGTCGGAGTTGGGGATTTTACTCCCCGTTTTAGAATCATAGATATATAAATTAAGGAATGCCAGATTCCTAACTTTAGGAGGATGCGGGATTCGCACCCGCTTCAACAAGATGTTGATTTACTTTCAAATGATGAAAGGTTATATATAAACTTAGCAAAGAATAAGTTTGGTAGGCTTACCCTTTTACTAAGTTCCAAGCAAAATAAAAGCCCTCAATAAATTTGAGAGCTGTTTTATGTATGTATGTATTTAATTGTTGTTTGTCTATTATCATCCAACTATAGCAAATGAACAGGCTTCGCTGAACATATTGAAATTTTAACGTTTGTAGGTGTTTCTGCTCTATCTAGTATTTTTATTTTTATGCCAATAGTTTAATTTAGCCTTCTTTTGTTCTTCTTTAGAACAGTCACTGCAATACCTAATTGAAGTAGCCTTATTCGATTTCTTCTTAACCAATCTGCCACAAACTTCGCATTCAATCGTATTAGTACCCCCATATGTTGTGGAGAAGTTTCAATTAACTTTGTATATGTTGTTATCTTCCTTTATAGGGATTCAAGAATGTGGCATTTGCAATAGCCGTAGCGATTGCAGTTTTTATTATTGGTATAATTATAATCTCTGTATGTGTTGATATTACTGGTTTACGTTGGGGTTTTAGTTGTTGTAAATTAAAATCTCTATTTTATTCCATTTGCACCAACTATCTATTTCTATGTTACTCAATTAGAATTTATAATATGTTGTTATCTTCCTTTATAGGGATTCAACTATATAGTGTTTTCAATGGTTGTAGAGATTGACTGTTTTGTAATATTGATATTACTAACCTCTGAAAGCGTTGCAATTACTACGTTTGGAAGGTATATACAAGACGCAGATTAAAAACTCTAAAACGTTACAAAATCTTAGATTCCCTATATCTTTTAACCCTATCTCTAGTTTTTTCTTTTTTAATAATATCACTACAAGTATTACAATATGCGTGATTATTAGAAGTCATTTTAATTCTCTTTCCACATTTATCACAAATTGTAGTATTCCTTCCCTTAAATAGGATTATCTATTTTTTAACAAATCAAGAATGTTGTATTTTCAATGTGTTCAAAGATTAACTTTTTACGATATATTCTATATACCCATTGTAATTTCAACGTTTATAGCTATCCGTTACAAAATGACCTTTTTTATATAAGTTCTCTGTAATTCTCAATCACATTTATATACCATATAGTGTAATTTGAGTCAATTGCTACACGATAGATATTGTAATAGTTACAGAGCTTTTAAAAAATAAAATTTTGAAACTCACCCCAAAAACCACAAAAAAGCACTCCATAAAATATATGAGATGCTTGATCGTGATTATCTTATTTAATTTTCATTCTTGTTCTTGTTGGTACTGACAAATTATTCATGGGGTTATACTTATCATTGTTTATCTTATTTTCATTTGAATAAAGCTGAACATATTCCTGAAGTATTTCAATTGATGAATGACCCATCATGTTTTTCAGAGTGAATATATCACCACCATTCATAATCCACATTTTTGCGAATGTATGCCTGAATAGATGCACACCTCTTTTTTCAATACCACGTTTTTTATTATACTTTGCAATATTATTAGATAATCCATTCACGGTCAATCTAGTACCATAAATACTAGGAAATAACCACATATCATTTTTAGGATTGAAATGTCGAATATACTCATTTAATATTTTTACAGTTTGGTCAGGTAGTGGTATAATCTGTTGTTTTTTATTCTTAGTGTGATTCAGCTTTACATATCCTGATGCTAGGTCAACATCTTTAACTTTTAGATTAACAATCGTGGATGCTCTATTCCCTGTTGATATAAGATAATTAACAATTACCCAATCACGATAGAGAGCAAAAGAATTATCAAGTTCAGGCTTTGTGGGTTTCTCAAGTAATATCTGTAATTCCTCATCACTGTATGTTTCCTTTAATGGTTTTTGAGCCTTCTTTATTGTTATTTTAAAGGGTTCAATATATCCATTATTAATAAGATAGTTGAAGAATGTTCTCACCCCTCGCATACGATTATTAACCGTTACTGGCGCAATATCCATTTTTCTTAGTTTAAGTACATACTGATTAAATACCTTGAGATTTATCTGATTCATGGTTTTTACTTGTGGCATTTCTTTCCTAAAACAATCCCATGTAAACTGATAAAATTCCTCTGTTCTTTCTGATAAATTTCTAATTCTGCCATCTAAAATGAAATCCTTAAACGCTTCATTCAAAGTAATTTCTTTGTGCATTTTCTACACACTCCTTTATGAAAAATTATTTTGAACAGAAACGGATTATAGTCTGTTAATCTAAAAAGTTTGTTCACCTAACTCTGTTTTTTGAGCTTAAAAAATCGCTGTATGCGTTGCAATAACTAGATTTCAAGCTCAATTGGATAGAGTAGCGGACTTCGAATCCGTTGGTTGTGGGTTCGAATCCCGCAGGGTGCACCAATAGATAAAAATACAGAGTACAGGCGTCAGTAAAACCGACACCCACACTCTGTATTTTTTTTTAAATTTGCAATTACATTTAGGGCAACCCAATTGTAGCGATGCATTGTTATCACATATTCCGAGGTGACAATGACTACCTTTTGTTGGGTTTTCGCTTAATCAATAATAGCTTCTCCATGTCAGAAAATAACGATGTATCGGTTAATTCAAACATGACCCATTTGCCATCATGGTAGGTGGTTGCCTCGTCATAAATTCGCTGGGTTTCCGTTGATAATTCACTGCGAATTGCTTCAAATTTCTCCCGTTCAGCCTTCCCAAAAATAATCATAAAGCCAAAAACATTTTTCTTTGCGTATAAGGCACACAGCGTTTTACCGCCTCTACGGAATTTATACTCATATGTCCATTTTTTGCCGCCGCTGCTCCAAAGATGCTCCATATCGTATTTTGAATCAATGAAGTAGTTCATCTGCATCCAAACATCAAATAGGGATTGTCCAAACAAAGCAATTAGGTCTTCTTCAACTGGTATTTTTTCAAGCACTGCATCGCCTCCAATGCATGTATTTTTTATAGAATACCACGAAAATCTTTAAATCAAAAGGATTCCTTTGCTGAAGCGATTATTCAGGTTGCGGCATTTCTGCCTTGACATTTACAGGATAAACGAAAGGATAACATTAAAGATGACAATTAATCCAATACAGACTGGAACGGCAATAAACAACAATCTTGAAAACATGTGATCGCGTTCTTCATCCGTGGAAACAGAACCCAATATTAATGACCCCCCAGATGAGAACGGCGAAATTGCAGTTGCTTGAGCGCCCAATACGATGCAGGCAAAAATTAATAGCGGACTAATACCTGTAGTCGCCGACAATTCTGGAACGAGGGGAAACAACGCAGGACACACAACACCTGTGGTACTGGAGAAGAAGCTCATAAATGCACCAATCATTGTAAAGACAATCGGAATCGACCAAATTGGAAGATTCGAACCTGCCCATGCACTCAGAGCATTAATTGTTCCCGCTTCAATTGCCACTGCAATTAACATGCCCACACCACTAATCATGATGATGGTCTTCCACGGGATTTTTGAAATAACTTCATTTTGCGGCGCAAGGTCAAGCAGTAAAGCAATAAAAGAGAAAACTATTGCCACAAGTCCCACATCCATGCGCTTGTTGACATAGGTAATCCAAGCACTATCTGGTGAGACAATATGAGCAATTGGGAAGAATAAAACAATTGCAATCATAACAAGCATTAAATGGAAATTAATCCTCTGAACGCGATTTAATGGTTCAGGTTTTTCATAAACAACACCTTCACCGATTCTTCTGTTACTTTTTGGAACGTATTTGAATAACGAGATTACTATAAGTGCAAATACAATACTTGCGGCAAAAATAACTGTGGTGAACATGAAACTTTGATCTGAATAGCCAGCTTCATCCATTAAACTGATAAATACAACACCAAGACCACTCGTCATGAAGTTTCCACCTGAAAGCGCTCCGAAGTTAACCGCAACTGCGCCAATGAGTTTATCCATTTTAGATTCTTCACAGATCATCAACGTGATAGGCGCCATAAATGCGATAACTGTAAAAAAGCCTGCGCCAAGACCTGCAATTACGGTTGCAGCAAGATAAAGCGCAAATGGTAACAGTGCAGGGTGTTTTCTACAAGCATAGAGCAAATGCCTGGCAAGTTTATCTAAAGTGCCATTTACAAGTGCAAAGTTGTAAAACAGTGAGACTGAAAATATGATAAACATCGTTTTAATCGGCCATGCCAATATCACTTGTTTGGCACTCATCCCCATCACAAAACTGCCAATTATATAGGCAAAGACAATTGCAATAATACCGGTATTGATCTTTGTTTTGTAGCCAATTGCAATAGCTGCAATGATTGCAACTATAATACTTATACTCAGCATAATTATTTACCCCCATTTACTTTATATTCAATAAATTACGTTGCAATGTTCGAGTCATATAGATTATGTGTTCTTCTGGAACGCCGCATTCAATTAAATACCCTATATATTGTTCCATCTCAAATTCCCAAGCAGGATTTTCAATCTGACCACCATCGGTACTAATCAACACATTCTTATACCCAACCTTTTGAATGATCTCAAAATTATCTGCCAAGTTGCTCTTATACTTGCCGCCACCCATATTTTGAGCAAAGCATCTTTCTAGGAGAACATCATAAGTCTCAACCAACCTCACTTGCTGTTCAACACTCATTTCTGTGAGCCACCATTCCGGATGCGTAACGACAATCTTCTCCACACCCGCTTGCCTTGCCTCTGGGACAAATATGTCAACTTCTTCTGGTGATATATGTGCCGTTGCCAAAACAACATCATAATTTTTAACCAACTCAAAAATTTCATACATTTCTGGTACCAATTTACCCTCGACAATAACATCTACCACATTCTTTAAAGGCAAATTCATTTTTTGCATATGGTTCCTTGCAGATCTTGTTGGCAACCATACTACTTTTGCACCTAACTTTAGAGCATTTTCAACAGCTTCAGGATTGATTCCCCCGACGCAGTAATTCAAGGTGATACTTCCAAACATTTCAAACGAATTCTGCCCGTTGACAATGGTATTATAACGATTTGCCATAATTGCTCTTTCTATGGTACTCCCCTGATGAGACTTGATGACGATTGCACGCGCCCCTACTCTAACACCTGCATCGAGCATTTGAAAATCAGGGCGTGTAAGATTATCTGTGTAA
>DKFC01000057.1 GCA_002452745.1 Firmicutes bacterium UBA6806
TACTTTTTATATTTACAGGATGTGCAAAAAAAGAAAATTTTGCTATCGACGACACATTGAGTATTGAATTGCAACTTGGATGGAGAACTGTGGTTATTGATGATCAAGAAGATATTAAAAATATTATAACACTGATTAGCACAATGGAAATCAAAGCGAATAATGATGAAATAAGTGATAACTTAGGGTATTTTATTACAAATTATGGTAGACAAGCTTTTGCGATAAGTGATGAGAACGCTTTAAAAATGGGTGGAACAGAGTATTATGGAAGAGAGCAATGCATAGCAATAAGAAAAATATTGGATAAAAATCTATACAATGAGGATTTAATAGTGGATGCTATAAAATTGTCAAAAAGTATCGTATTAATTGCTCAAGATATGGGGATTGTAAAAGAATTAACCGAAATAGATAAGGAAAAAGTAATATCCAATACGAGATTTGATTGGAATCAAAGTTTAAGCAACTTGGATTCTGAATATCCAAACTATAAATTGGAATTAAAATTTGATGACAATAATATCAAAGAAATGTTAATAATTGATGATGCTAATATTATATTCAATGATCAAAACTTAGGATGGGTAAAGTTTACAACGAATGAATATCTATGGCTTTATATCAGTAATATTATTAAACCGAAACAACTAGATAATGAAAATGATGTTGCTTATTTGTTTAATTCAGTAGATATTTTTATAGAAGAGGGCATATATATAGGTGATTATAAGACTAAAAAAAATGAAATAATCAGATGTTTTTCCGAAACAAAAAAAGTTGAAAATAATCATGAAAATGACGATGTTAGAATTGAATTAAAATTTGTTGTGAATGGACGTGTTTATACAGTGGCAATATATAATGATGGGTATAAATACAAGGAACGGTATTATGAACATTTGGGTATTTATGATGAAATAATCGCTCTGATAACAGCAGGCTAATTTAGCGATAAAACCAGTTTATACAGTTGAGGTGATGCTTAGACAAGTTAAAGGGCTACTGCAAATATCTGATTTGCTGTAGCCCTTTTTAAACGATAAAAGAAATTTCTTGGGATTATCCAATCATAAACGAGAGCTCAGCTTCGCAGACTTTTGCGCCGTCAACCTTTGCAACTGCCTTTCCTACACCGAAATTCGCCCTTGATTTTATGATTTCTATTTCAAGAGATAAAGTATCACCAGGGATTACCTTTCTCCTAAATTTACATTTGTCTATCCCTGCAAAATAAGCGATTTTGCCTTGATTTTCTTCCTTTTTAAGTAAGACAACCGCTCCGACCTGAGCCAGTGCTTCTACAATGAGAACGCCTGGCATAACATGCTCTTGCGGAAAATGTCCTTGAAAGAAATACTCGTTTACAGTGACGTTCTTGATCCCCACAGCTCTGACGCCTTCTTCCAGTTCTACGATTTTATCGACGAGGATAAAGGGGTAGCGATGAGGAATAATTTCTTGAATCTGATTGCTGTTAAAAATGGTTTCCATCTGAAACTCCTTAATTTGTAAAGGGTTTTGATTAGCCTTTAAATTTGCTGAAGATCAAAGTCGCATTATGACCGCCAAAGCCAAGTGAGTTTGTCAGTGCGTACTCAACATCTTGTTGTCTTCCTTTGTTTGGAACGTAATCCAAATCGCAGAGTTCATCCGCTTCTTGGAAGTTGATGGTTGGCGGAATAAAGCTGTCCATGATTGCGTTGACGCAAACACAAGACTCAATAGCGCCTGCGGCACCCAGTAAGTGACCTGTCATAGATTTAGTTGAAGAGACAGGCATTTTATAAGCATAGTCGCCAAAAGCAGACTTGATAGCAGCAGTTTCAAATATATCGTTATAAGGTGTACTTGTTCCGTGAGCGTTGATATAACCCACTTGTTCAGGTGAAATTTGGGCATCTTTAAGGGCCATTTTCATTGCCCTTGCGCCACCTTCACCGCCTGGAGCAGGTGTTGTAATGTGGTGTGAATCACTTGTTGAACCGTATCCAACCAGTTCCGCATAGATAGTAGCACCTCTTTTTTGTGCATGTTCAAGGGTTTCGAGAACCAGCATAGCAGATCCTTCTGACATGACGAAACCACTTCTATCCTTATCAAAAGGAATCGAAGCTCTCATAGGATCATGTGATTCATTAAGAGCAGTCATTGCTTGGAAACCACCGATTCCCAAAGCAGAGATTGAAGCCTCTGCGCCACCGGCGATGATGACATCATGATAACCACAGCGCAAATCTTTTAATGCCTCTCCAATAGCACTTGCACTGGAGGCACAAGCAGTATTGTAAGTAAGGCATGAGCCTTTGACACCCAGTGCAATGGAGACATTGCCAGCAGCCATGTTCGAAATAGACATAGGAATAAAGAAAGGAGACATTCTGTCAGCGCCTTTAGTGACGAGTTTCTCACTGTTTTCCTCAATAGTGATTAAACCACCGATTCCAGAACCCAAATAAACACCAACTGCCTGTGCGTTGTCATCTGTAATTTCAAATTTTGCATCTTCTATAGCCAGCTTTGAAGCGGCAATTGCAAAGTGAGTAAATCTGTCCATTCTCTTTGCGTCTTTTTTATTGATGTAGTCTGTTACGTTAAAGTCCTTAATTTCTCCAGCACATTTAACTTTAAAGTTTTCTGTGTCAAAGGATTCGATTAAGCTGATACCGCATTTTCCTTCGTGTATGCCTTGTAAAAATGCATCTTTACCAATTCCAATGGGAGAAACAACTCCCATACCTGTTACAACAACTCTGTTGCTCATTTGTCATACCCTCCGATAATTTATTGTTATGGTTAAAACATGGACTTATCAAGACTAGATGGCCATTCCGCCATCCACTTGAACAACTTGTCCTGTGATATAGTCTGCTTTTTCAGAAGCGAGGAAAACCACTACATTGGCAACATCTTCAGGTTTGCCGAATTTGCCAAGTGGAATTCTCTCAAGAGAAGCTTTTTTAGCTTCTTCACTGATTGCATCGGTCATTTTGGATTGAATAAAACCAGGTGCAATGGCATTGACAGTGATATTTCTAGCAGCCAGTTCCCGGGCAACAGACTTGGTAAATCCAATGACGCCTGCTTTTGATGCCGCATAGTTAGCTTGACCGACATTGCCAGTGATGCCAACGACAGAAGCGATGTTGATAATTTTTCCAAAGCGCTGCTTAATCATAATTCTGGACACGTGCTTAGTACAATTAAAAGTTCCCTTTAAATTGATATTTTGCACAGCGTCAAAATCCTCTTCTGTCATTCTGAGGAGAAGGTTGTCCTTTGTAATACCGGCGTTGTTCACCAGAAGATCTATCTGACCAAATGATTCCTTGGCAGTTTTGATGATATTTTCGGCTTCGTCGAATTTGCTGACATCCCCTTGAACCAGTACCGTTTCAGTTTTTAAGATACCAGCGAGTTCCTCGAGTTCTTCACGGCTCTTTCTATAGTTTAACACTAGGTTGTAACCTTCTTCGGCAAGTGCGATGGCGATTGATCTGCCAATACCTCTGCTTGCCCCTGTTATGATTGCAACTTTCATTTAGACACCTCATTATCTTATTTCTGTTACAGATGGTTCGGCGATCAATGATTAAATCGCCTTGCCAATAGACTGTTCATTGAAATACGCAATTGCTTTTTCAAAAGAATCCATATCATAAATTGAAACGACTTTGATACTCTTGTCGATTTTGCCGATAAAAGCTGAAAGCGCATTGCCAGGACCAAACTCCACAATTGTATCTATTCCGATGGATTTCATAGATTCAACACATTCTATCCATCTTACAGAGCTGGTAACTTGTTTGGCAAGGGTTTCTTTTATAAGGGATTCAGATGCGACGATTCTACCGTCAACATTTGAAATTACAGGTACTTTCATATCTGATATCTTAACTTTTTCAAGTTCAGTTGCCAGATTTTCCTGTGCTTTTATGAGCATGGAAGTGTGAAACGGTGCACTTACAGGAAGCGGTAAAACTCGTTTTGCACCTTTTTCTTTTGCGATTTCACCAGCTATTTCCAGAGCTTTGAGCTCGCCGCCCAGTACAATCTGTTTTGGAGAATTGTAATTGCAGACTTCCACAACACCATGCTCGCTTGCGAGCTTAGCCACTTCTTCAGTGTCTTCAGGTGAGAGACCAACGACTGCACTCATACCACCAACGCCAAATGGAACGGCATCTTGCATGAAAGCGCCACGTTTTTTTACCAGTTGAACGGCTTCGTCAAAGGCCAGAGACCCTGAACAGACATGTGCGCTGTACTCGCCTAAGCTGAGACCGGCAACTGCGCTTGGCTTAATATCCACTTTTGACTCAAATGCTTTTAACATGGCAATTGAAGTTGTCAAAATAGCGGGTTGCGTGATTTCAGTTTTATTTAAATCCTCTTGAGGACCATTAAAGCAAAGTGATTTTAAATCGTATCCAAGGGCCAAATTTGATTGGTCATATATAATGCGGCTCGCTTCGAAATTTTCGAAGAACTCTTGTCCCATGCCTTCTTTTTGAGCGCCTTGTCCTGCAAAAACATATCCAATTTTCATGATGTACCTTCCTTTCAGCTACTTGTTTGCCACCATCTTAAAGTTTTTTAAGATGACGGACTCACATTCTGTAAATATTTCTTCTATGATATCTTTAGAGGATTCTTCCTTTTTTATCATGCCAGCAACTTGACCTGCCATGACAGAGCCGAACTGCATGTCGCCATCCACAGCGGCTTTCTTAAGTGAACCAGCACCCAAGGCCTCAATTTCATCCATAGGGGCGTTTTTCTTTTCCATTTCTGAGTATTGACGGTATAGCTTGTTCTTTAAAATTCGCACTGGATGACCAGTGGATCTGCCAGTGACCACTGCTGAAGTGTCCTTGGCATCAATGACCATTTCCTTATATGCAGGGTGTACGGTACATTCGTGCGCAACCAAGAAGCGAGTGCCCACTTGGATGCCCTTCGCGCCTAACATAAAGGCTGCGGCAGCACCTCTTCCATCTGCAATACCGCCAGCGGCAACCACAGGGATGGAAACGGCATCTATCACTTGAGGAACCAGTGCCATTGTGGTGAGTTCACCGATATGACCGCCCGCTTCGGTTCCCTCAGCGATGAGTGCATCAACGCCAAGAGATTCCATACGTCTGGCAAGTGCAACAGAGGCAACCACTGGAATGATTTTAATACCCGCTTCTTTCAGACGGTCTACGTACTTTCCTGGACTGCCTGCACCAGTGATGACAATAGGGACGCTTTTTTCAATTGCGAGGTCTATGATATCATCGGCAAATGGACTCAGGAGCATGACATTCAAGGCGTAAGGTTTCGTTGTCATGGTCTTGATTTTGTCTATTTGAGCTTCAACAATGTGTCGCTCTGCATTTCCTCCGGCAATAACGCCTAATCCACCGGCATTGGAAACGGCCGACGCCAGATGGGCATCTGATATCCAAGCCATACCGCCTTGGATAATCGGATACTCTATATTAAGTAAATTGCATATGTCAGTCTTGAACATATTGCCTCCTGAAAATTTATAAAAAGTTTATTTCTTCCTCTTACAAAGAAAATCCTCAGCGCAAGCAAAGGATTTTCCAAAACCGTTATTCTAAATTATTTATTGATGTAGTTGACGATATCGCCGACAGTTTTGATGTTTACAGTATCATTTTCATCAACTTTTACTTCAAAAGCATCTTCGATTGACATGATTAAATCTACCATATCTAAAGAGTCAGCACCTAAATCTTCTCTGATGTTACTTTCCATTGTTACTTCATCTGCATCTAAATCTAATTCCTCTACTAAAATATCTCTCACTTTTTCAAAAGTCATGGTTCTTTTCCTCCTAAAATTTATTCCGGAAGGCTCATATGCAATTAAGTTATGTTCTATTAAATATGAATCATCCGAATTTTATAATGTTTAATAATATCGAATTAAGAAATCATTTGACAATCAAAGTATATGTTAGTTAAAAAGGAGAATCAAGACATTTTATAAATTGTTTATAATTGAGTATAAATTGTTTATAAAGAAAAATGCCACAGAAAGGTGAACTCTAAACTCAAGGTTTATCATACAAAAATATGAATAAATATACTGATGCGTATATTTAAAAAATAAAGTTGTATGTGATTTGCGAACAACACGAACAATATTAAATAAAGTTAAAAGCAATTTAACTTTAAAATCATAAGTTGCCTTTCTCTTAACGCATTAAGAATGACGTACTTCTTTTAAATGGGTTGTATTTTTATGTGACAACTGGTATATTGATATGAATTAAATGGAGGAGGGCTCTAGCGTGAAGAAATTTAAACGTGTCTTGGTGGCCAATAGGGGCGAAATTGCTATTCGCGTCTTTAGGGCTTGCCATGAATTGGGGATTAGAACAGTGGCGATCTACTCAAAAGAAGATCAAAACTCGCTTTTTAGAACAAAGGCGGATGAATCTTACTTGATTGGAAAGAATAAAGGTCCTATTGAGGCTTATTTGGATATTGATGAAATTGTGAAACTGGCCATAAAAAAAGGGGTGGATGCAATTCACCCGGGATATGGTTTTTTATCTGAAAATCCTGATTTTGCAAAGAAGTGTTTAGAAGCGGGCATTGAATTTATTGGCCCGACCTCAGAGATGATGCAGTCAGTTGGCGATAAGATAAAGTCTAAAATTGTGGCGACATCGGCAGGTGTTCCTATTATTCCAGGTGTGGAAAGACCTATAGCCAACGATGATGAGGCAAAGCTATTTGCCAAAAAAGCAGGATACCCTATTATTCTCAAGGCAGCAGCAGGTGGCGGCGGCAGGGGGATGCGGATTGTTCGGGATGAGAAGTATTTGATTAAGGAATTTCACGCAGCACGTTCAGAAGCACTTAAGGCATTTGGCAATGATGACATCTTTATTGAAAAGTACTTGGAATCGCCAAAGCATATTGAAGTACAAGTGCTAGGTGATAAATATGGCAATATTGTCCATCTTTTCGAACGAGATTGTTCCATTCAGAGGAGACATCAGAAGGTGGTGGAATTTACACCAGCGCTGTGTCTTACAGATAAACAGAGGAAACAGATTTGCGAAGACGCCCTCAAAATAGCGAGAACGGTTAACTATAGGGGGGCTGGCACTTGTGAATTCTTAGTAGATCAATCTGGAGCACATTATTTTATAGAGATGAATCCTAGAATTCAAGTGGAGCATACAGTAACTGAAATGGTTACTGGAATAGACCTCGTACAGTCTCAAATACTTGTGGCGGAGGGCTATGCACTGGATTCGCCTGAAATAAACATCAAAGGACAGACTTCAATTTCTGTCAATGGATATGCTATTCAATGCCGTGTCACAACAGAAGATCCAAAACATGACTTCATGCCGGATACAGGCAAGATTGACGTCTATAGAACGGGATCTGGATTCGGTGTGAGACTGGATGGCGGCAATGGATTTACAGGAGCGGTAATATCGCCATATTACGACAGTCTACTGGTAAAGTGTACAACTTGGTCTAGAAGTTTTGAAGATGCAATTCGAAAATCAGTTCGTGCAATAAAGGAAATAAAAATCAGCGGTGTAAAAACCAATACGGATTTCCTTATAAATGTCTTAAACCATGAGACTTTTAAAAAGGGACTTTGCGACACCAATTTTATCGCCAATAACAAAGCGCTTATGGACTTTAAATCCAAGACGGATAAAGAACTGAGAGTCCTCACTTTCATTGGTGAGAAAGTTGTCAATGAGACAAAGGGGCGTAAACTGGAATTTGATATTCCAAAAGTGCCAAATACAGATGGTATGGCTTGGGCCTTTGGAACGAAGCAAGTCTTGGAACAAAAAGGTGCAAAAGGGGTTATTGATTGGATAAGAACTCAAAATAGACTGCTCTTGACAGATACAACCATGAGAGACGCACATCAGTCATTAATGGCGACGCGTATGAGAACCGTTGACATGGTCAAAGTCGCAAGGGCTACATCGACTCTTGCCCCAGAACTCTTCTCGCTGGAAATGTGGGGAGGGGCGACCTTTGATGTGGCTTACAGATTCTTAAAGGAAAATCCTTGGGAGAGATTGGACGCCATCAGAGAACGTGTTCCAAATGTCCTTTTACAAATGCTGATTAGAGGATCAAATGGCGTGGGCTACAAGAACTATCCAGACAACGTCATCAAGTCTCTGATTGATGAAGCTGCATTGAGAGGCATAGATGTCTTTAGGATTTTTGACTCGCTCAACTGGCTGGACGGCATGAAAGTGTCCATGGAGCAGGTTATAAAAACCGGTAAAATTGCTGAAGGAACCATTTGTTACACAGGAGATATTCTAGATGAGAGCAGAGATAAATATGGACTCTCGTATTATGTGAATATGGCAAAGGAAATAGAAAAGATGGGAGCGCATATTTTGGGGATCAAAGACATGTCGGCGCTGTTAAAGCCATATGCAGCGAAGAAGCTGATTACAGCTCTCAAAAATGAGGTTTCCATCCCAATTCATCTCCATACGCACGATACCACTGGAAACGGTGTGGCAACGCTTCTAATGGCGGCTGAAGCCGGTGTAGATATTGTGGATACTGCATTTAACAGCATGTCGGGACTTACAAGTCAGCCTGCCCTAAACAGCATCGTGGCAGCACTGTTAAATTCGTCGAGAGATACGGGCCTAAAATTGGATAACATACAGCAAATATCCGATTACTGGGCTAATGTGAGACCTGTGTACAAGCAATTTGAGTCAGATCTAAAGACTTCCAGTGCCGAGATTTATAAATACGAGATTCCAGGAGGACAGTATTCAAACTTAAAACCTCAGGTGGACAGTTTTGGACTCAGCCATAAATTTGGTGAGGTCAAAGAGATGTATAAATCTGTAAATGATATGTTTGGAGATATTATCAAAGTGACCCCTTCCTCTAAGGCTGTGGGGGACATGGCGATTTTTATGGTTCAAAATGACCTGACGCCAGATAATATTCTCGAAAAAGGTCAAGATATGGCTTTCCCCGATTCAGTGGTATCTTATTTTGCTGGTTACATGGGACAACCGCAAGGCGGATTTCCAAAGCCACTTCAAAAGATTGTCCTAAAAAATCAAGAGCCGATAGAATGCCGTCCAGGTGATTTATTGCCGCCAGAGGATTTTGGTACAATTGATGCCCATCTTAGAAACACATTTAAAATCAAACCGAGCAAATCAGATCTCATCAGCTATGCGCTTTACCCTAAAGTGGTTGAGTCCTATTATGAGTATCTTGAAAAGTGTGGGGATTTCAGTAAAATGGGAAGCGATGTGTTTTTTCATGGTCTTTCAGAAGGAGAGACATGTGAAGTTGAAATCGAATCGGGAAAAATTTTAAACGTAAAACTGCTAGAAATCGGAAAACTTTTAGAAGATGGAACAAGAACAATAATATATGAAGTCAATGGAAATCGAAGAGAGGTTTCCATAAAAGATGAGAGCTCTTCCCTGAGAAAAAATCTGACTCAGACTGTCTTTGCCGACGAATCAAATCCATGTGAAATTGGCAGTCCGATCCCAGGGAAAGTAGCCAAAGTTCTGGTTAAAGAAGGACAGGAAATTGCTGAAAACGATGTTCTCTTCATTATAGAAGCCATGAAGATGGAAACATCCATCTCGGCAAAGCAAGCGGGCAAAGTTGAAAAAATCTATGTATCTCAGGATCAAATGGTGAAATCGAGTGAACTCTTGCTCGAACTGTGTATTGGATAGACAGACAGAACTAAATTTGTTTTGTGAAATTGAACACTTGAAAAGCTGCTATTTCAAGAGATTTACGATAGCCTTAGAGTTAAAGGTTTGTTAAGTCGAAGAAATGGCAGCTTTTTGAATTGAATCCATTTCACATCACATGATATAATATTTGGTACATAGGACGTTTGGACTATCTATAATTTTGAATGGAGGGGAAATATGAAACAGGCAAATGAGAGGGGCAAATACTTAAAAAGAATGCTCCAAGTCATGCTGACATTGTGCTTGGTCATTTTAATGACGGCAAATGTTTTTATGGGGTTTTCAATAACCAATCAACTTGAAGTATCCAGTGTCACCTTTGACGAAACAAGAGTGGTGCGAATTACATTCAACATGCCTCTAGACACAGGCTATACGCTGGACAAGAGTTTATTCACGGCTTCCTATAACGATAGGAATGGACTAAATAGCTACATAAACAATTTTACATTAAATTACGACGGTTCTCAGACTGTTCTCATGGATTTAAATCAGACATCAGGGGTGAACCGAACATTTTATGCCAATGGAAGTCTCACGGTTACATTAGCCGAAAATGCAGTTAAAGCCAGCGGTGGAGAACTTTTCAAGGGAAATGAATTAATGGCCGAAAATGCCATTCTGCCATATAGAGTGGACACCCTTATCGAAAGTGGCGGGCAGGTTGTTGCAACAAATAAAACAATTCTGTCCTCAACTGAAGCTGGTGGCAATTCGATTACAGCAGATATAAAAGTGGCTCTTGCTGACCCGGTTACAGCTGCGGCAATTGTAGGGACCGAGGTCAGACTAAAATCGCAACAGCACTTAGTGGTTGCAACGGCTACAACAGATATCAATGGAGAGGTTACTCTTTCAGGGGTTACGCTTGATGGAACGATAAAATACCTTGAAATGGATGGAGGTCTACCACAGGTTTTTACAGTGATTCAGCCAGACAAGGCTCTTATTCACGTACACATGAGCGATAAAACCACTTCAACCTTTTCATCTTTCTTTGATGAAAACAATGCGACAGTCTTTAGTTCACTTCTGGCGCTGGGGTATTCAGATCAGTATTTTTCACTGAGTCCAAGTGCCGTGAAGTATATCTTCGAAGCGGACATACAAGAGTACACAGAGCTTAGAAAATGGTTCCACATTGAAAAAACACTGACATTGGAATCGGAGAAGATAACAGAAATAGACTTAAATCTTCGAGATAGCTCCCTTTATACGATTGTTGAAAAGACAAAAGAAGATGCGGGAACAGAATTATCGTCTATCAAGACAGTCTATGTAACTGACAACGAAACTGGAGAAAATCTAGTAAATGTGAATCCAAATGGAAACCTCACATTGCCGTGGAAAGCGGAGTTCTGGATAAGCAATGACAATCTGTCAGATTCATTTTCACTAATGGTTACTGGCAAAATGAACAACAGCAGCGACAAATTGTTTGTATACGCGCCAAATCAAATATTTCAAAAACATCAGGGGGGAGTCATCCGATTCCCTGACTCAACCAATGTCTCCAAACTTTACGATATAACTCAAACGACTTTTGGCTACGCCGACAACGTCTATGAATACCTGTATTTCAAGAACGAATCCGAGACGGTAAAAGCACTCTCAGATCTCTATATTTATGCGGCTTATTCAACATATGCGCCGTTTGAAACCAATTCAGTATATGAACTTTACGAAGATGCGGATGACCTTCACATAAAGCCCTATAAAATTGTGAGTATTCCACAGATTACAGCTGAGAATAGCTATTATTATTTTCAAAGAGATTTAAGCGATACAGAGGTGCTGCCTTTTATTGCGACGATTGGAGAAAATCTCAGGCTCAGTGTGGATAGAGAATCCATCAAAAAGGGTGAAACTCAAACGTTCAAATTTAAAACAGGAAACAATTACAACCTCACTAAAATAAAGAACTATTCAAGTGGAGACATTTATTTTCCAACCTTGAAAATTGAGAAAAATGGACAACTGATTACTACAACTCAAACCGGTGAGTGGGCAACAGATGCATTAACTGTACCAGGCATCTATACAGCAACTGTTACCGATTCAAAAGGATTGGTTTTTGATTCTGGGAAGACGGTCACTTCATTTGAAGTTAAATCGCTTAAACCAGACACACCGGTGATTCAATCTGTAACACCAGGGGATAAACAAGTAGTTGTTTCTTGGGTGCAAGTGGCGGATGCAACTGGTTATGAGATTTATGCAAGCACGGAGAGCACAACTGCAAGTGCTGTAAAAGTTGATGCTGTGGGAACCACTTCAAGCAGTGTGATCATTTCAAATTTAACCAACGGAGAAACTTATTACTTTAGAGTACTTGCAACGGGTGAAATCAACAGTGATTTATCAGATGCCGTATCGGCGACTCCAATGCCGCCAATGCCAAATGCGCCAGTGCTCAACAATGCTAGTCTTTCTGGAAATGATGTTGAACTGACATGGGTAGCAGCTGATAATGCAGATCGTTATAAAATATATGGCAAGAAAGCAGGGGGATCATATGAGCTGCTGAGCACAGTGTCGAGTAATACGACAAGTGCAGTTTTACAGTCGCTTGACAAGGGATTTGGTTATACCTTCAAGGTAACTGCCGTTAATTTGACAGGGGAAGGTATTTCTTCAAATGAAGTTTACTACTTCTATGCAACTGTTCCAGGTGCACCCGTCAGCGTTGTTGCAAAAGCTGGAGACGGAAAGGCCACTTTAACGGTTACGGCGCCGCTTGAAAACGGAGGCAGTGAACTTAAAGGGTATAATGTGACGATTTTACCGACCAATGAAACCCACATTTATGCGACAACAGCATCTTCTATTGAAGTGAAAAATCTGACCAATAATGTGAAATACAGTTTTAGCGTCAGTGCTTATAATACAATCGGAAGTGGAAATGCCACAGTCTCCAACGAGGTTATGCCTTATGAACCTAGGGGTGGCGGTGACGATAAATCTGGCGGCTCAGGTGGCGGTGGCGGAACATCTCAAGGGTCGTCCACAGAAGCGACAACTGAGAAAAGTGGCGTCAGCGTTTGGGTAGATGGTGTTGAAGAAAAAATTGGAACACAGGCTGTCTCTGTTGAAAATAATGTCAAGAAGACAGTTGTGAGTGTTGATGAACAACAACTGATTGAAAAATTGGGGAAAAATCCTGAAAATTCAACAGTTACGCTTAGAGATACTCAATCGAGTGGAACTTTTGTCGGAGAATTTAAAGGATCGACAATTGAAATTTTAAAAGCTGCAAAAGGCGTTGTGGAGATGGTATCGGATTTTGCAGAATATGCGTTACCTGTTGAGGCAATTGATTGGTCAGAATATGACCTAAAAGAATTAACGGTTACAGTGGAAATGAAGAAAGTAAGTGGTTCTATAACCAAACTTCCAGGAACAGAAGCAGGTGAAATCCTAGGAGATTCAGTTGAGTTTGAAGTTCATATCTTTAGAGGTGATGAAGAACTCTCCATCCAAAGATTTAACCAATTTATCGAAAGAAAAATAACAGTTCCTGCCAATCGTCAGATTACAACGGCAATTGTTTACGGAACGGATGGAAGTTATCGTTCAGTGCCAACAGAAGTAAATGTTTCAAATGGTCAGTATTCTGCGAAGGTAAACAGTCTTACCAATAGTAGGTATATGCTCATTTGGAATCCAATGACATTTGAAGACATGACTGGGCATTGGGGTGAAAAAAATGTAAATGAGCTGGGGTCGAGACTTGTGGTCAGTGGCGTGGGTGATAATAAATACGCGCCAGATGCTTCTGTATCAGAGGCAGAGTATGTCACTGCTCTGGTTAAGTCTTTGGGACTTCCTGTGGACAAGAGAATAGGTGGAAGCAAATGGTATGATGCATACCTCACTTCTGCAAAGGCGTTTGGCATCTTGAAATCAAATGAAGCGGCAAATCCTAATCAGGCAATTACCAGACAAGAGGCTGCTAAACTCATTGAAAGGGCCATGAGCTTGACTAAAATTGACATCAATCTTTCTGAGGATGAGCAAGTGACCTTGTTATCTTCATTTGAGGATGAAGAACTCGTTTCAGCAGAGGCACAAAAAGCCATGGCGCTTTGCGTAAAATATGATATTATCAATGGAAGATATCAAAAAATCGCACCTCAGGAAAATATGACGAGGGCTGAAATGGCAGAAATCTTACTCAAATTCTTAAAGGCGGCAGAGCTCATTTAAGGTATAGAATCAAATTGAATATGCAAAAAAAAATGACACAGATGGCTTAGTCCATCTGTGTTTTTTACAATCACAGAGAACTTTACGAGCGTTATAAATTGTGTTTTCAGTGTTTAGAAGTAGATGGGGGGGCTATAGTAGAGGGCACAATAGAGTTGAATGTGGTTAACTAGGACCAGCCAATGTAGTATAATGAGTTAAAATAAACTTAAATCAGTAACATCTGAATAATTAAAATCATTTGAATGATTAAAACCAGATGAATAAAAATCATGTATGAGGGGGATGTACATGAAAACAAAAGTAGGTTTAGTGACAAACATCCAAAAAAAAAGCAGCACAATCCTAAAGCGTTTGTTTGTATATGGACTCATTTTGACAGTTCTCTTAACAGGCTTTGTATTTCTTGGAGGTGAAAAGATAGCTCAGCTATCATATGCCAACCAAGATAGAGGTCTTCCCGAGTCTGTACTCAGAATTGGGTTTGATCCGACCTTGCCACCATATCAATTTGTCGATGAGGGAGTCTATAAGGGGTTTTTGCTAGACCTCAGCAAGGCGATTTTTAGCAAGTTGAAAGTCAAGACAGAATTTGTTCCCATGCCGATGACAGAATGCTTGGAGGCATTTAACAGTGGGAAGTTGGATGTCATATTGGGGCTTAGATACAACGCAGAATACGCAGAGTTGATGAACTACAGCGACAGCCTTGTAAATTCGACGATTTCCATCGTCATGCCAACTGATACACTGGAGGCCACAAAGGACATACTAGGGGTCAAGCCTGTTCTAATTGCTGTGGAGAGAGACTCTGTAGAGTTTGAATACGTCAAGAACATCAAAAAGGCCAATTTCAACAATGCCTTCAATCAAGAAGCAGTGGTGGAACTGCTCCTCATGAATCGAGCGGATATGATGATCTGTGTAAGGCATGTTGCTGAGTACATCTTGGAGGAAAACGGACTGATGGGTGCATATACGTTTTCCAATAGTTATGAGACGCCAGTGGATTATTACATGGCACTCCGAAAGAATAATGAACGTCTTTTGGAACAAGTGAATGAAACGCTTAGACAACTGAAACTCGATGGAGAATATGAGATTTTATACAACCAGTGGATAAACGACAAAAACCTAGAGCACCAAAAACGCATTGAATTTTTTTTGAAATTGCTTGGAAGCATTGTGGTGCTAGCTGTTTTCGTCATCATACTATCGGCGTTCCTAAGTATAAGTCTGAAACGTAGAGTTGATGAAAAGACGAGTGAATTAAGTGAAATCAATAAACAGCTTGAAAACAAAATTGTAGAAATTAAAAACACAAATGAACTTAAAAACCTCATCTTTGAGAGCAGTCCGAGGTCAATTGTCATTTTGGATAATTTAGGATGCGTTTCTGCCATGAACGTTCACGCCTGTGAAATCTGTGGGCTTGAAACCGTTCCAATTGGGGCATCTGTGGAAACGCTATTTCCACTTAACAAAATGGCAGAAGACCGGTTTCAGAGTGTTCTAAAGGATGGTGAATCACATTCAGAACAGGCCTTTGAAGTGAACCAAGATGGTCAAGTGCGGTTTTATAGATTTGTTATCTACCCGCTGACGAATTCAAGTGGCGCAATTATTACTATAGAGGACATAACTGAGGAAAAAATTCTCAAGGAGCAAGTGGCACAGCGTGAAAAGAACACGGCGCTGATGCGGATTATTTCTGGGATTGCACATGAGATTCGCAACCCCATGACCTCTATCAAAACCTATGCAGAATTGTTGCCTCGCAAAAAAGACAATGCAGAATTTCAAAGGCAAATTGCCAAGGTTGTGCCAAACGAAGTCGAACGCGTCAACAGACTTATTGAAAACCTCATAGACTATTCTAGACCCAAAGAGCGAAATGAAGAGCGGGCAGATGCTAAGATGCTGGTGGAGTCGGGGGTTTTGCTCTTTATGCCGACACTTAGAAGCAACCAGATTGAACTGGATGTCAGTTTGGAAAGTGGTCTTTATATCAGAGTGGATAAAGATCAAATGAAACAAGTAATTATCAATTTGATATTAAACGCAATAGATGCTATTTTAGAAAGGCGGGAACAACTTGGCGATGACATCGTCTATAGAGTGAAAATAAGTGCTAAGAAACTGGATTCAAAAATTGTTATCTCACTAGAAGACAATGGAATTGGCATGACAGATGATGAACTTAAAAACATATTTGAACTCTTTTACACCACCAAAGTGAGGGGGAGCGGGATTGGCATGCCATTGTCACGGCAGATGGTGGAGGACAATCATGGCGATATTGAAATTAGCAGTGAAAAATATGTGGGGACTCAAGTCAGCCTGTTGTTTGAAGACAAAAGCAATTAGACGAAGGGGGAAGCGTCATGGGGGAAAATACGAGAACAAAGAGAATTTTAATCATAGATGATGAGGCAGATATCTGTTCTTCTCTGACCTTTGCGCTGGAGGATCAGTACGAGGTCTGTTCCACAACAGAGCCGCAAATGGGACTGGGGTACTTAATCAAAGAGAACTTCAATTTGGTGCTCTTGGATCTGAGAATTGGCAATGTTGACGGGATTGACTTGCTGGCTGAGATCAAGAATATAGACAAGCAGATTCAAGTGATTATCATGACTGCCTATGGGACGATTGTCTCCTCAGTAGATGCCATTAAGAAGGGGGCGTTTACCTACTTGACAAAACCGCTTGATTTGGAAATCCTGTATAAGACCATAGAGCAGGCACTTGAAGAGCAGGCGCATCATGAAACGGTTAAATATGAAACGCCTATGAAACACAAGTATATGTATCAGGGGATTATCGGGAAAAGTCCTGTGATGAAACACATTTTTAAATATGTTGAAAAGTTAAAAGATGTGGATACAAGTGTTGTTATCTCAGGAGAGAGCGGTACGGGGAAAGAATTGGTGGCACGTGCCATTCACTTTTCTGGCAAGCGGGCAAAGTCGAGATTTGTGGAGCTGAACTGTGCGGCAATTCCAGAGAGCCTTTTGGAAGAAGAATTATTTGGACATAAGAAAGGCACTTTCACAGGTGCTATGTCCGATAAGCAGGGCAAATTTGAATATGCAAATGGCGGTACGATTTTTTTAGATGAAATAGGGGATATGCCATTTGCCCTTCAGGCCAAACTGCTTCGAGTCCTTCAGCAAAAGGCATTTACGCCGCTGGGGTCAAATGAACTTGTCAAGGTAGATGTTCGGGTGATTGCAGCAACAAACCAAAGTTTAAAAAAGCTAGTTGAAGAGGGCAAGTTCAGAAGTGATTTGTACTTCCGGCTAAATGTTATAGAAATCAACCTGCCGCCACTTCGGGAGAGGCCGCAGGATATTCCTCTGCTAATCAGTCACTTCATTGAAATTTATAGTGAGAGCATGAAAAAGAACATTGGAGGTCTTTCGAAGAAAGCTGAGATGATGATGATGCAGTACGACTACCCTGGCAACGTCAGAGAACTTTCAAATATCGTGGAGTGTGCGGTTCTATTGGCGGCGGGAGACGTCATAGAGGGCGAGGCTCTTCCAGTGGAAGTGCGAAACCATCACGGAGAGGTTGACGATGCGCTGGATTTGACCCTTGGTAGCAAAGTGGGTGCTAGGAGCCTGGTGGGAATGACGCTTCAAGAAGCTGAAAGGGAATTGATCTATGCCGCCCTTAAACTGAATAAAGGACATAAAAAAGCCACTGCGGTGATGCTTGGCATCAGCGAAAGAGGGCTTCGAAACAAGATCGCAGACTATGGGTTAAAAGAAGTTGAATTTTAACGTCATAAAAGAACCCAGTCAAAATGGACAATGACATGCGGCAAAAAATGCCATACGGCAATTTTTGCCGTTTTTTTTATGACATTTAAGATATGTTTTTTTTAAAATGCATTAAAATAGAAATAGAATGATCGAGAAACTAACTGGCAGATTAATTACATAGAACCTCTGATTTCAAGCAATTAGAGGAGACGAGCTGAAAAAAGGCATTCATGTGATGTGAGGGAAATGATTCAAAAATGCCAGTTGGCATGTGATTTGCTCTTAATATAGGTATCTTAATCAAATGGGGAGGAACACAATGTTCAAGAAGAGATTATTGGTTTTAATGTTATTGGCAACATTACTGCTCAGCGCGTGTGGTGCAGAGAAAGCAGCACCAGCTGCTGATGCAGGTTCAGAGAATGGTCAGACAGCAGAGCAGACACTGGATAGAAGCAAGTATTTTATAACCGTTGCAACTGGCCCGACCAGCGGTTTATACTATCCTATTGGCGGCGCTTTTTCAAGTGTATTTCAAAACAAATTAGGCTATAAGTCCTCAGCACAGTCAACAGGGGCATCGGTTGAAAATATCAATTTGATTTTGACAGGTGGTGCTGAAATGGCTATCACGATGTCGGATTCAGTGGCACAAGCCTATGAAGCATTCGGAGCGTTTGAAGGAAAAGAACCTGCAACAGATTTAAGAGCGCTTATGTCACTTTATCCAAACTATGTTCAGTTGATTACAACTGAAAACAGCGGCATCAAAAAATTTGAAGATCTCAAAGGCAAGCGAGTAGGTGTAGGGGCACCAAATTCAGGTGTTGAACTGAATGCGAGAATGATGTATGAAGCGCATGGCATGTCATATGAGGACAGTCAAGTGGATTATTTGAACTATGGTGAAGCCATAGATCAAATGAAAAACAATCAAGTGGATGCGGTCTTCGTAACCAGCGGCATTCCAAATGCCACTGTTATGGAACTTGGAACTGTGGCCAAAATAGTTGTTGTTCCAATTGAAGGAGACGGATTGAAAACTTTAATGGAAAAATATCCGTTTTTCGTAGAAGCTAAAATACCAGCAGATGTCTATGGAACTGACGCTGATGTTACCACTGCAACGGTTAGAAACATCATGTTGGTCAGTAAAGACTTGCCTGATGAAGTGGTTTATGACTTGACAAAGGGCATTTTTGAAAATATAGACGATATCAAAGCCTCACATGCAACTGCGGAGAAGAATATCTCGCTTGAAAATGCACACTTAGGCGTGGGCATACCATTCCACCCAGGTGCTGTTAAATACTATGAAGAACAGGGAATTAATTAATCAAATGAGAGTTGTTCGTTTGGAGGGAAGGCGCAAAGGTGCCTCCCTTCCATTTAGATGGGGTGTAGTAATCAGTTTAATAGTGGTTTTGGGAATCTGTCTGTTTATTTGGAGCAGATTGGGACTGGAAATGGTGATATCAAATCAGAAGACGGGCGAAGTCTATCTCAAGCGTCAAGTGTCGGTAGACGATATGATGACTTATAAGTGGATTCACTCATTTGAGCATATTCCGTGGTATGAGGACTTTAGGATTAAAGGCGTGGCAAATATGGACCTTGAAGAAACCAGGGTTGCAGGATTTGGCGCTGGAATTCCAGAAAATCAAGGAGCAGTCACAGTTTCAAATGGAATGGTGGTCAGCACGGACATTCATAAGCGCTTTGACCATATTCAGTGGATTAATTCTCAGACCGCACTTCAATATATAGCAATTAATGATGAAGTGGTTATTAAGGGAAGTGAGATGCCTCATCATGAGCCTTTACAGCTCAAGATTGAAAGGAGGTTCTATTTATGGCGAAAGCCTCATTAAATAAAGTTGAGACAGTGGATGAAACCTTACTGGATGGGATGATGGATGCTCATCAACAAGAGATACTGGAAAAGTACGACAAAGAATCGAAGACAAGGAAACTTGACAATAAATTTTTATCAAAAGCACTTTATTGGCTGGCAGTTGGAATTGCACTCTATCATTTTATTACGTCTTTTATCGGATATCCAGCCACACATTTACACAGATCATTGCACGTTGCGATGATGCTGGTAATGGCTTTTTTTCTGTATCCTGCAACTGGAAAGTCAAGCAGAAGAACCATTGCTTGGTATGATTATATTTTAGCTATTATGGCCGCATCTGTTGCGGTGTACGTTTGGACTGATTATGTGAACTTCATCAATCGGATGGGGATGCCTAATACAATGGACATCATCATGGGAACTATGTTGATTGTACTGGTTATGGAGGCGTCGAGACGTATTTCGGGATGGCCACTTGTTATTTTAAGTGGTTTGTTTTTAGCCTATGGCCTATTTGGTCAGCATATGCCGAGTATTTTCATGCATCGTGGCTATACGTGGGCAAAACTGGTGAACCATGCGTTTATCAATACTGAGGGTATTTATGGAACATCTGTCAATGTTGCGGCAAGTTATATTTTCCTCTTTATCCTATTTGGAGCGGTTATGAACAAATCGGGCATGGGGCAGTTTTTCAATGACATTGCCCTTGCTCTTGCAGGACATACAAAAGGAGGGCCAGCAAAAGTAGCTGTCATAGCCAGTGGATTTTTAGGTAGTATCAATGGGTCGGCAGTTGCGAACGTCGTCACTACAGGTGCATTTACCATTCCGCTTATGAAGAAAACGGGCTACAGCAGCGAATTTTCAGGCTCAGTTGAGGCTTCTGCCTCTGTGGGAGGGCAGTTGTTGCCACCAGTCATGGGGGCAGCTGCGTTTATCATGGCAGAAATGCTGGGAATTAAATATGGTATCATCGTTGTCAGTGCGGCAATTCCAGCACTTCTTTACTATTTGGGGATCATTACTCAAGTTCAGTTGAGAGCGGCCAAAAACAATTTAACTGGCGTTCCCAAAGAGGAACTTCCAAAAGTAAAAGACGTCATGAAGGCGAGAGGTCACTTGTTGCTGCCCATTATCTTCTTGCTCTATATGCTGTTGTTCAGTGGGAAAACGGTTATTTTCTCAGCGTTTTGCACTATTATAGCAACTGTGTTGGTGAGTATGCTTCGAAAAGAAACTAGAATGAGCTTCAAGGACATTTTAGATGCCCTTGAAGAAGGGACACGATCTGTGGTTTCAGTGGCAGTTGCCTGTGCAGTGGTGGGGATTATAATCGGTGTGGTGAGTTTAACTGGATTTGGACTCAACATGGCCAATGCAATTATACAGCTTGGGAACACTAGCCTACTTGCAACACTTGTCTTGACCATGATTACCTGCATGATATTGGGCATGGGACTTCCCTCTATTCCTGCTTATTTGATAACGGCAACCATGGCGGCGCCTGCCCTGATCCAACTTGGCGTACCAGCCATTGCGGCTCATATGTTTGTGTTCTACTTCGCGATGTTTGCCAACATTACGCCACCAGTGGCACTGGCTTCTTTTGCAGCTGCGGGCATCTCTGGCGGCGACCCTATGAAGACGGGCATCCAGTCAGTGAAGTTGGCACTGGCAGGATTTATCGTGCCTTATATGTTTGTGTATAATAACGCACTGCTCCTAATTGACACCACACCACTGGTTGCGATTAGGGTTGTGATAACGGCCATTATTGGCGTCATGATGATTGGAATGGCAACAGAGGGGTACATGATGGGAAAACTCAATCCCGCTATAAGAGTTGTTGTATTTGCCGGCTCATTATTGCTCATTACAGAGAGCGTGACACAGGATGTTATGGGACTTGTGGTGTTCGCCCTTTTAATTGTCTTCCAGAAAATGAAATCAAAGAAAGCCGAAACTGCTTTTCAATAAAGAGAGATGATTACGTTAAAACCCCCTTGTCACATGGCATGATGCTTGTTGACAAGGGGGTTCTTCATAGTTCAGTCTTTTTTTAGCCGATGGGCGAGTTTTTCTCTATCGGCATCTCCGATTTGGCGCAGAACTTTACAGGGATTGCCCACCGCCACAACATTTGGCGGAATATCAGAGGTGACCACACTTCCTGCACCGATAACGCTGTTAGAACCAATGGTTACACCTGGTAGAATAATTGCACCAGCTCCGATCCAGCAGTTTCTTCCGATGTGAACTGGCATATTGTACTGGAGAGCTGGGGAACGCAGTTCAGGCGGCAGAGGATGCGACGCCGTTGCAATTATAACATTCGGACCAAACAACGTGTAATCGCCAACAAAGATGTGGGTATCGTCCACCAGTGTCAAATTGAAATTTGCGTATACATGATTTCCAAAATGGACGTGTCGCCCGCCCCAATTGCTTCTTAAGGGAGGTTCTATATAGCAATCCTCTCCTATTTCAGCGAACATCTCTCTTAGCATTTTTGCACGTAAATCCCCCTCAGATGGTCGGGTCATATTAAAATCATAGAGGCGCTCTAGACAGTTCGTCTGTTCTGAAATGAGTGATTCATTGTCAGCATCGTAGAGCTTGCCAGTGTGTAATTGGTCATGTGATTTCATTGAAAACTCCTTTAAATCAATTGTCGAATAAATCAGCCGCCGAGATGAGGTTTAAATTTATTGTATCTTATGCAAAATACAAGGTCAATGAGTGGATAATACAAATTTTTACAGATAAGGTCATATAAACAAAAATAATGTAAGTTTTAATGCTCTGTTTATAGAAATATAATGATATGATATGTTAAAATAAAAGTGGTAAATATGATGAGTGGTGAGACGGCAAGCAGTCAGTCATCCATTTTAATAGAGAGTATAAATAAAGGAGAAATGTAAATGGGACTTTTTAATTTTATCAAAGGTGAATTTCTCGAAGTCGTACATTGGGAAGACAATTCTCAAGATACGATGGTGTATAAATTTCCCCTGCTGGACAAACAACAGATTAAAGAAGGCGCACAGCTGATAGTAAGACCTTCTCAAGTGGCTATTTTCGTCTATGAAGGACAAATTGCAGATGTTTATGAACCCGGCAAGTATGAATTACATACAGACACAATGCCGATATTTACAAGTCTTTCAAATTGGAAATTTAGATTTGAAAACCACTTTAAAACAGATATATACTTTGTCAACACGAAACTCTTTAGCAATCAAAAATGGGGAACAACCAATCCGATTATGATGAGAGATGCAGACTTTGGCATGCTTAGACTTAGAGGATTCGGGGTCTATGCATTTAAAGTTCAAGATCCTGTTGTGTTCCTAAAAGAGGTCTTTGGTTCTAACAAGTTCTTTACAGTGGATCAGATTACAGATCAATTGAAGAGCCTAATCGTATCCACCGTTTCAGATGTCATTGCAGAAGCTAAGATTCCCGCCATGGACTTGGCAACTCAATATGATGAAATTGGCCAATTGGCAATGGCCAGAATAAACGATAGATTTTCAGTTTATGGACTGACGATTTCCGATTTTACGGTTGAGAACTTGTCTCTTCCTGAATCCGTTGAAAAGGCCATTGATAAGCGTTCTGAAATGGGGGCTCTGGGAGATTTAAATCACTATATGAAATATCAAACGGCAGAGGCGATTCGAGATGCGGCACAAAATGAAAGCGGCGGCATGGTAGGCATGGGTGCAGGCATGGGTGCAGGTATGGGGATTGGCAGGATGATGGGCGATATGATGTCAGGCGGTTCATCACAAGGTGGCAGTCCACAACCAACACAGCCTCAAACTCAGTGCCCAAGCTGTCATGCACAAAACCCACAAGGAGCTAAATTCTGTTCAGAATGCGGTTACAGCTTTGTGAAAAAGTGTATCAATTGCGGTCATGAGATTGCACCAAATGCAAAGTTCTGTATGGATTGTGGTGCAAGTCAAAGCAATGAAATAGACTGCCCAAAATGCGGTGAAAAAATTGAAGGAAATTCTAAGTTCTGTCCAAGTTGCGGCGAAAAAATGTAACTGAAACGGTGAGATAAATTAGGAGTATAAAATGAGTGAATCATATGACAAACAAGAATCAATAGATGATGAAGTGCTAGATGGAATAGAGGATCAGTTAGAAGGTTCCTTCGTCACCACTTGTCCCTCATGTGGTGGCAACATGGCATTTGATCCGGAATCGGGGAAATTAAAATGCCCTTATTGCCAGACGGAAAAGGAAGTCGATGACGGCAACAATGTCATCGTTGAACAGTGTTTTAATTCAGCTCTCAAAGAAGGGGTCAGAACCTGGAATGATGATGACATCAAGAGTTTTTCGTGTCAGAATTGCGGCGCACAGCTGATTTTCAACCCCAATTCACAAGCTCAGTTTTGCAATTATTGTGGGTCATCGCATATCACTATGCAAGAGGCCGACAAAACGATTCCACCTCATTACCTCGTGCCATTTGGCATTGGTGAAAAGGATGCTGGAAAAGCGTTTAAAGAATGGATTTCCAAGAGATGGCTTGCACCAAATGACCTGAAGAATTCATATAAGAAAGATAAGCTCCTCGGAACTTATGTTCCACACTGGACTTATGACTCACATACGCATTCGTTTTATACAGCGCAGAGAGGTGACTACTACTACGTCACCAAAACCAGAGTCGTTGACGGAAAAACTGAGACGTACCAAGAGCGACAAACCCGATGGCATTTTGTGCGAGGGGATTATAACAGATTTTTCGACGATGTTCTGGTCAAGGGCTCCAATAAAGTCGATCAGAAATTGATTGAAAAAATACAGCCCTTTAGTCTTGGTAAGTTAAAGACCTATAAGCCTGAATATCTGTCGGGCTTCTTTGCAGAGCGCTACAGCATCTCACTTGAAGATGGCTGGGAAGAGGGAAAAAGAGAAATCAACGACGCCATCAGAAGTGGTGTTACGAACAAAATCGGCGGCGATACCATCAGGTTTCTCAAAATCAAGACGGCTCACTATAATGTGACCTTTAAGCACATCTTATTACCAGTTTGGATTACGAGTTTTTATTATAAAAATAAGTTATATCAAGTTATGATAAATGGCGAAAATGGAAAGATTGTAGGCAGTTATCCTAAGAGCTTTGTTAAAATTGGTCTGATTGTTTTGCTGATTGTGGCAATTGCGGCGATTGGGTATTATTTCAATAGTTAAATAAAATAAACCTCAAATTCAAAGGCAAATAGTAAAATATGGCCTATTGAAAAAGGGTAGGAGGCGTAGATGGGGACGAGGATTTTGGCAGTGCGTATACTCATAGGGGTTGCACTGTCAGCAGTGGCATTTCATTTTGAGAGGGCTGTGGGCCAGAGGATGAACTTGCTGCTGTTGCTGATGTGCCTTTACAGTCTTTTGCCAGTTCTGAGAGTGAAGACGGCGAAACCAAGTGTTTATTATGTGGAGTTCGCCGTTATCTTTGGGCTAAACTATTTATCAAGGTTTAACGTCAGTATTATTTTCATGAGTTTTTATTTTATAAGTGTCATGGCGTATTTGCAGAAATATCGAAAGAAGGCCATCGCCATTTTGGGGATGGGGCTTATGACGGTCAATTTTTATCTGGTGGCTCCATATGGCCTTAATTATGAGTTGTTCACCGAGATGATTTTTTTGGAAATCATCATGGCATTGATGATTTTGACATTTCACTATCTAAGTTCTTATCGAGATGAAAAGATAAAAGTTGAACGACTACTGGATGACAATGAGGAGAAACGGCGTTCACTTGAGGTTGCTTTGGAGAGACTTTCGAATCAAAATGAGTCACTTGAAATGGCTCAAGTGGAAGTTATCAGACTCACAAGGATTGCAGAACGGGCGGAGATGGCCAGTGCTTTACATGACACAGTAGGGCATGAGATGGCAGGGTTGATTATGCAGATTGAAATGCTGAATTTAAAATATCAAGATGAATTGGCTAAAGAATCTGCAGAGCATGCACGGGAGATACTCAGAACCATAAGAAAAACAGTGGAAGTATTACAGGAAACAGAGCATTTTCAACTGACGATGTCGATTTTAGAGGAAAAGGTGAACGCCTTTGCAAGGAACAGCGGTCTAAAAATTCACCTCAGGTTTGAAGTCGATATTGAACAGTTTGAGAGTGAAATCACCCAGATGATATACCGAACAGTCCTTGAAGGACTGACGAATGTCTGGAAACATTCAAGTGCAAGTGATGTTTGGATTTTATTAAGTGAAATTCAACCATCAAATTATATTCTAAAGATAATCGACAACGGGAAATCCTCTGAGACCTCGAATCCAGAAGGAGAGGGAAATGGACTCAGGTTCATCCGAAAAAGAGTTCTGGAACTGGGTGGACAAGTTGAAATCTTACAAAGTCCATCAGGTGGTTTTCAAATTCTAATTCGATTTATAGGAGAGCTCAATGATAAAGATAGCGGTTGTTGATGATCAAAATCTAATTGTCAATGGACTGAGGATGATGATAGAGGCGCAAGAAGATATGGAAGTGGTTTGGACTGCGGGAAATGGATTAGAGGCGCAGACAAAAGTCGGTGTCTGCCAACCAGATATCATCTTGATGGACATTAGAATGCCGGAAGCGAACGGTGTTGAGGCAACTAAACATATTCTCGAGAGTCATCCAGAAGTAAAAATTCTCGTTCTAACCACCTTTAATGAAGATGCTTACATATTTGATACACTAAAGGCTGGAGCCAGTGGCTACCTTCTCAAAGATTCGCCACCGTCAGAACTCATGGACAGCATTCGCAAGGTGATTAAGGGTGGCATTGTCATTGAACCAGTGGTGGCAACCAAGGTGGTTCATCAAATCAATGCCGCTGATATAGGGCAAGGAAGAGAAATCATAGAGAAGCTAACAGCAAGAGAACTTGAAATTGCAAAAATGATATCACAGGGAATGAGCAATCGAGAGATTAGCGATGCGATTTTTTTATCAGAGGGGACTGTAAAAAATCACTTGACCAGTATTTTAGAAAAACTAAATTTAAGGGATAGAACACAGTTGGCAATTATAATGCTTAAAAGCCATTTGAACTAAGGAGCGATTCGGTCGCTCTTTTTTTACGCTCTTTTTAGGGGATATTAATAAACATGGATATATTTCAAAAAAACACGCAAATTGGAAAAAATTATATCGTGATAAACATTCAGAAAATTTAGAATGTTCAATCGCCGAATCCGTTATGAATCAATGATTTCAGCTAAAATGAGACAGTTCAACGCCTTAAGAGTATCAAAATGATACTCAGTATTCGTTTACACTAGATATTCTAAATGCTAGTATCTAAATATAATCCAGCTGGAAAAACAGAATGTTAGTATCAAAATGATACGAGGTGAATGGATGCAAAATGAATATGGAGAAATTCTCAAAAAAGAGTTGATCTTGGCGCTGGGGTGTACAGAACCCATTGCTCTTGCCTATGCTTCCGCGTTGGCTAAGAGCAAATTGGGCAAAATGCCAAACCGCATTGAAATTGCCATCAGCGGCAATATCATCAAGAATGTCAAAGGGGTTATCGTTCCGAACACAGGTGGAAAACGTGGCATTGAAGTGGCTGTCGTAGCAGGGTTGTTCTCGAGCAAACCAGAGAGCCAATTAAATGTCTTGGAATACGTAAGCAGTGAAGACATTGCCAAGATTGAATTAACGATTCAGTCAACGGAGATTTTCATCGTAAAAGTTAAAAATAAGAGCAACCTATATATCGAAATAACAGAATATTCAGGCGACGACAAAGTGAGAGTCGTCATAGAAGATAAACACACAAATGTGACCATGATTCAGAAAAACGACGTTTTGCTGTTAGAGTCTCAGGAGATGGGTGAAGAGGAGTCATATGATGTTTATGGCTTTATGAGCTATAGGGGAATCGCTGAATTTGCATTTGGCTGTGAAGAGCAGCTTTATCGCGAACTGCTGGATCTTCAAATATCGAAGAACTATGGAATTGCTAAAATTGGACTATCCGAATCGTTTGGCATGAATATCGGGAAAACCGTGATTCAGACTGCTAGAACTTCAAGAGAAAAGGCAATTGCCTATGCAGCGGCGGGATCGGATGCCAGAATGAGCGGTTCTTCGCACCCAGTGGTTATCAACTCTGGCTCTGGAAATCAGGGAATGACTGTATCACTTCCGATTTATATTTACTGTCTCAGCGAAGATATACCTGATGAGAGGATGTACAGAGCTCTTTTGTTTGCCAATTTGATAGCCATCTACATCAAATCTAAAATAGGGTCTCTGTCGGCCTTCTGTGGTGCAGTGAGCGCAGCAAGTGCTGTAAGTGGCGCGATTACTTATCTAAGAGGTGGCAGCGAAGCAGAAATTGAAAACAGCATAAAAAATGCTTTTTCCAATTTACCAGGGGTTATCTGTGACGGCGCAAAGCCCTCATGTGCCTATAAAATTTATTCGAGTTTAGACAGCGCTTTCTTGGCATCTGACTTGGCCTTAAATGGAACAGTTGCAGAGGGCGGCTGTGGTATTATCTTTGAAAGTGTTGACAAGACCATTTCAGCCATTGGCGAAATTGGAAAAGTCGGTATGAAACAGACAGATGAAGTTATTTTGGACATAATGACTTCATGGTAAGAGTGATTGCAAATTCGTGCAATATATATTTTACGAGGGGGATAAGATCATGAAAAGAACTTTAGTCTTATTTTTGGTATTACTGCTTGTGGCATCATCTCTGGCGGGATGCAAAAGTGCAGATTCTGGAAAAATTAGAATTGCTGTTGCAGGGCCTTTAACAGGAGATTTTGCCGAATATGGCACTGGGTTTAAAAACGCAACTGAAATGATTGCCAAGGAATATAACGAGGCAGGTGGTGTGCTTGGCAGAGAAATCGAGATTGTCAGCTATGATGACAAGAACAGCGGCGAAGAAGCGGCATCAATTGCAGAGAGAATTGCAGGTGATAAGTCTATAGTAGGGGTTGTAGGCCATTTTGCAAGTGGCGTTTCCATGGCGGCGTCTCCAACTTATCAAGAAGTGGGATTGGTTGAAATATCTCCTTCAGCATCTCACCCTGACTATTCCAGCGCAGGGGATTATATCTTTAGAAACAACAGCTTAATCAATGTCGAGGCAAGAGAGACACTTGAAATTGCCTCAGAGGTATTCGATGCAAAGAGAGTGGCGATTTTATCGGTGAAGACGGACTGGGGAACATCTACAGCAAACATTCTCAAAAATGACCTTGCAAAAGAATTCCCAGTGTTTGAAATTGTCGCACATGAAGAGATTGTGGACGGGACGGTTGACTTTTCGCCAACAGTGACGGCGCTGAACGCTCAGAATCCGGATACGATTATCGTCTGTGCCATGTACAACATCTTAGGCCCTTTTGCCTCACAGTATAAGGATATCAACCCAGACATCAATATTATTGGATTTTCAAATGCGTATTCAGAGCAGTTGATTGAACTGGCAAAGGAAGATGCTGAGGGCATCGTTCTACCAGCTATTTTCTTCCACAACAGCACTGATGAAAAAGTTTCAAACTTCGTGTCCTCTTATGAAGAGGCATATGGTTCTGTTCCAAGTAGTTTAACTGCACAAGCCTATGACTCAATGGGCATGATTATAGAAGCTATTAAGGCTTCCAACTCAACAGACAGAGAAAAAATTAAAGAAGAGCTCTACAAACTCAGATATAATGGCGTCTCTGGACTCACAGAATTTGATTCAAACGGAGATGCGCTCAAGACATTTAATTGGCTGGTGATTAAAGACGGTCAGTTCGTCGAATACAAATAGACAAAACCCCTTAAAGGCAGATTTCAGGTGTGAACTTCACAAAGTGTGGATAAATGCCAAAGGGTTTCATGCAGTTCAACTACTTGAGTTTGAACAGATGGGGTTGAACTGCATGGAAATCTGCCTTGGTTTATGAAAGAGGTAAGATATATGGTTTCTCAAATTATATTTGATGGGCTGACACTGGGCATGGTGTATGCACTTGTGGCGGTGGGATACTCACTGGTTTTCGGCATATTGCGGCTCGTGAACTTCTCACATGGTTCTGTCTACGCATTTGGAGCACATATTGCCATGGTAGTCATCGTGACATTGGGCTATGGTCTCATATGGGGGCTCTGCGCAAGCGTTGTGGTTACAGGTCTCCTGGGGGTAACAATTGATAAGGTGAGCTTAGAACCCCTTAGGAAGAAAAAATCTAAACAGATATCAGCTTTAATTACCACTATTGGAATTTCCTATATTATTCAAAATGGACTCATGATTGTCTTTGGAAGTGAGAGCAAGTGGTTTCCCAAAATCTTTGATTACGGCATCGTTAAAATTGCAGGCGTCAGCCTAAAGACAACTCAAGTGGGCATTTTTTTCACATCGCTGGCACTGTTGGCGCTTTTGACTTATATTATTCACTACACGAAGATTGGACTGGCCATGCGAGCCATTGAACAAAATGCAAAAGCGGCAAGCCTCATGGGCATTGACGTCAACAAAATTGTTTCTTTCACTTTCTTTTTAGGAGGGGCTTCAGCGGCTATAGCTGGAACACTCATCAGTGGCTATTATCAGGTAATCAATCCTCAGATGGGATTTATTGTAGGGCTTAAGGCGTTTTCTGCGGCGGTGCTTGGTGGCATTGGCATATTACATGGTGCGGTTGTGGGAGGCCTTTTGGTCGGTGTATCGGAGAGTTTTGCGGCAAGCTATATGGGCGGTGGGTATCGAGACGCCATTGCTTTTCTCATATTGATAATCGTGCTGGTTGTAAGGCCAAATGGACTCTTTGGCAAAAAGCATATTGAAAAGGTGTAGCGATGAATGAAAAAAACACAAAACTAGGAACTATACTGGAGAAAATTGAAAAGAACGGCAAACTAAAATATGCATTGTACGCACTGGGGGCCTGCCTCGTGGTGGCCTTGCCCAAAGTTGGTCTGTCATCTTTTATCATCAGGGTGCTGACGATGATTGCACTGTATTCAATCCTTGGACTCAGTCTAAATCTCATCACGGGGTATACAGGGCAAGTTTCCATTGGACATGCAGGGTTTTGCGCCATTGGCGGTTACACGTCGGCTCTGTTAAACGTCCATTTTGGCATGAACTTCATCCTCAGTGCTTTTTGTGCAATGCTCGTCACAGGTCTCTTTGGCTTTCTACTTGGAGCGCCAACCCTGAGGCTGAGTGGAACCTATTTGACCATTGCCACACTTGGTTTTGGTGAAATTGTCAAAATGATGGCTCTCAACTGGGAAGGACTTACTGGTGGAGCACTTGGCGTGTCAGGTATCACAAGGCCTGTTATCTTTGGCATTGAGCTCACGACCTTTAATGGTGGCTTGTTTTATCTGGCGGTGGTACTGCTCTTTTTAGTGAGTCTTGCCATTTACATGATTGTCAATTCCAAGATGGGACGGGCTTTTATGGCAATAAGAGATGATGAACTGGCGGCGACGCTCATGGGCATCAATACCACACACTACAAAATTGTGAGTTTTGTACTTTCGGCCATGCTCACCGGACTTGGAGGCACTTTCTATGTGCACATGGTCAGATTTATAGATCCAAATACATTTAACTTTGACATATCCATCTTGATTATTAGCATTGTCATTTTAGGCGGCATGGGAACGATGAAAGGCATGTATCTCGGTTCGTTGTTGCTCATATCATTTCCTGAATTCTTGAGGTTTGCAAGTGAATACAGATTTATCGTATACGGACTGATTCTTGTGTTGATGATGCGCTTTAAGCCTGAGGGAATACTCGGTGGTCAGAGTCGTAAGAAGTACAAAATGCCAAAAGGGATAGAAGGTGATTACTGATGGAAAGAGAAAAGAGGCGGCTACTCGATGTGGAAAAGCTCTCCATAAGTTTTGGCGGGCTCAAAGCGGTGGATGAAGTTACCTTTAGCGTTTGTGAAGGTGAAGTCGTCAGTATCATAGGCCCAAACGGCGCAGGAAAGACGACGATTTTCAATTTGCTCACCGGCATTTACAAATGCAGTGGCGGTACAATTGTCTTTAACGGTGAAGCGATTCAAAATAAAACCCCCCAAGAAATTGTGAAGGCCGGCATTTCCAGAACGTTTCAAAACATAAGGCTGTTTCGTGAAATGCGTGTGATTGAGAACGTTCTCGCCGGTATGCACATCAATACGGATTACGGGTTTATAGACCTTTTGTTTAGAACGAGGAAATATAAAAAAATAGAACTGGAAAAGACGCAAAAAGCCATAGAAATACTGGATTCCATCGGGCTGTCGGACAAGATTAGCGACTATCCGTCCAACTTGCCATATGGAGATCAGAGGCGGCTTGAAATTGCAAGGGCTATTGCCACAGAAGCCAAGATTATCATCTTAGATGAACCCGCTGCGGGGATGAATCCACAGGAGTCAGAGGATTTGCTTTTATTTATCAAGTCACTGGTTTTAAAGGGATATACCATACTGCTCATAGAGCATGACATGAGTGTGGTCATGAATGTCTCAGACAGAATTTATGTAATCGATCATGGCAAGAAAGTAGCAGAGGGACTCCCAGAGGAAATAGCAAACAACAAACTCGTCATTGAGGCCTATCTGGGCAAGGAGGTGGATAACTGTGCTTAAAATGGAAAATGTCCACACCTATTATGACAACATACACGCCTTAAAGGGCATTAATTTAACCATCAACAAGGGCGAAATTGTCACCCTTATTGGAAGCAATGGCGCTGGCAAGACCACAACTTTAGGAACGATAACAGGTCTCTTGAAACCCAAAGAGGGAAAAATCACTTATAGAGATGAAGAGATTACATGCATACAGCCAGGTGCAATTGTGAAAAAGGGGATAAGTCTATCGCCAGAAGGCAGGGAAGTGTTTCCATAGCTAAGTGTCTACGACAACTTAAAGCTGGGTGCTTATACGAGGACTGACAAGCGAGAGATTGAAGAGAGCTATAAAATGGTCTATGAGCTTTTCCCAAGACTTTCAGAGCGAAAAACTCAAATTGCGAAGACACTGAGCGGTGGAGAACAGCAGATGCTGGCAATTGGAAGGGCACTGATGTCAAAGCCCGAAATTCTGCTTTTGGATGAACCCTCTCTTGGACTTTCGCCCAATTTGGTTTTATTGATTTTCGAACTGATAAAGGACATCAACAAGCTGGGCACTACCATATTACTTGTGGAGCAGAACGCTCAGATGGCTCTGAAGGTAGCTGATAGAGGCTATGTTCTCGAGACGGGCAAGATTATCATGGAAGGCAAGGCATGTGACCTTTTAAAGGATGAACGCGTCAAACAAGCCTATCTAGGCAATTTATAGGAGTGTATATGAAAAAGCTAATAAATAATCCGGATCATGTCGTTTCAGAAATGTTAAAGGGCATTGAAAAAGCCCATCCTGAGCTGGTTTATCACGAAGGGTATGAAGTGATTTCCAGACGATGTAAAAAAGCAAATAAAGTCGGTCTTGTATCTGGTGGGGGATCAGGCCATGAACCAGCTCATGCTGGCTATGTGGGAACGGGTATGTTGGATGCAGCCGTTTCGGGAAATGTCTTTGCCTCTCCAAGCCCAGATCGAATTGTAAAGGGGATTGAGGAAGCCGATTCAGGTGCAGGGGTACTCCTCATTATCAAAAATTATTCAGGAGACATCATGAACTTTGAGATGTCAAAGGATATTGCAGAGATGCAGGGCATCAAAGTGGACTGTGTGGTTGTCAAAGACGACGTGGCGGTTGAAGACAGCACTTATTCTGCTGGCAGAAGGGGCATAGCGGGAACAGTTTTTGTTCACAAGATAGCAGGGGCTAAGGCGGAGGCTGGTGGAACATTGGCAGAAGTCAAGGCAGTTGCGGAAAAAACCATACAAAATATTAGATCCATGGGGATGGCAATGTCGCCGTGTATTCTTCCTGGCGTTGGAAAACCAGGATTTACACTGGGTGAAGATGAAGTTGAAATTGGAATGGGCATTCACGGGGAGCCCGGTGTTTTCCACACCACTGTAAAATCTGCCTCTGAATTTGCTCAGATACTGGTGGACAAGATACTGGCGGATTATGACTATGAGAACTCAGAGGTGGCAGTGATGATGAATGGACTGGGTTCAACACCGCTGATGGAGCTCTATATCATGTATGGCGAGGTGGAGGCCATCTTAAAATCGAAAAATATCCGTGTATATAGATCGTTTGTCGGCAATTTCATGACAGCTCTGGAGATGTCAGGATGCTCTGTGAGCTTGCTAAAACTGGATGAAGAGTTGAAACAACTACTGGACAGTGAAGCAAATACGCCGGGATTAAAAGTGAGATAATTTTAGAATCGAGGATGTTATGAACAGTGAAAAAGTCGTTAATTTATTTTTGGAAATTGCGGATAAAATTGAATCCGAGAAGACCTATATCACAGAACTGGATTCAATTTTAGGCGATGGAGACCACTGGGTCAATATCAACAAAGGGTATCAGGAAATCGTTAAAATGGCGGATTCACTTAGAACCCTTCCCCTCAATGAGCTGTTTATGAAAGTGGGGATGAGCATCATGAGTTCTGTGGGGGGATCATCAGGTGTTTTGTACGGCGATGCCTTTATGAAGGCCTCTATGACGGTCAAGGGATGCGAGGAAATGGATGCTCAGAAGGGCTACGTCTTTTTAAAAACAGCTATGGAGGCAATGATGAATCGAGGCAAAGCACAGCCTGGCGATAAGACCATGATTGATCCATTGTTTAGGGTGGTTGAGGCTTATGAAGCGGTTCTTGAATCGGGTTTAGACAAGGCTGAACTCTCGAGGCGCATTTCCGAAGCGGCAGAGAATGGCATGCTGGAAACAGAGTCAATGGAAGCCAGAAAGGGCAGGGCGACATATCGAGAAGATAAAGGCGTTGGACATATAGACGCAGGCGCTGCAACCATGTACTATCAATTAGATGCACTGGGTAGATTTATCGGCAGATAAAACCGAATTTGTATCTAGAATATAAAATAAGGACATAATGGAGAGGAAAGAGATGAGTAAAATTAAAAACAACCCAAAACACACAGAAAACGAAGTGGTCAATGGACTGAGAGGTGCTATTGAGCACAGAGCCACATGGATGGGGCTCATGATGGATGAGGCAAAAAAATCAGGCTGTGATGCAGAGCAAATTGCCAGAAAAGCCATCTATAAAACAGGTGGAGTCCACGGAGCAGATATCAAGACACGTCAGGTAGGAGAAGGGCTTCCCAATTTCGAAAAGGCATTTTTGCCCGAAAATACCAAAAAAATATTTGAGATGGAAGTCAAAGCCTGTGATGATGAGAAGCTAGAAGTGGTCTTTAACTACTGTCCACTTGTGGCGGCGTGGAAAAAACAGGGATTCAGCGATGAGGAAATCAACCTCATGTGCGATTGTGCTATGGATGGTGACAGGGGTATTGCCGCTTCTCATGGATATGAGTTTCACCTAGGCAAGACAATTGCCGCTGGAGATGATATTTGCGAAGTGAATTTTTATAAGAAATAACTTGCTTAGGTGCTGTCTTTTGATGGCACCTATTGCTGGTTGTTGAGAGAGGTGAAGGGGATGGATCTTAAATTAATTGGGGATACAGTGTCCAGTATTTGCGAAGCCATAGCCAATGTGCTGGATGTGGATGTCATCGTGGTAGACAATGACCTCACGATTATTGGCAATACTTATAAGTACATGCTTGAAAACGACATAGATGTGACGGACAATTCCATTGTAGCATCAAGCATTTCAGATAGGCACAATAAAATCGTCATGGATATAAATGACTTTGAGAAATGTAGAATTTGTAAAAACAATGCCATTTGCAAAATACGAGGGGTTATTTCCATACCGATTATGCATGAAAGTCAAATGCTTGGGGCGATTGGACTTATGCTGGAGAGCTATGAAAAACAAGAAAAATTCTCTGAAAATCTAAGGGGCATTACCACGTTTCTAGAGAATATGGCTGAGTTGTTAATCAGCAAGCTGGTCAGTGTTGAACAGGTCAACCGAATTGAAGTGATTAATCACAAAATAGAGCATATTGTCACAAACGTCAAAGATGGAATTGTCTACTTGGATAAAGACAATCGGATTTCTTACTACAACAATGTATTCAAATCCTATTTCAACATAGAAGAAGATGTGAAACATCAAAAAATAGACCAGATTATCAACCACACAATTATCAAGAACTATCTGTTCAGTAAGAAGAATCTGTCGGATGAAGTTTTTGTCCTCCAAAACAGCAATGTCAATTTCAAGGGACTCATCAGCTGTGTCAACACGAATTTGAATTCTGAATATTTGGGCACGGTGATTACGTTTAGGAAAATTGAAGAGACTTTTAGGGTGATGAATGAGATGCTCAACAATAAATCCAGTGTCAAGATGAATCACCTCATCTGCAATGATGACGATATGAGACGTGCTGCGGAAGAAGCTCGGCGAATAGCAATCCACGATGAGCATGTTCTCATAACAGGGGAAAGTGGGACCGGTAAGAAGACATTTGCCTACAGCATCCATAATTTTTCAGATAGAAAGGCGAACTACGTCATTACCATTGACTGCAAATACTTGCCTAGAACTTATTTTCTCTCTGAACTATTCGGGATTGGCGAGAGCATGATTAATCCTGGAATGATGCAACTTGCGCACAAGGGAACCATTGTCTTTAACGAAATTACACATCTACCGCTGAATATCCAGATGGATCTCTTAAAGTACATCACCACTGGTGAGATAGAACTGGAGGCGGGAATTGTCATCAAAGAGGTGGATGTGAGAATCATCGGAACCACACAATACGATATTTTAGACAAGATCAGACAGGGTTATTTTAATGAGGAACTCTACTATAGACTCAATGCCAATGCACTTTATCTCAAACCATTAAAGGAGAGAAGTCCTGATGATTTTGAAGAGTTTGTGCTCAAGTTTCTCGATGTCTATGCAAAGATTTTTTCAAAGCCGACCTTTTGCATTGAAGCCGAGGCAATAGAAGTTCTGAAAAACGAAATCTGGGAGGATAACTTGACAGGGCTGGAACGGTTTTTAGAACAACTGGTCTGCAACAGTCATCAATCCATGATTACAAGGTACATGGTGGAAGATGAACTGGATCGGATTCATGAAGTGAAAATTGCAAAAAATCGCATTATGACTTATGAGGAGTATGAACGGTCATTTTTAGAAAATGCACTGAATCAATACCGAGGCGTTAAAAATCAAATAGACATCGTCGCCGATAAACTTGGGATAGGAAGGGCAACGCTTTACCGAAAAATCAATAAGTACAATATGACGTCTTAATATTTCTCGACAAGCTCATATCCTGTAGACTTTGCCTACAGCTTGAAACCATGACAAAAGTCATGGTTTTTTTATGAAGAAAATGACGAAGGTCTGGTGTGCGAATAGATGAAGATGTGTATACTAAATATAATAGAATGTACGAATAAAAGGAGGTTGAAATGGAAGTGAAGCATGTTCGAAAATGGCTGAGTGCCTTTATGAGCCTAATGATGATGGGAACTTTTTTGATAGGGTGCTCAGATGGAGAAACGTATCAGTCCTACAAAGAAGCCAGTATTCGTACAGGTGAAATAAAACAAGGCGCACAGACGATTACCATAAAAGCAGAACAAGAGCCTCAGGCGGCCAGCCAAAGTAATTCTGCTGATAACTGGATAAATGCTCTGGAAACGGTAAAACTTAGACTATCAGGTCACTTTGATAAAAAAGCAGATCAAGCCATTTATAATCTCTATTACTACTATGATGATCTCGGTACAGATTTTCAATACTACAGGCAGTCAAGAGAAATGCAATATATAAAACTGGCAATTTTCCCTGAATATCTAAAGCTAGATGGGGAAAGCAGCGGCGAAGTGGATGAAGGTGAAATCATAACCGAAATCTTGGACTCAACATCCGAAAAATGGCATCAGATAATTCGGGCTGAGAATGTCTTTGTCGGTGAAAAAGTGACTATCAAAAATCAAGACGGAGATGTCAAAGCTACAAAGTATACTGTAAAGCCAACAGCCAATCAACTTGAAGACATCAAAAAAGAAGTGGAAGAACAGATTGGTTCGAAGAGAGAAGTTTTGAAAATAGCAATAGAGAAAGCGCTAAAAAATGCTGAGGTTCAAGGTGTAAATTCAGATGAGATATTAAATGTCATGGAAAAGATGATAGCTCAAATGCAGATTACTCAATATGAGGAAGTGGCATATGTGGATCTGGACGGTTACATCGTCGAAAAAAATATTCTCATTGGCATAGAGTACGAGGGTGATGACATGCCATTTAAGGCGCAGGAAATCAATATCAATTTAAAAAACTGGGAAATCGAAAAAAAGCAATTCTTTGACTTTCCAAAGATTGATGAGACAAACAGCAAGTCCATTGAGGAGGTAAGATGATGTTAGAAGTGAAGTCGCTGATTAAAAAATATGGTGAGTTTACGGCTGTGGATGGGATATCTTTTCAAATTGACAAGGGGGAAGTTGTGGGACTCTTAGGGCCGAACGGGGCGGGAAAATCGACGACAATTTCGATGATTTCAACACTGTTTAAGCCCAGTGCCGGCAAAATTTTATTTGAAGGTCAAGACATTGCAAAATCACCGGAATCCATTCAACCGCACATTGGGTATATTCCACAGGAAATTGCACTCTATGAGACCTTATCTGGATATGAAAACCTCAAGTATTTTGGGGGGCTATATGGTCTTAATGGGAAGGCGCTAAAAGAGCGAATTCAAAAGATATCAGAGATTATTGGCATTGATGAACGGTTAAAAGACAGAGTGGGGACGTATTCAGGAGGCATGAAGCGCAGACTCAATATTGGGGTTGGCCTCCTTCACAGCCCGAGACTGGTAATTATGGACGAGCCCACAGTGGGCATTGATCCTCAATCCAGAAACCACATACTTGAGACTGTAAATAATTTAAAAGTGGAAGGCGTCAGCGTTCTCTATACCAGCCATTACATGGAGGAAGTGGAAGCCGTTTGCCAGAGAATTTACATTATGGACAGAGGGAAGATTATTGCTGAGGGTTCGTTGGAGGCGCTACTTGAACAATCCAAGATTCAGAGTGGTATGAAACTGAAATTTGAAGAAGACATGACGCCTTTGTTAAATCAGGTGAAATCAATTCCCTGGGTGACACAGGTAAAGAAACTCTCGGACTATGAACTGTCTATTATGACAAATAGTAGTGGAAATAGCCATAAGGATATTTTAAAAGCGCTTATGGCGATGGACTCGGGACTCGTTTCCTTTGAAGTGATGAAGCCGGATTTGGAACAAGTATTTTTACATTTGACAGGTAGGGGACTTAGAGATTAGGAGGCGTTATGATTTTAAAACTGCTGATGAAGGATATCAGGGTTTTGGCATCTGAAAAAAAGAGTCTATTGGTATTGGTGATGATGCCAATTGTACTCACGACGATTCTGAGTTTTTCTCTGAGGGGAAACTTTGACGAAGAGGGCCTCTTTGAAACGGTTCAAATCGGAATTGTGAAAGCGTATGATGCCAACGCTGAACGGGAGAAATTTTTATCCAAGGTTTCTCCATATATGAGCGATGAAGAGATTCGAAAGAGTGAACAGGAAATGGATTTTGAACGGATTTTTTTCGAGAATTTCTTGGATAGCGAGGCTGTAAAGTCAATTCTAGAATATCAGATAATGAGTGATGAAATGGCTGAAACAGCCCTGGATGAAGGCAGAGTGGCGGCTGTATTTTATCTTCCAAAGGGATTCATCTACAATCAGATGATTGATTTTACCTTGCCAAATCGAAATGAGATTGAGGTGAAGATGTTGGCAAACCCTGAATCGCAGTACGGAGCCATGATTGCCGAATCTGTCTTGAAGGGGTATTTTAGTGAAATGGAGCAGAGAATTGCCCATAAAAATGCCTTTATTGAAGTGGGAGCCTCTTATCTTGACCTTAATACTCTGTTTAAAAGCCTTCCGGAGATAATGGGTGAATCAGAGGAAAGAAGTGAGGCGGATGCAGTATCGGCAGTAAATTACAAGACATTGCATGGCAATCGTCATATTGACAGTTTTGCCTACTACAGCATTGCTATGATGTCCATGTTTATATTGTATGCATCAGGGCATACTGGGCGAACACTCTTAAGAGAGCAAAAAATGCTAACGCTTGACAGGAGCAGTGTGGCAGGTGTGACAAAGGCGAAAGTGATTGCGAGCAAGTTTCTGATGACGGTAGTCCTCAGTGCGGTTCAGATGAGCCTCTTACTTGTATTTGCTAAGTTTGTGTTAAAGGTTGACTGGCAGAGACCGTTGCTGATTCTCGTTGGGATTTTGGCCAGTGCTGTTGCTGTGAGCGGTGTGGGGATTTTTATCAGTGCCATAGCCTTGCGTCAGGGATCATTTAAAGTGGCAAATATCTTTGAAAATGTTTTGATACACATCTTTGCACTTATTGGAGGGAGCTATGTGCCATTGGATGCCCTGCCCAGTTTTGCGCTCAAATTTAAGGGCCTTGCGCTGAATGGAACAGTGCTGGACTTGTTTTTGGGTATCTACAAGGGGATGACATTTGAAGCGTTGATCCCCTATCTGGGCATGTTGCTCATCATTGGACTTTTGTTTTCAGCGGGGGCGCTTTGGATTGTCTTGAAGAGAGAGGCGGCGGAATATGCTTAAACTAAAATTTAGACTGCTTAAGGACAATTTGTCCCTTTATGTCATCATGTTTTTGATGAGCCTTCTCTTGGCCAGTGTGTTAGGGAATACTTCTGGAGGGGACGGCAACGGTGTAATCGCTGTTGTAGATCAGTCGAAGCGCGTGGCAACGGCTGAGGTAATTCATGCCCTTGAAAGAGAGGGCAACTTTGAGGTGAAACTCATGGAGTTAGAAGAAGGAGAGCAAGCTGTAATCAATCATCAGGTAATCTTCATGATTGTCTTTGACGATACGGCAACTATTTATGAAATCAAACCAACCACTGAGCGGTATCAAGCTGAGCGTTTGATACGAGAAAATAAAGTGGCGGACAAGGCAGATGAAACCTTTATAGAGAAGGCCGCGAGCATAATTGAAGTAAAAAATGGCCAGCCAGTAAATCACATGGCGTTGGCTGATGGGTTGAAATCGGCTCTTAGAAGTGCTGAAGAGGCCCAAGAGGTCTACACAATTGAAAGGGCTTACTATGATGCAAGCCCTCAGTCTAATTATGATCCCAAAATACACGCAACTGTTGGAATGACGTTGTTCTTTGTGACGTATTCCCTGATGTTCACAGTAGGAGATTATCTTGAGGATAGAAGACTGCACACACTTGACAGGATGTTGGTATCGCCAATTTCTCGGTATACAATCCTGATTGGAAATGTCCTGCCCGCTTTTGTACTGGGGTCATTTCAAACGGCACTTATGATTGTGACGGGCAGGTATTTGTTTGGCATTAAATGGGGAACGCAGATAGGGGGTATTATTTTAATTGCCATGCTGTATGTATTCGCCATGACGGCACTTTCGTTTCTCGTGGTGAGTCTCGTAAAGAACATGTCTCAGCTTGGAGCGATTTCGCCGATTATCCTAACGGGAATGGGAATGTTAGGGGGCTGTATGTGGCCTCTGGAGATCATTAAATCACGAGTTCTTCTCAAAATGGCTGATTTGACACCGCATCGGTGGGCCATAAGTGCCATTGAGTCGCTAATTGCCAGAGGGCATTTTACAAGTTCTATCTACAGCTCAATGGCAATCCTATTGTTGATGGGTTTGAGCTATATTATTCTCGGCGGGCATTTATTGAAGTTAAAACGGCAAGTGTAGACTTCTTACGATTTGAGGCGCTGATTTCCAAATTTGATGATTAGGCTGTGTGCTTCGGATGTATATATATAATAAGACGCGGATATTTTAGAAAGCATGAACGGCGTGATTTCTTAAAATAGACTCTGAATGCGAGGAGGTGCGGTATATGTTCGAAGTTATTGAAATCAAATCGAAGGAAAAGAGCGAAATGATTGATATCATGGACAGTATCCGAAAGATTGTAGATAAGAGTGGAATTCATCATGGGATTATTGTCATCTATGTTCCGCATTCCACTGCGGCTGTTACCGTGAATAAAAACTATGACCCGGTTGTGCAGCAAGACATTATCAACCGGATGAATGAACTCGTCCCTAAGGATGGACATTATCAGCACATTGAAGGAAATTCAGCTGCACATATTAAATCGTCCATATTTGGGAGTTCGGTGACGCTGATTTTGAGCAATGGCCATATTGAACTGGGCATGTTCCAGTCGGTATTCTTCTGTGAATTTGATGGACCTAGAAAGAGAAAGTATTTTGTAAAAATTATAGAGGGTTAGAAGACTCTTTATGAGCATAATGATATAATTGAGACGCCAGCCATATGCTGGCGTTATATTTTGTGGTTTTAAAAAGTGGTTTTGGAGGGGAATCATGAGAAAAGTGGACAAAATCTTTGAATATGTGAAAGAATACGGAACAGCGGGAATAACAGCGTCGGAAATTGCCGAAGCAATGGAGCTGGATCGAGCCAATACAAGTCGATATTTGAATCAGCTATGTCAAGATGGAAAAATGACAAAGCTATCTGGACGCCCTGTAAAGTATGTCTTGGGAAATGGCAATGACCTGGTGCATTCTGACATATCTAAGCCTTTGGAGAATCCATCTGAATCGAGGGAGCAAATTTCCAAAGTAAATCTAGTGGAGCGCAAGTTTTCTCTGGATATGCTCATAGGGGCGAATAAGAGTCTAAATGTACCGATTCAACAGGCAAAAGCTGCGATACTCTACCCTCCAAGGGGACTCCACACTTTAATATTAGGCGAAACAGGTGTTGGAAAGTCCATGTTTGCAGAACTCATGTACCAGTTTGCAAGAGAATCTCATATGCTATCTGAGGCGGCTCCATTTGTGCGATTTAATTGTGCCGACTATGGAGAAAATCCACAATTGCTCATGGCGCAGATCTTTGGAGTGAAAAAAGGCGCTTACACAGGTGCTGAAAAAGATCGAGATGGCCTTTTGAAACGAGCGGATCACGGCATCTTGTTTTTGGATGAAGTGCATAGACTCTCCAACCAAGGTCAGGAGATGCTCTTTACATTCATAGACAAGGGGCAGTTTAGCAGGTTGGGAGACAGCGAAGAGAGACAGACAGCTGATGTGCAGATTATAGCTGCCACAACAGAAGAACCAGAGTCGGCGCTTCTAAAGACTTTTACAAGGCGGATTCCCATGACGATAAAGCTCCCGCCGTTAAAGGAACGGGGATTAAAAGATCGGTACAAGCTGATTGAGACCTTTATCAAAGAAGAGTCCAAGCGGCTTTCAAAGAGCATTTACATCAATCGAAATGCACTTGAATCCATGCTCCTCTACGAGTGTCCTAGCAACATTGGTCAGCTCAAGAGCGATATCCAGCTCTCCTGTGCTAAGGCCTTTTTGAACTTCAAGTCACAGCGTAAAAACTATATCCTCATTGAGCAATCGGATTTGCCCCAACCGGTGAAACGAGGATCCATGCGCATAAAAGAGCATAGATTAGAGCTTGAAAAACTGTTGAAACATCAAGAGGATATCTACAAGTTTTACTTTGATGAAGACGAGACGTATCTCAATGAGGAAACCCTCAGAGAGCCTTATTTTTATGAACAGATTGAGAGTCGGTTAGAGGATTTGAGGGCAGAGGGCAAATCGGAGTCAGAAATCAATCAGATTATGAGCCTTGATATTGAACAGCATTTTCAAAAGTATATTGTCGATATTCCCGAGCAATATAAAAAAGAAGAAATTGCAAAAGTGGTGGATGGAGAAATTGTGGATATCACGGGTGAAATATTGACTTATGCACAAGAAAGACTCGAAAAGACATTTGATGAAAAAATCTATTTTGGATTGGCACTACACCTTCAGGGCAGTATAGAGCGAATCAGGGGACATCAATCCATCTATCATCCAAAGCTCAATTTAATCAGAGTCAACTATCCAGATGAGTTTATGGTGGCCATGGAAATCGCCAAGCGAATAGACTCAACCTTTGAAATTGAAACGCCGCTTGATGAAATCGGATATCTCACTATGTTCTTGGCATCAAATCCATACGCCTTGGAAGGCGAGGTAGATGATTTTGTGGGCATTTTGGTCATTATGCATGGAAATTCAACAGCATCTAGTATGGCTCAAGTTGTGAACGATCTCGTGGGAACGGACCATTGCGAGGCACTTGATATGCCTCTGAGCATGAGAGCAGAAACCATGTATGAAATGGCCAAGAAGAGAGCTGAAAAGATAAATCGCGGAAGAGGCGTTTTAATTTTAGTAGATATGGGATCACTGATTGGATTTGGCGAAATGATTTACGAAGAGACGGGTATCTTGACGAAGACGTTGGATAAGGCCAGCACGCCTATGGTTTTGGAGGCTTGCCGCAAAGCTGTTCTAGGCAGGGACTTAATTGAGATATACAAGTCCTGTGTTGAGATGGGTGGCAAAGTTGTAAAGGAGAGAAAGCACCATAAAAAACCACTGATTATCACAGCTTGTTTTACTGGCGAAGGAGCCAGTGAACGTCTTAAGGAAATTTTGGAAACCAGGCTTATGTTAGATGAAACATATCAGCTCATAACGCTGAATCTCTTAAACCGAAGAGAGTTTCTGAGCATGATAGATTACTACAAAGAGGCGTATGAAATATTGGCAATTGTGGGAACTGTGGAAATCGAAGTAGATGGCATCCCATACATTTCAGCAGTGGATATCCTGTCGGGAGATGGTGTTGAGCGGCTTGAGAAAATCATCGAAAGAGAGGATCTATTCCTTAAAATAGGACAGTCTCTGGGATCTCATCTAAAGTCAGTGGATAGCGGAACGCTGCTGCATGAGGTTCGACAATTCATAGACCGTGGTGAAAAAGTGTTGAAGGTCAAAATGGATCAGGAGGTGAAAGTGGGGATTTCTCTGCATTTGAGTTTCTTGGTGGACAATTTAGTTCAGGGCATGCCGATGCAGCCCAAAGAGGATTTAAACGACTTCATATCGCAGTATTCATTTGAAATGGAATTGCTGCACAACGAGCTCATATCGCTGGAACATCTCTATGGAATTCACTTTTCAAATAGCGATCAGGCATACTTGCTCAAAATGTTTTTATCGAACAACGGCGAGTGAGATACACACTTAAAGCAAAATACACACTGAGCAAGTTGTTACACACTAAAATAAAACAGTACACACATACAGAAGTAAAAATACACACTGTTTTTTCAGAAATTGTGTGTATTTTTTGTAATTAAGTCTGGTAAAATCAGATATGAGTGGTCTATTTGTAAATGATTTTACTCAAATTTAACTTTGGCATGAAATATGCATTATTATAGTGTGTAAAGGAGGTGAAGATATGAAAGAATTTTCTGTAACGGTTAATAGTGCAACGGGTTTGCATGCAAGACCAGCAAGTCAATTTGTAAGCGAAGCATCAAAATTTAAAAGTGACATTCAATTGATTAAAGGGGATGTCGCTGTAAATGGCAAGAGTATTATGGGCGTCTTAGGACTGGGTGTTCTCACAGGCGATACAATAAGAATTACAGCTCAAGGAGAAGATGAATCTGAAGCGGTGACTGCTTTAGAAGCACTATTTGCAGCAGGTCTTTAGGTTTAAATTTGCAGGAAATGGAGATCGGTGATGACTTACTATATTGGAATAGATGGTGGTGGGACGAAAACAACAGGAGCTATCAGCGACGGCAATCAGGTGTTGGCTGAGAGAACCGTTGGCCCTACAAATTGCCATGTGGCGGAAAGGGCACTCATCACAGGCCGGATTGAATCACTGCTCAATGATTTAACTGAATTCGCAGGCGTAGATTTTAAAGGGATTGCGTGTATCTGTTTTGGAGGGGCTGGAATAGACACGAGTCAAGATAAGCTGTACATGGAAACGGTTTTCAGGGAGATTGGATTTGCAGGGAAGCTGATTGTTTGCAACGATGCCCTCACGGCACTGGTTGGGGCAAATTCAGGATATGAAGGCGCAATCCTCATAAGTGGCACAGGCTCCATTGCCCTTGCAGTTTCAGCAGATAGAACATGGCATCGAGTTGGTGGATGGGGGCATCTGATTGGTGACGAAGGCAGTGGATATAGAATTGGAAGAGATGGATTCGTCGCCATAGTCAAGTCGTTTGACAAGAGAGGTCCTGAAACAAAACTCTGGGAACTCTACAGGGAAAGGCATCCTTTTGAAACCCCTGAAGATATCATAGAGTACATCTATATGGAAAGCAGGGAAAAAGAGGCCGTTGCCAAGTTTGCCGAAGTAGTCATCGGGGCTTATGAAATTGATGCAGCGGCAAGAGACATCGTACAAAGAGCAGTGGATGAACTGTTTGAGATGATTGTTGCAATAAATGAGATTATGAAGTGGGAACCGTTTAAACTCTCCGTCGCAGGGAGTGTTTTGACAAAGAGCAGCTTGATGTACGAGCTGTTGCGTTCTCGCATAGAGAGTCAGTTTAAGCATATAGCATTTCACAGACCAGTTGATTTACCAGTGATGGGGGCTGTTTTACTGGCTGTGAATGAAAAAAAGGACGGCTTTGTCGCAGAAGCATTGGTTCTTTAAACCAAAATCAACACCATAGAGGTGATTGATAAAATTCGGGAGGGTTCACATGAAAAAAATTATGTTAGTGTGCTCAGCAGGAATGTCCACAAGCCTGTTGGTCACTAAAATGCAAGCAGCAGCAAAAGACAAAGGGGTAGAGGTTGAGATTTTTGCCTGTTCAGAAGCAGAGGCGAAATCGAGATATCATGAAGTGGATATCCTCTTGTTAGGACCTCAAGTTCGTTTTTTGTTGCCTAAAATCCAAAAGGCCGTTGCGGAAAGTCATATTCCAGTGGCGGTTATAGACAGCGTTGATTATGGAACGATGAATGGGGCTGTTGTTCTCGAAAAGGCATTGAAATTGTAATTTTCTCAGTGGTTAGGGGGAAATGACAATTTGATGACATCTCAGTACTTTGGTTCTGAGGTGGTATAAATGCGAAGCGGAAGCGCTTCACTATTAAAAATCGAGGGGGTTATTTTTTCATGAAAAGCATTATGAGTTTTTTGGAAAGGTACTTTGTGCCTGTGGCTGGAAGAGTTGGCGCACAAAGACACCTAGTGGCAATTAGAGATGGATTTTGTTCGCTGATGCCAATTTTAATTGCAGGGTCGTTTGCAGTCTTAATCAACAACTTGCCGATTCAAAGATATCAATTGTTTATGGTGGATGTCTTTGGAGAGGGATGGAAGACTTTTGGAGGAAATATCTGGTGGGGTTCGTTTGCTCTGATTTCAGTTTACTTGGCATTTTCAATTGCCTATTTCCTTTCAAAATCCTATGGAAGAGATGGTCTGGCAGCCGGGATTATTTCGCTGGCCTCATTTTTTATACTGGTGCCTCAGGCTTCGCCAACTGGAGGATGGGGGGATATCAGCTGGACTTTTACAAATTCGGGAGCCATGTTTGTCGCTATTTTAGTGGCTCTGATTTCCACGGAAATCTTTGTGAAGCTGTCCAACAGTAAACACCTCGTCATCACCATGCCAGAAGGTGTTCCACCAGCAGTGTCGGGATCTTTTGAATCCTTGATTCCAGGAATTATGGTATTATCAATCTTTGCCGTTTTGGCGATCTTTATTGCCCGAATTCCAGACGGTAATTTATTTGTCTTTATCAACAGGGTGGTGGCTGCACCGCTTAGAGATGTTGCGGACTCGCTGGGATCAGCTGTTCTAATTGTATTTATGAATCAGCTTTTATGGTTCTTTGGACTTCATGGATCAAATATCATAGGTGGCATCATTGAACCAGTTCTATTGCCGCTGATTGAAGCCAACATGGCAGCAGTCAACGCCGGCGCTGAACCAACCTATATCGTTACCAAAGTCATGTTGGATACATTTGTGTACATGGGCGGATCTGGTGCCACGCTGGGCTTGATTATTGCTGGGATTATCAGTGCGAAGCGTGCAGAACACAGAGAAGTTATCAAACTGGGAACAGCGCCAGGCCTTTTTAACATCAATGAACCAATTATGTACGGATTTCCAATGGTTTTAAATCCATTTATGTTAATTCCGTTTATATTCGGCCCTGTTATCATGGTTATTTTTACTTATATGATGATGAAAATTGGCTTTTGTCCAAAGACGGTGGCAATTGTTCCTTGGACATTCCCATCCGTTATTGGCGCTATTTTTGCAACGGCGTCTATCAGAGGCGGTATTGTCGCTCTAATCAATCTGATCTTCTCTGTAGTGATGTATTTTCCATTTATAGGTGCTCTCGAAAGGCATAAAAACAGCATGGAAAGCTAGGCGAGAGACTTAAAAGCAGATTTGAATGGATGATTTGATTTATAATGACTGCAAAATGAGCGGTTGTGACGTGACTATTTCAGAGGAAAATCGTGTCGCAGCGGTTTTTCCTCTAAATATTTTTAGGAAAGACAAAGGAGAAAACAGGTGAGTTTAGAACTGATTATCATAAATTTAATCGCCAACAGCGGTGAGGCGAGAAGTTTGGCGATGGAGGCAATCCATTTGGCTAAAGAGGGAAAAATAGAAGAGGCGCAAATATCCATTGAGGCCTCTGGTGAAAAACTGGGGCTTGCGCATAAGAGTCAGACGGAATTGATTCAGGGAGAAGCGAGAGGGAATCTGACACAACCATCACTGCTTCTAATACACGCACAGGATCACTTAATGAATGCCATAACAATAAAAGACCTTGCCACTGAAATGGTGGAACTGTATGAGAGGATGCTCAGGAATCAAGGAGAGTGCTGATGAAACCTTTGAAAATCACAGTAATCGGCGGTGGCAGCAGTTATACGCCGGAATTAGTGGAAGGCATCTTAAAGCGGTATGATGAACTTCCTGTGAAGACCCTCTATCTTTTGGATATAGAGGAGGGTCGTGAAAAACTAGATATTGTTGTGAATTTGGCTAAGAGAATGGTCAAAAGAGAAAAGAGAAATATCGACGTTGTGGCGACTCTAAATCGGATAGAGGCCATAAGAGATGCGGATTTTATCCTAACTCAAATCAGAGTAGGGGGCTTAAAGTCCAGAGCAAAAGATGAACAGATTCCCTTGGCACATGGCGCAATTGGTCAGGAGACTACAGGTGCAGGTGGATTTTCAAAGGCGCTGAGAACGATTCCAGTTGTACTGGATATCTGCAAGGATATCGAAAAATATGCAGAGAACGCATGGCTAATAAATTTTACGAATCCTGCGGGATTGGTGACGGAGGCTGTGCAAAAACACTCTAAAGTAAAGGTCTTAGGGCTGTGTAATGTTCCAATCAACATGAGACACAACCTTGCTGGAATCTTGGAAGTGGATTCAAGCAGAGTGAAGTTGGACATAATTGGGTTAAATCACTTGATTTGGGGGACCGAAGTTTATTTGGATGGCATTGCTTGCAAAGAAGTTGTAATAGACAGGCTTTGCAGTGGTGCTTCGGTGAATATGAAGAACATCCCCGATCTCAAATGGGATGCGACGTTTTTAAGGGCACTTAATATGATTCCATGTCCATATCATCGCTATTATTACATGAAGTCAGAGATGCTTGCAAATGAATTGGAGCACCGAGATAGGACAAGAGCAGTTGAAGTCATGGCAATTGAGAGAGAGCTCTTTAAAACCTATGCAGATGAAACACTGGATGTGAAACCGCCAGCACTTGAAAAGAGAGGCGGTGCGTATTATTCAGATGCAGCGATAGCGCTTATAAGTGCCATTTATAATGATAAGCAAGAAGAACACGTTGTCAATGTTGCCAACCAAGGGACGATACCCTCGTTGGCGAAGGAAGCTGTGATTGAGGTAAATTGTGTTGTGGGAAAAGAAGGTGCAAGGCCCACCTATAATAGTGAGGTGTCTTCTGAAATTCATGGATGGATTCATTCCGTGAAAGCCTATGAGCAACTGACGATAGAAGCAGCTGTAAACAGAGATTATGGAAAGGCGCTCAACGCACTCTATGTGCACCCGCTTATTAACTCTGTGACGCAGGCAAAGGCTATTTTGGATGAGCTTATAGTGGCGCATCGTGAGTATCTAGAAGGATTTAATAAACTATAGGATAATCTTACAGGAATGGAAAGCTGATTGAAAATTCCATAAAGGCCGAGGGCTTTATGCCTTAGGTTTCTTTATGTTTATAAAAAATTGTATATAATAATATCAAAGACGAACTGGTTTATTGAAAGTAGGTGTGAGCAAATGAAAGCAATAATCAATGGAAGAGTTGTTTTGGAAAAAGGTGTTATAGAAAATGGTTTTGTGCTGTTTGATGAACGCATTTTAAAAATCGGTGACATGAAGGATTATGAAGAACAGGCAAAAGAGGTTGTGGATGCCTGCGGGCAGATTGTCTGTCCGGGATTCATAGACATTCACGTGCACGGAGCAGGTGGTAGCGACACCATGGATGGGACACCTGAGGCAATAGAGACGCTGAGTGCTACGATTTTGAAAAGCGGTGTCACAAGATTCTTGGCAACGACGATGACCATGAGTACAGATGCCATAAAAAATGCGCTGTCAACAGTTAAAGCTCATATGGAACATCAGGCAGAGCGAAGTGATCTCGCTCAAATTACAGGGGTGCATTTGGAAGGGCCTTTCATCAATGCATCAAAGAAGGGGGCGCAAAACGGTGCCTATATTGTACAACCCAATATGGAACTGATTGGGGACTATCTGGATATCATCAAAATTATCACCATTGCACCAGAGACAGATGTTGACTTTGAGTTCATCAATCAAATGAAAGCGCATCCTGAAATTCAGTTGTCCATTGGACATACGAACAGCAATTTTGATACGGCCATGGAGGCATATAAAAACGGCGTTACTCATATTACACACTGTTTCAATGCCATGCCGCCACTACATCATCGTGAACCGGGGGTGATTGGTGCGATGCTCAGCGAATCGTTTTCAACAGAGCTGATTGCAGATGGCATTCATGTACACAAGGGACTCTTTAAGGGCATGTGCCGATGCGTAGACCACGATAAGTTAATCTTGATTACTGACAGTATGCGAGCAGGTGGACTGGAAGACGGCGATTATGATTTAGGCGGGCAGAACGTCATCGTCAAGGACGGCGCTTGCCGATTGGAAGACGGAACACTTGCAGGGAGTGTTTTGACCATGAATCGTGCGCTTCGAAATTTCAATGAAAATACAGAGATACCACTCAACGAAGTGATTAATCTTGCAACGATAAATCCAGCTGAAGTCATCGGAATCGGTGGGGAATTCGGAAGCCTTGAGGCGGGTAAAGTTGCAGATATCAATATAGTAGATCAACAGTTCAATATTATTAGAACCTTTGTAAAGGGTCGATAGGAGGTTTGTTTTGGAGATTATTAAAGTAAAAAGTTATCGTGAGTTGAGCTTTAAAGCAGCTCAATTTGTTGCAAGTCAGGTCATCTTAAAACCAGAGAGCAATTTGGGGCTGGCTACTGGTTCAACACCTGAGGGCATGTATTCCGAAATCGTAAAGATGTATCAGACTGGTATTGTGGATTTTGAAAAAGTGACTAGTTTCAATTTGGATGAGTACATCGGACTGGGAAAAGACAGCGATCAAAGCTATATTTACTACATGCAGAAGAATTTCTTCAATCATGTGAATATTGCGCTTTCAAATATCAACATCCCAAATGGACTGGCAAAAGATATTGAAAAAGAATGCCTCAATTATGAGGAGAAAATTTCAAAGGCCGGGGGAATTGACCTTCAAATTCTGGGAATTGGAAGAAATGGTCACATCGGATTTAATGAACCCGATTTAAAGTTTGAAGCGTGGACGCATGTGGTTCAGTTGGATGAAAAGACAATTCAGGACAATTCGAGATTTTTTGATTCGATTGAAGAAGTGCCTAAACTTGCAATTAGCATGGGGGTTAAAACCATTATGCATGCTAAGAAGATCGTCCTTTTGGCATCGGGTGAAGAGAAAGCAGAGGCCGTTTACAAGATGATTTATGGAAAGATCATCCCAGAACTGCCGGCATCGGTACTTCAGCTTCATCCAAATGTGACTGTCATCTGTGATGAAGCAGCTGCAAAACTGCTCTAGATTAAAGTGATGCGATGGAGTTTGTCGTAAAAGACCCCTTTGGCATACATGCCAGAGTAGCCACTAAGATCGTCAACTTAGTGGAGCGTTACAATGCAGATATCAAACTGATTTGTGGCGATCGAGAAGTCGGCGGAGACAGCATGCTCTTGATGATGCACATGGGGGTTAAAAAGGGTGAAACTGTAAAAATTGTCTATAGGAAAGTGCCTGAAAGGCGCGTTGAATTTGAGGGTGAATTGCGTAAAATTTTAGAAGGATAGGTGAAGATGATGAGAGGAATTGGCGCATCTGACGGATATGGAATAGGCAAAGTTGTCATAAAAAAAGAACTGGCCGTCCCAAAGAGAGAAGCTGCAAAGGATGTTGAGGAAGAACTCAGACAGTTGGAAGTTGCTTTTGTCAGTGCAGAGAAGGATTTAGAAGCAGAATATGAACAAAAGGTTGAAACTTTAGGGGCGGAACATGGTGAAATCTTTAAAGCGCATATAGCGATGCTTCAAGACCCTGAGCTCAAGAAGACAATTCAGGACATGATAAAAAATGAAAAGGTTGTGGCGGCTTTCGCAACCAAGTCGGCGATCGATCAGTTTGTGGGCATGTTTGAGGCAATGGACAATCCTTACTTTAGAGAGAGGGCACTTGATATTAAGGATATCGGCGGAAGGCTCACAAAGAAGCTTCTGAATATCGAAGAGGCGACCTTTGAGGGATCGGGACTCATTATTGTGGCGAAGGATTTGACACCTTCTGATACTGCCAAAATCGACAAGACACAAGTGGAAGGCTTTATAACGGCAATTGGCGGCAACACATCTCATAGTGCCATCATTGCGAGAACACTGGGCATTCCTGCAATTATGGGGGTCAAGGGAATCCTTGAAGCCGTAAAAGACGGAGACGTTTTGGTAATAGATGGATTCACTGGAGAACTCTTTATCAATCCCGATAAGGAAACCCTTCACAAGTATGAACTCAAGAAAAGTGAGTTCGAGGCGAGGCAAAGAGCACTGCTTATTTTTAAAGATGAAAAATCGAAGACAAAAGATGGACACGTTATTGAGATCGGTGCAAACATTGCGTCGCCTGATGATGTGGAACCAGCACTTGCCAATGGCGCAGAGGGCGTTGGACTTTTTAGAAGTGAGTTTATCTATATGAACCGCGTAACAGCACCAAATGAAGCGGAACAATTTGAAGCCTATAAAGCAGTTTTAGAGGGCATGTCTCCTAGACCTGTTGTCATCAGAACGCTGGATGCAGGTGGCGATAAACACATCCCTTACCTCAACATCCCGGAGGAGATGAATCCGTTTTTAGGATATCGTGCTATCCGATATTGTCTCGTGGAGAAGCCGCTTTTCAAAGAACAACTTAGAGCGCTCATGCGTGCCAGCGTCTATGGGAATCTTAAAATCATGTTCCCTATGATTTCTTCACTTGAGGAAATCAGAGCTTCCAAAGCAATATTAGAAGAGGTAAAAGCAGAACTTCGAAGTGAGAACATCAAGTATGATGAAGCTGTGGAAGTAGGCATTATGATTGAAATTCCAGCAGCAGCTGTGGTTTCAGATATGTTGGCAAAAGAAGTGGACTTTTTCAGTATTGGAACAAACGATTTAATTCAGTACACCACCGCAGTGGATAGAATGAATGAAAATATTAAAGAACTTTATACGCCATATCATCCTGCTGTTTTAAGACTGGTTCATACTGTAATTAAAAACGGAAATGAAGGCGGAATATGGGTGGGCATGTGCGGTTCAGTTGCAGGGAATCCATTGATCTTCCCAATCTTGATTGCAATGGGACTTCATGAGTTTAGCATGAGTCCTGGGCAGATTTTAAAATCCAGACAGATTGCAGGCAAGTACACGCTGGCTGAATTAAACACACATTTAAAAGCCGTTATGGCACTTGCCACTGCAACTGAGGTGGAAGCTTATCTCAAAGAGACTTTTGGAGAGCAATAAAAGAGACGCTTGCTCGTGAAATGGAGCGAGGATAGGGCATCTTTCAACAGATGAAAATTTAAGTTGAAAGATGCCTTTTTAAATATAGATAGTGCTCTACTTATGGATGTGTTATACTGATGTGGTCAAATGAAAATTAGCTTTAAATCATAACGTAAATATGACGGGAGTTTGCCTGTATGAACGTGGTAAAACGGTATTATACTTTTTATTTTGTCCTATTTTTTGCTTGGTCAGCGCTTTACACGCTAATTGCAATTTATCTCAATGAGTCTGCCGGATTCAAATTGTCTGAAATTGGCTCTCTGATGTCAGCATTGCCGATTATCACTTTGATCTTTCAGCCAATTTGGGGAGCTGTTAGTGATGGTACGAACCACAAAAAACGACTTCTGATGCTGATAATGGGGGCGAATGTATTCATTGCATTGATGCTTACAGTTGTCAGTGTGAAGTGGATGATTGTAGCGCTCTATTGCCTTTACACAGTGTTCCTATGTGCTCAGAGCCCGTTGACAGATGCCATGGCAATTGCACAGGTCAACCATTCTAGAAAGGGCTCGTATGGTGCAATCAGATCGTGGGGGTCTATGGGATATGCCATTGGAGCGCTTGCAGTGGCTCAGATTGTATATCACATAGGTTTGAAGGCAATTTTCTATATTGCTGCGCTAGGAATTGGCATCAGCATTTTCTTGCTCTCTAAAATTCCTGAAAACCAAGTTGAAGTGAGTCGAACCAATTATCTCAAGGATTTAAAAAGCCTTGTTCAAAATAAGAAATACGTCTTTGTCCTGATTTATGGTTTTTTCATCGTGGGAACTTTCTCAGGTGGAGATCAATATTTGGGACTCTATTTCAGAACACATGGTATTGCGGTTTCAGAAATTGGAATTTTAAACTTTATAGCGGTTTTTATTGAAGCGCTGTTCATCTTTTATTCCAAACGGCTCATTCAATTATTTGGAGTTGAAAAAATGATGATTATCATGAACCTCACTGGTATGACTCGATTGCTGATACTCTCTTTTGGGTCATCATGGGGAATGTTTGTGATTTCAAGTGTCTTAAGAGGTGGCTTTGTTGGAATTTTTGTCCCGCTTTTCATTGAGTTAATTTCAGAAATTGCACCTAAATCGCTTACGACATCAGGCATTTCAATTTACTCAGCAGCATCAAGTGGTATAGCCGCATTTCTGTTCACGCTATTAGGTGGCCTGATTGCAGACAAGTGGGGATATGCATCTCTTTATGGTGTCTACAGTGTGGTCATGATTATGCCGATGCTATTATTCTTCGGTCTTAAGAAGACAAATAAATAAAACCGATCTTAGAATCAACAGAAGATTCTTGGATCGGTTTTTTATTTTTTAGACCTGATTTACAAACTGATAGTTACAGGTGATTTTAGGGATTTGCAATCCTTTTTGTAGTACGAAAGCAGGAGCTGTTTAAAATCATCGGCGGCAGGCGAGAGCGTTCGCCTCTTGTTCACAAGCAGGTGAATACTGCGTTGCATGTCGATGCCGCGTATGTTGAAAGCCCGAATTGGAATATGATTTTTGTAGACGTCAAAGACTGACTGTGAGACATATGAGAAACCAATATCCAGTGAGACAAGTGATAGAATCAGTGTTAAATCATCTGTCTCGACAATGCTCTCAAGTGAAGAACCATCAAATCCCTGTTCTGCAAAATGGCGTTGAAGATCCGTTCTAGTACCAGATTCTTCAGATCGGTTGATAAGGTTATAAGAGGCCATTTCGTGAAACTCCATCACATCTTTTATTGGTGAATCCTCTGCACAGATGAAGAGGAGATTGTCCTGATAGAGCTCAGAGCAGATGAACCGGTCACTGACCACATACATGCCCACGATGCCGAGGTCTGCCGTTAGGGAACAGACGTCTTCAATAATCAGATTGGAACTCTTTTCTTCGATGACAAAGCTCACTTCAGGGTGCATGTTCTTAAAATCGGCAATAGCTCTTGGCAACAATGTGATATTGGGTGTGGAGCTGGTGGAAATATGCAGTGACCCTGTTATTTTCATCTCGGATGATGTGAGTTGATGAAGCGCCTTATTTTTCATATTGATCATATCCAGTGCATAGTTTAAAAACTCGCCTCCCTGTGGGGTCAAATTGACCTCTTTGGAAGTCCTGTCAAAGAGCGATAAATTGAGTTCCTTTTCTAAATTGGATATGTGAAGGCTAATCGTTGGCTGTGAGAGGTATAGTGCTTTCGCAGCTTTTGAAAAGTTCTTGTATTTTGCAACGTTTACAAATGCTTCAAGTTGCCTGAAATCCATAATAATCCCCCCTGATTCAATTTTACCATATAAATTTATTTTTAGATACTAAAGCCTTTTAACGCAAAAAAAATGAAATTTTGTGATGATTTAATAACAAAATGAATTGGCAGAGCGCTCACTAAAAGGTATACTTTTTACAGGGGTGATTTATATGAGATGGGGCTTTTTTTTGCCAATTCTTTTGGCGATTTTGACGGGGTATGCCTCTCTGATGGCCATAAATGGCGTTGAGATAGCGCGTGATTTGGTGCATGTATTAAATGCGCTGTTTATTGTTGTGCTCTTAGTCGTCATAAGATACGAAACCAATAAACGAGAAAAAATTTTGGATGACCTCAGAACACAAAACAATCGACTGCTGATGATGTTCGATCAGCTTCCCTTTGGTGTCTATACAGTGGATGGCGCTGGACTTGGCATTGCTTATTGGAATCAATGGCTCGTTGAAAACACAGGGATTTCAAAGGAAGAGGCCAGGGGGAAAACTGCTGAAACCGTCTTTTTGATTGAATCACTTGATCGACTTAAAACAGTGAGCTCCGAGGGGCTGCATCCGATTTATGAAGGGGTCTACAAAGACGAGCAGGGGGCGGAACACATCTATCAAATCACCAAGGTCATGGTACAGGGCTTTGGCAACGAGGAAATGGACGTCACAGTGGTGAACGATGTGACTGAATATAAGCATCTGGAGAGAAAGCTGATGCAGTCTGACAAGATGAATGCCATTGGACAGCTTGCTGGGGGAATTGCCCATGATTTTAACAACCAATTAATGGGTGTGGCGGGACATGCGAGTCTCCTGCTCGATGGCTGCGAACTTGGTCAGCGCATGCACCTTCAAAAGATTCTGCATCAAACTCAGGTCGCTTCTGATTTGGTGCATAAGCTATTGACTTTCTCAAATCAGAACATCCACTTTGAACGGTATATCAACATTCCCAAAATAGTGGAACACATATTGGAGTCCTATCGAATGGGGAACGAGAAAAATGTGAAGATAGAAACACAGTTTTGCGGTGGGGGCTGCTTCGTTCTTGGTGATGAAGCCTTTATTGAAAGTGCCCTACTGAATATTATAAAAAATGCCTATGAGGCGGTGGATGACAATGGCATAATAACCATTGCCACTGCGGAGAGGCACTTGACACAAGAGGAAATTGTGGCGTACTATCAGGAACTCCAAGAGGGAGACTACTGCATCGTCGAAATTAAGAACACTGGAAGTCGGGTTAAAGATAGTGAAATTGAAAAGTGGTTTGAACCATTTTATACCACAAAGCCATTTGGCGAAGGCCATGGCATGGGACTATCAGCAGTATATGGGACGATTTCGAAGCACAATGGTGGGATTAAAGTCGTCAGCAGAGAAGGTGAGGGAACGACTTTTACAGTGGCGTTGCCTGTGGATAAAAGAGCTCTTGTTGAGAAGGGATTTGACATTGTTATTTTAGATGATGATGAGATTGTCAGAGAGCTTATTGAAGCAATTTTGGTGAGCAATGGTTTTGGAAATGTCAAGTTGATTGCATCTGCTGAGGGATTTAATCCAAATGAGACATCCCTGCTCATTACAGATAAAAACGTTCACAAGGATTTTGTGCAGTTTATAAAAAAATGCACTCGAGATCACAAGCTTTTAAAAATAATTGGAATCAGTGGATACTTCACAGAAGAAGACTGTGAAATTGCCCTCGGATTCGAGAATCTAAAACTGCTTGAAAAGCCCATAGAGACAAAGGTCATGATTAAAACCATTGAACTCTTGATGCAGATTAACAAATAATTCATAAAAAAGAGTCTTGACAGAATTTAATTTTGGCGATAGACTTATATCAATAAATAATAACCGACTAAAACAGTTGGAATTAAACATTCAGTTTAAATGTGTTGAAGAAGGAAAGTAGATTTTAGGAAGCTCAAAGAGAGAAGGTCATTGGTGGGAGACCTTTAGTGGAATTTAATTGAAGTGCCCTTCGGAGCTATGTACCGAATTAACAGTAGGCTACATCGGGATCTCCCGTTACAGAGATAGAGCATCATGTGCTTGAAAGGGGGCTTTTAGCCAATTAGAGTGGAACCGCGGAGTATAACAGCTTCGTCTCTTATAGTAATATAAGAGACGGAGCTTTTTTTATGCCATCACCACATGTTAAAGCGAAGGATTCCGTGTCCGACGTTTTCATCTGTCATCCAAAGTTTTCATAGTCCAATGAAGGATAAACACTCATTTAAATTGAATTCATCAGAGAAAGGATATGAGGAAAATGATTAAATCAAATGTAAGAGCACTTGTAGGCAATACACCAGTTGTCAAACTGAATCAATTAGTGAGTGATTCCGTGGCGGAAGTGTATGTTAAGTTAGAGGGATTCAATGTCACAGGGAGTGTAAAGGTTAGAGCGGCACTGGGGATGATTGAAGGTGCTGAAAAAGATGGACACTTGAAACCGGGTATGACCATTGTTGAGCCAACGAGTGGCAACACTGGCATTGCACTGGCCTATATTGGAAGGATGAAAGGGTATGATGTGAAAATTGTCATGCCAGATACCATGAGTGTTGAAAGACGAAATATCATCAAGGCATATGGGGCGGAGTTAATTCTCACAGATGGCAGCAAGGGCATGAGCGGTGCCATCCAAGAGGCAACTGTCATGGCTGAAAACCCATTGGTATTTATGCCGCAACAGTTTAAAAACAAGTACAACAGCCAGTTTCACTATGAGACAACAGGTGCGGAAATTATAGAGGATTTTAATCAACTGGACGCGTTTGTATCCTCTGTGGGAACAGGTGGTACAATTACAGGGGTTGGTCAAAGACTCAAGGAGCACTATGGGCAAATTGAGGTGATTGCGGTTGAACCGTTAGAATCGGCAGTGTTGTCTGGCAGCGCACCAGGACCTCATAAAATTCAAGGCATTGGCGCGGGGTTTGTTCCAGATGTATTGGAAGTGTCTATCTATGATGAAATCTTGACAGTTTCAAGCGAAGAGGCTTTTGTCATGACCAAACGGCTGATGGATGAAGAAGGACTTTTCCTTGGGATTTCCTCAGGCGCGGCTGTTGCAGGTGCTTTAAAAGTAGCTGAGCGACTTGGTAAAAATAAGAAAGTACTGGTCATCTCTCCAGATGGCGGTGAGAAGTATATATCGAATAACGTATTTTAAAGAGAAACTTCTAAGTGTTTGAGAAAAGAGGAATCATATGTTAAAGAGGATAAAAAATCATTTGGATAATATTTTAAATAACGATCCAGCGGCGAGAACTTACTTGGAGGTGTTTCTACTCTACCCTTCCGTTCATGCAGTAGGTGCTTATAGAATTGCCAATTTTTTATATAGGCATAAACGCTTCTTTGCGGCTAGACTGATTTCGCAAGTGGCCAGATTTTTTACTGGAATTGAAATTCATCCAGGTGCAACCATTGGACATGCTCTTTTTATTGATCATGGAACAGGTGTCGTCATAGGCGAGACAACCATCATCGGAGACCATGTGACGATCTATCAAGGGGCAACTCTAGGCGGGACAGGCAAGGATACGGGAAAGCGTCATCCAACGATTGGCGATCGAGTGGTTATCGGTGCTGGTGCCAAGATTTTAGGGCCAATTCACATAGCGGCTGGCAGCAAGATTGGAGCTGGTTCAGTGGTGTTGAAGGACACCAAGACAGAATCCACTGCTGTGGGAATTCCTGCAAGGGTTATCGGTGGGATCGATCAAGCTGTGATTCCTATAGAAACTTTAAAACTCAAACAACGAGAAAAGACTGAAAAGATTGAGCTTTACAATGACATGGTTATCTAGAGATATCTAGAGAGAACGCCCTCTGTCCTTCAAATGTAACAGATGTTACATACAGGGCTGACAAAACCCTTTATAATTTGGGTATAATGTTAAGAGATGCGGAGGGCTAAATTATGAAGAGAAATGTCATTGAAATAAACGAAGAGAAATGTGTTGGCTGTGGACTCTGTGCAGGTGCTTGTATGCAGGGCGCAATTGAAATAATCGACGGAAAGGCGAAACTAGTAAGTGAATCCTACTGCGACGGACTTGGCATGTGTCTTCCCAAGTGCCCAGTAGATGCAATCCATGTGGTGGAGAAAGAGACAGATGCCTTTGATCAGGCGAGAAAGAATATCAAGGCAAAAGAAAATGAGTCAAGCGGTTTGGAACCTCTTGCGTGTGGGTGTCCGGGAACGGCGGCAAAAGCCATAAAACGACCAGAAACAATTCAAACGCTTTCCACGTTGCCAGTGAGCGGCACGCCTTTGAGTTCAAAATCTCATGAGGGCACAAGTGTAGAGCCAAACATCGGCGTCATTGGCTCAGAGTTGACTCAGTGGCCAGTGCAGTTGAGACTTATCAGCCCGAATGCACCTTATTTAAACGGTGCAGACTTATTGATTGCAGCCGACTGTACGGCGTTTGCCTATGGTGATTTCCACAGGGACTTCATCAGGGGAAAAGTGACCATTATCGGTTGTCCTAAGCTGGATGACAATCAGTATAACACCGATAAAATTGCGCAGATACTTGAGCAAAATGACATTAAGAGTATCACCGTAGTCAGGATGGAAGTGCCTTGCTGTGGTGGTATGATTCAAGCGGTGAAACAGGCAATGCTCAAATCACAGTGCATCGTCCCTTACCGAGAAGTAACTATTTCAACAGATGGACGAATTGTTTAAACATAAAGCCCTCTTGTCAGAAGATGACAAGAGGGCTTTTATCTTTATGTTGCAGATTTGACTTTTCCTGCGATCTATGTGATTTGCCAATCAATAGGTTCTTTTCCACAGCTTATGAGAAAGTTGTTTGCGGTGGAAAAATGCCCACAGCCGAGGAATCCCCTATGGGCTGAAAGTGGACTGGGATGCGTGGATTTTAAAATTAGATGATGCTTTCCAGTGATGAGTTTTCCCTTGGTCTGAGCGGGATTTCCCCATAGCATGAAGATAATGGGTTCATCTCGTTGATTTAAGAGCTCTATAATCTTATCTGTAAACTGTTCCCAGCCCATATTGCGATGTGAGTTGGCACTTGCAGCTCGCACTGTGAGGACAGTGTTCAACATGAGAACACCCTGTTTTGCCCATGACACCAAGTAACCGTGATTTGGAATGCTGCATTTCAGATCTCTGGCGAGTTCTTTATAGATATTGACCAGAGAAGGCGGTGTTTTTACGCCTTTCATAACCGAAAAACAAAGACCATGTGCCTGATGTGGCCCGTGATAAGGATCTTGTCCGAGAATAACGACCTTTACGTCCTTGTAGGCTGTATAGTGAAGTGCGTTGAAAAGATCGTTCATAGGCGGGTAAACGGTCTGAGTTTTGTACTCGTGAATGAGAAACTTGCGCAAATTCTGATAATATTCTTTTTCGAATTCTGGTTCAAGCAGCTCCTGCCAGTCATTTTCAAATATATTTTTCATCGTACCATCCTTTAACCTTTTGCGAAAGTGTTCTTCGGGATTACAGTCGATTGAATCCACAAAGCCACGCCTATTATATCATATTATAGAAGAAAAGTTAAAAACACGGACTAAAGTGATTTGAAATCTCTAAGGGCGGACAGGGGATCAGGTGTATCCAACAGACTGCCCGAAACAGCAAATCCATCCACGTGGTTGTAGATATCAGCAGTTATATTGTGAGGCGTGAGGCCACCGATGCCATAGATCGGAATTGAAACAGACTCTCTAATCTCTCTGAGCGTATCCGTTGTAATTCTCTTGGCCTCTCCCTTAGTACCGGATGTGTAAAATGCCCCAACGCCCAGATATTGAGCGCCAGCTTGTTCGCAATAAACTGCCCTTGAGACGGTTTTTGCAGTGGCACCGAGGATGCGGGAGGGTGGAAGTACTTTGCTGACATAGTGAACTGGCAGGTCGTTTTCACCTAAGTGCAGGCCGTCCGCCTGTGTGAGCGATAGAACATCCAGACGGTCGTTGATAATCAGAGGTGTCTCAAAGAGTTTGCAGAGGATGGAGAGCTGGTGTATTTCCTCCAGTGCAATCTCCCAGTTGGGTGATTTATTTCGATACTGAATTAAATCAAGCCCAAGTGGTAGCAGTTTTTTTATCTTTTTATATTGGACATCAAATGGCAGATGGTTGGTGATTAAGTAGATTTTTTTAGAACTCATATGTGAACCTCGATTTCTGAAAGCAAGTCGGATTTAAATTGACCAATCCTTCTATTGGATGTGAATTCAGCACGTTCAGAAGCGCATTTGTAAAAACTGGTCACTTTTTGAAGGGCTCTTATGACGTCTGAGACGTTAAATGATGGAGCGAGCAATGTGAGCTCAGCACCAATAAGCCCTGAAAGAACACACCCCGTTCCGGAGAGTTTCTTGAGGAGCGTTGAGCCACCGCAAATTGAAATTGACTCAGAACCTGCGAAAAGATAATCCACCACTCCAGTTGCTAAAAAAGCGGTGTGAGGGTATGACGAGGCAAGCCTGTGAAAATCCTTTTCTGCCTCGCTGGGGAGGATATCAGTGTCAGATTCAAAAGTGTTTTTAGAACCTCCAGTTTGGAGCGAAAGCACTTCATCGCAATTGCCCTTGATCACAGCAAAATCAAAAGATTGCATGAGCCCCAGTGCAAACAGATGACGGTAAGGACTGAAATGGATGCCGACCATATCTGCAACAATGGGAATTTTATACTCATTTGCCAACTGACAGGCGCTTTTTATGAGTGCTTTTCTGTTTTCATCCAGCATCCCAAGATTGATGACAAGGGCCTTCACATTTGGATAAAAAGCGGCGTATTCTTCAGGCGTCTCAGACATGATAGGCGAAGCGCCGTAGATGGTAACCGCATCGGCTACAAATTGCTTGGTGACGTGATTTGTGATTAAATGTACAATTTTATGCTTTGAGCTCATAGGGTTTCTCCTGTGACTTAATAGAATCAAGTGACGGTGGCCGTTTGCAGATAGCACCATATTGAGGTTCGAATAAATGTGGATTGACGAGGCCATCTCTCAGGTAGGCTTTGGCCTTCGCAATTGCAGTGTCCAGTGATTCACCTCTGATGAGAAACGATGCAATTGCAGTGGATAAAGTGCAGCCAGTCCCATGTGAAAACGCAACTTTTAGCAGAGAACCACGAAAGGGAATCAGAGTATTAGTCCCCTTTAGCAACAGATAATCACACGCAGTATCTTCAAAGTGCCCCCCTTTTATCAGCAGATGACAAGAAGCGGTATCTGGTGGAATAAAATCACGGGAAAAAACATCTGCAAGTGCAGGAATGCGCTTCTTAGTCTGAGCGTGAAAAATATGCACATATTCATTTAAATTAGGCGTCATCAATTCAAGGAGTGGCATGAGCTTTTCCCTTAGCAAGAGAATCATGCTATCATCGCTTAGGGTAAAGGCATTAGACGCCTTGAGGACTGGATCAAGTATCACTGGCCCAATCTTATCTCTATATTTAGACAGACAATCCGAAACAGCTGACAGGATGTTGGCGTTGCCCAGCATTCCGATTTTAACTGCGTCAAACTGAAATCTGCTGAGAAGCCCTTCCAGCTGTGCCATCACCAGTTCAGGCTCTAAATCGTGCCTTTGATGGACGCCCATGTCATTTTGAACGGTTATGGAAGTGACCACTGTCATGGGATACACGTCAAGGCTATAGGCGGTGAGGCAATCAGATTGAATGCCGGCACCCGATGTTGGATCGGAGCCGGCTATGATTAAGAGTTTCGGTGTCTTCATTTGAAGCCCTCAGTATGTGCTTTCAGAAGTGGCGTGTACGATAGTGCTTTCAGTACAGCAAAAGCGATGCAGCTGCCAGCCAGTGTGCTGAGCATAAAAGGTGTCACGAAGAAGAATGCGCCTTTGTCAATTCCCAAGAGGAATTTGGCAATTGGATACGAGAGCAAAGCCCCGAGAACACCTGTCCCAAAAACTTCTCCGAGGAGAGCCGCTGAAATTTTGTGATTTCGCCTGTAGAGCATTCCAGCGAGGAAAGCGCCGATCATACTGCCTGGAAAGGCTAGAAGACTGCCTGTGCCCATGAAATTTCTAAGGAGAGAGATGCAAAAGGCATTGGCAAGAGCATACCAAGGGCCCAAAAGCACGGCTGAAACGACGTTGACTAGATGTTGAACTGGGAATGCTTTGGCAGCGCCAATTGGAATATAAAAAACAGAACCTGTGACGACACCCAGTGCAATTAACAAACCTGAATAGGTCAGTTTTTTTGTAGTGTTCATAGAATTTCTCCTTTTCTATGTTGATGATTTATGGCCCATTAATCTCTTAAGATATTTAAGTCTTCCCCATTTAGAACCTTATTAAGTGTTCTCACGGCACACATCTTGCCGCACATGGTGCATGTCTTTTCATCTTCTGGATTGGTGCCTTCGCGGTACTTTTTAGCCTTTTCAGGATCGAGAGCGAGTTCGAACATCTTGTTCCAATCCAGCTGTTGACGGGCATAGCTCATTTCATTGTCCCACGATTTTGATCCAGAGATTTTTTTGCCGATGTCACCTGCATGAGCCGCAATTTTAGAAGCCATAATCCCTTCGACCATATCGTCCAGAGTTGGGAGGCGCAAATGCTCTGCCGGTGTTACATAGCATAGGAAATCGGCTCCCTTGCTTGCTGCGATGGCACCGCCAATAGCTCCAGTGATATGGTCATAACCTGGTGCAACATCTGTCACCAATGGGCCTAATACATAAAATGGTGCACCGTGACATAACTTTTTCTCCAATATGACGTTGGCTTCAATCTCATCTATTGCCATGTGACCAGGGCCCTCAATCATCACCTGAACATTTTTCTTCCATGCGCGTTTGGTGAGTTCACCTAGAATCAAAAGTTCCTGTATTTGACTTGCGTCAGTGGCATCTGCGAGTCCACCAGGTCTCATGGCATCTCCCAGACTTAAAGTGATGTCGTATTTCGCACAGATATCAAGCAAGTCATCGAAGTATTCATAAAAAGGATTTTCTCTGTTGTTGAGTCGCATCCATGCGAACATCAGTGACCCTCCCCTTGAGACAATGTTCATAAGGCGCGGGTTTTCAATAAATGTCCTAGCGGTGTATTGGTTGATTCCAGCGTGAATTGTGACGAAGTCAACACCGTCTTTGCCGTGCTGTTCCACAACGGCGAGAAATTCTTCTGGCTGAATGTCCTTGAGTTCCTTGTCATAGAAACCGAGAGCGTCGTAAACTGGAACTGTTCCAATCATGGCAGTGGAGAACCCAACCAGTTCTTGTCTAAACTCCTTTGTCTTGCCATAGTTGCTGAGATCCATAATTCCTTCAACGTTTAGTTCGATGGCTTTTTTTGCCTTTGCGATTTCAAGATCGTAGTCACAGGAGTCCTTTGAGATTCCCAAATTGACATTGATCTTAGTCTTAAGTCCTTCTCCAACACCCGTTGCTTTAAGGGATTTGTGATTGATGTTTGCGGGGATGACAACTCGGCCTTTGGCAATAAGCGACATGAGCGCCTCAGGTGAAATAGATTCTTCCTTGCAGACAGTCTCCATTTCTCTTGTCAGTATTCCCTTTTTGGCTGCATCCATTTGCGTCGTGTAGTTTCTTTGCATGATATCCTCCTAAATGTTTTTAAACTCAATGATTACACTCATGGCATAAAATAAAAAAAGCATTGACTGTAGTCAATGCTTTTAGGGTACTTATATAAATAAGTTCGATGAGCTTTCCTACGCCAGTATTATCTGGATCAGGTACAAGGATAAAAGAATGGGTTCTTTTTCTCAGCTGCCCCTATAGCAGCACTCCTAGCCGTTATGTATGAATTTGGATACGTAAACCATGCAGTTTACAAATCGCTAAAACCATTAAAACATATTCTTAACTATAAATCAATCCAAAACAATGATAAAATGAATTAATCTCGACTATCCCATGAGAGGGGAATGGCTCGAAGATGGGAAAGATACATAGATGAGCGGTATAAAAATTTGCTGAAATCGGAGGAACATGATGATTATCGCTGAAACCAAAAGACTGCTTTTGAGAACATGGACACTGGATGATTTAAGTGCGGGGATGAATATTTGGGGAGACAAGGATGTCATCAAATATCTTGGACTTGAAAGACCTATGACCAAAGAGGAAGTCCTTGATTCTATCAAGAGGGGAATTGACCATCAAATTAAATATGGCTACCAGCATTGGGCAGTGGTCTCTAAAGAGACAGGGGAGTTAATCGGCGCATGCGGTTTTAGTTCCTTTAAACAGTACAGAGAACAGGAAGTGTCTATTGAACTGGCCTTTCACTTTGTCCAGAAGGCATGGGGCTATGGCTACGCCAGTGAGGCTGCGGAAGCATGTCTTGATTATGCACATGACAATTTAAAAATCGACCGGATTGTTGCCGGCGTCGAAGAGGGCAATATACGGTCGATTCGAATTTTAAACAAACTTGGATTCAGATATCTTGGTCTCGTATACTTTGATGACACTAAGACATTTGAGCCAATGTATGAATTTAGGATGACTCCTAAAAAGCGTTTTAAAAGTGATGGCGGCAAAATTGAGGTGAAGATCAATCGTGAGCCAAGCTGAACCAAAAATCAGAACCCCAAAACCAACTCTAAAGCGTCAGCGTGTCTACGATGGTTGCATATCCACCCACCCAGATTTCAGGGGTTTTAGAGTCAGTGACTTCACAACGTGTGTGAATTTCACTCAGAGCGCCCATTTGTTCACCTTGAAGGATTTTCAGTTCTAGGGACTTCATTTTATTGAAACCGTTTTGTTGAATATGGTGGTATAGATAAGCCGTAAGGGCCCCGTTGGAAGTCCCCGTTGCGGACTCTTCGTCTATGCCATAGAGGGGTGCAAAATTTCGGGCATAGAATTGCCCATCTTCGTAAGTGAAAGCGTGAACACCGACGACATTTTCACTTTTGGAGAGATCAGAAAGTGTTTTAAAATCAATTGTCAGAGCGTTTAAAAGCGCTCTGTTTTTTATTGGAAGCAAAATATCTCTCAGACCTGTGTTCCAGATTTCAGGATTTAGTTCAATCTCGTGAGAATAGGCATCATAAGCACAGGTGAAGAGATTTTGCACTTCCTCTGAAACTGTAAAAATCGACTTTAGCGTCTGAATAGAATCGGTGTTGAGGGCTTCACCCTTTGGAGTAGACTGTTCCATGTAGACCATAGAAGATCCCTCTTCAATTTCAATTTTAAGCTGACCTGCTTTGGTATCTTGAACCAAATGTCTCTTTGGAAGTCGTTTTTCAAGTAGAAGAACTGAGTAGGCGGCAATGGTTGCGTGACCACAAAGAGGCACTTCATCTGTAGGGGTGAAGAATGTCACGTTGAAGTCAGCTTCATTTAGGGCAGAAGGCAAGACAAAGGCCGTTTCAGAATAACCCACTTCTTTGGCTATTTCCTGTTTCCTTGAAGTGGGAATATCAGAGTCTAGCAAGACGATGCCGGCAGGATTGCCACCTTGCCCATTGTGTGTAAAACTATTGACCTTATATACTTTCATGAGAGCCTCCTTTGGCTTCTGTTTTGTATTTTACATATTCGTTAAGTGCGGGCAAGTAGTTTAGAATACTGCCGCCCCTCTCTCTTTTAATCTCAAATCGCTCACTCATGGCATTATATGGTATAGAACGCCTCTTCCCCTCAACGGAGTATGTTTGAATCACATCAAAAGGAACTAGGAAAAAAGTGTCGTTGAATTTAAAGTGGACAATGATAAAGGTGAGCCCCCCCTGTTCCTCTATGTCGGACATATAGTCCATTTGATGTTCATGAATGTTTTGAAGCGGCAAACTCTTGAGATTGGTTTCTTTAGCGTCAAAAGCCACACAGACTCCCTGCACAATCCCGAGGAAATCCACGGTGGATTTTTTTTCAAAGAACCCCTTGGTAATCATGCCCCCCTCGTCTATTGCCACCACTTTTACAGGGGTGCTGATTTTATCTATACGACAGAGCTTGAGTTGATGATAATACTGATGCGTCATATCGAGAAGCATCTCAAGTGCATCCCCTCTATGGCCTCGACTGCGCCACATATGCGCCTCCTTTGATTTATAAATATTTGATTACTCCTATCATACCTTTCAATCCTGTAAAAATCAACTTGTGAATAGTTGCGAAAAGCCTGTGGATAAAAATGTGGATAATGTGCATAACCGAACTTTCAATTATTAACAAATTCAAAAAATCAGTGTTTAAATGCAAAAAAAAGGGTGAGTAGTGAATAAAAAAGGGTGGAATGTTAAGTAACGTTCGCAAACAATTTACAAATAGTTAACACAAGCGAAAGTTTTCAAAATATAAAAATCATTTCGATAAAGGGGGATTTATGATTTTATGGGGAAAAAACTGTGGAAAAGGTGTGCATAATGCGTTTACAAAAAAGATACATAAATAGTGGTTGACAAGTAAGGGACATAAGGGTATTATAATGGTAAGACCCCCCTACCACGGGGAAAGGGAGTAGACCTATGATGAAAATCAAAGTCACTGAAAGCGCCCTCAACAAATTGGAAAAGGAAGCTCAAAAGAAAAATAGCAACAGCTTCCGAGTGATTATCAAGGGCATAGGATGAGGTGGTCCAGTCTTTGGCGTTGTTCCGGGTGAACAACAGGAAAATGATTATGTTGAGGTCATTAAGGGTATAAGAGTATCTGCCAGTCAAGAACATATAGAAAAATTCGGCGGCTTCGAAGTTGATTATTCGAATTTTATTTTGACGAGAGGCTTTTATATCAGAGCGCTTAGATATGGTTCTAAGTGCTAAATAAGATTTGGAGGTAAGATTCATGAGTAAAAAAGTAGTAGTATTTTCTAGTAACACATGCGGATATTGTACAATGGCAAAAGAATACCTAAATGAAAAGGGTGTTTCTTTCGAAGAGAGAAATGTGTCAAGTGATATCGAAGCTAGAAAAGAATTGATGTCAAAAGGATTTATGGGCGTACCTGTTATCTATGTTGATGACGAAGTCATTCAGGGATTCGACAAAGCTAAACTCGATAGTTTATTAGGACTCTAAGAGAGTTTGAAAATGAGCCCATATGGGCTCATTTCATTTAAGAAGATGTTTTTTCGACAAAAATTGTTATATTTATCACAAACTTTTTTAATCCTTCATAATCCCACCTCAATTTCGCTAAAATACTGATATAAGAGTATGCTCACAGACTTAGGACAATGGAGCGGAGAGACGCTCAAATCATATAGAGTTATAAATTTCATGGATTTCATAGGCTGCTTGGCTCAAATAAGACATGAGGCAAAATCCCAGATATTTACGGGTGAATAATTAAAACAGGAGGAATTCAAATGAAGAAAATACTGATAATCGGCGGCGTAGCCGGTGGAGCGAGTACAGCTGCAAGAATGAGACGGATGGACGAAACAGCTGAAATTATAATGTTTGAACGGGGTGAATACATTTCATTTGCAAATTGCGGACTTCCCTACTACATAGGAGGGGCAATAGAAGAGAGAAGTGCTTTGTTGGTTCAGACGCCAGAGGCGATGAAAGCGAGATTCAATATAGACGTTCGTGTACAAAATGAAGTGCTCTCAATTGACAAGGAGAAGAAAACCATCTCGGTAAAGGACATCGCTGCCAATAAAACCTATGAGGAATCATACGATGTACTGGTTTTATCACCGGGATCAACGCCACTTAAACCTCCAATTCCTGGGATTGATGCCCCAAATATTTTTACGCTGTGGAACATTCCTGACGTGGACAGAATCAAGTCCTTTGTGGATCATGTTAAACCGCAAAAAGCAGTTGTCATCGGCGGTGGATTTATTGGACTGGAAATGGCTGAAAATTTACATGACAAGGGAATGGAAGTCTCTGTTGTGGAAATGGCAGATCAAGTTATGGCACCTGTTGACTTTGAAATGGCACAAATTGTCCACAGACATATGAAGCAAAAGAAAGTGAATCTACTCTTAGGGGATGGGGTTCAATCATTTGAATACAACAATGGATTGACAAAGATTAAACTTCAAAGTGGAAAGACTGTTGAAGCGGATATCGTCATGCTCTCCATAGGGGTTAGACCTCAGAGCGAACTTGCAAAGGCAGCTGGACTGGAAGTCAATGCAAGAGGTGGCATTGTGGTAAGCGATACACTGGTAACGTCCGATCCAAATATCTATGCAATTGGTGATGCGGTGGAAGTTGTGGAATACATCGGCGGTGGCAAGACCATGATTCCACTTGCTGGCCCAGCCAATAAGCAAGGGAGAATCTGTGCGGACAATATTGCAGGAAAGAAAACGGTCTATAAGGGAACTCAGGGGACCTCAGTTGCTAAAGTGTTTGATTTGACGGTGTCATCAACAGGCGTCAACGAAAAGATACTCAAAAGGGATGGGAAAGTCTATGGTAAAGACTACTATACGACGATTGTACATCCAAACTCTCATGCAGGCTATTATCCGGGTGCGATTCCGATGACTTTGAAGCTGATTTTCGGAATGGATGGTAAAATCCTCGGAGCGCAAAATGTGGGATATGATGGGGTTGAAAAGAGAATTGACGTGATTGCAACGGCCATCAGATTCGGCGCCACTGTCTACGATCTCACAGAACTGGAACTCGCATATGCACCGCCGTACTCGTCTGCAAAAGACCCAGTCAATATGGCGGGCTATGTGGGTGAAAATATTCTCTCAGGAAATACAAAGCCATTCCAATGGCATGAATTTGAAACCCTCGAAAAAGATGCTGTGATTTTAGATGTTCGCTCTCCACTTGAAAGGGAAATGGGCTATATTACAGGATCGGTGAACATCCCTGTGGACGATCTCAGAGATAGGCTTGTGGAACTTGATAAGTCAAAGAAGATCATTGTCTACTGTGCAGTGGGAATTAGGGGATACGTCGCCTCTAGAATTCTCATGCAAAACGGGTTTGAAAACGTCTACAACTTAATGGGCGGGTATACCACGTATTCAGTTGTATTTTGCCAAGATGATGCTGGAAAATGTGGTGGAAAGGTGATTGCGGCTGAATCGGTTCATATTTCTGAATCAGGTGATGTGGAAGATATGGAGGAAATCAGCGATGCCAATGCTCAGACGATTAAATTAAATGCTTGTGGACTACAATGTCCAGGGCCAATTATGCAAGTTCACAAGGCAATTGAGCTTATGAATGCTGGAGATGTATTGGAAGTGAAAGCCACTGATCCTGGCTTTATGAATGATATTGGCGTGTGGTGTGAAAAGACGGGGAACACCCTTCTGGATTCTGGAAAAGAGGAGAAGGCGTTTTACGCAAGGCTGAGAAAGGGCCGAAAAAAGGCGGCTTTAACTTCTTCTGCACCAGTTGTGGTAAAAGACGACAAGACGATGGTTGTCTTCAGTGGTGATTTGGACAAGGCAATTGCCACCATGATTATCGCCAACGGAGCGGCATCCATGGGTAAAAAAGTCACTTTATTCTTCACCTTCTGGGGGCTTAACATACTCAGAAAACCTGAAAAGATAGCTGTCAAAAAAGACTTTGTCAGCAGGATGTTCAGTTCAATGATGCCAAGAGGGACACAAAAATTGAAACTCTCCAAGATGAATATGATGGGCGCTGGTTCAAGCATGATTCGCATGGTCATGAAAAAGCACAATGTAGACTCAATTGAAGACATGCTGAAAATGGCACAGGAAAACGGTGTTAGAATGGTTGCCTGCAACATGAGCATGGATCTCATGGGCATCACAGCGGAGGAGTTAATCGACGGCGTAGAATTTGGAGGAGTGGCTTCCATGCTGGGGGCTGCCGAAGATTCCAATATGAGTTTATTCATCTAGGCGAGACTGTTTTGAAGTCAGTTGCCTGAGTGGTTTTGCATAACTGACAAGTGCTTGTCAGAAGGCTCAGCGTATTTTGACAAAGCATCAGAATCTGATATAATATTTTTTATTGACGTTATTGCTGAAAGTAATCTGGCAAAAGCGTAGGATTTGATGTCCGAAGTTTTTATTAAAAGAGTTGGAGGAGAAAGATGTCAACGCCGGAATCCAAAAAGAAGATCATCAATCGCCTGAGAACTATTAAAGGGCACATTCAGGGAATTGAAAATATGATTGAAAATGAAAAGGGATGCGATGAAGTGCTGATACAGATTGCAGCGATTAAGCAGTCGATTCACAAGGTCGGGCTTGCAGTTATGGAAGAACATGCTTCACAGTGCTTTATAGATGATGATTCAGTGAATAAGGAGAAGATGGAAGAATTGATTAAACTGATGTTTAACTATTCCAAATAAAAAGTGCATTATTTCAAAATGTCTCAGACCGCATGATTACTGGATTTAGGACACACCGCATTTGCGAAAGTCATGTGTGAACAGCATAAAAATAAAGGGGCTGTCGGGAAATAGATAGTTCCAGAAAAAAATTATAATCAAAAAGGAAATCCTCCTATCAGTGTCGAATAGACATTGTAGGAGGATTTTTGTACGAAAAAAAGATGGTCTGACCACCATCTTAATCTCGTTGCACATAGTTTTGCAACATACGTACAAAATAATAAAAACATGCATAATTATTATAACGATTTTTTTGAATTAGGGCAACTACGAATAAATTATAATTTATACCAACTAGGGGTTCCATCAGATGATCCTGTACACATCGTAAAACGTGTTATGAAAGAACTGGATTTCTCCAGTTTGTTAAATCAGTACAGCAGGTTGGGACGAAAAGGTTACAATCCCATTATGTTATTTTCAGTATTAGTCTATTCTGCGCTTAGAGGTGTAAGAGCAGTAGACCGAATTGTAGAATTCTGCACGAGAGATATTGCCTACATTTGGCTTGCTCAAGGAGAAAGGCCACAGCGCGATGCTTTCTATGATTTCATCAATAACAAACTAACGAACGAGATTCTTAAAGACTTACATTATCAGTTCATAAGAAAACTAGAAAAAGAAGGCTTTGTGTCATTAAAAGCGCTGTTCATTGATGGAACAAAAATTGAAGCGAATGCCAATCGTTACACATTTGTTTGGCGCGGCAGTTTAAATTACCACCTTGTAGGATTACTAGATGCTATTGAGAATAGCTATAATGATTACAATACCCTAATTACAGAAAATGCCTACGATGTTAAGTACACACTTTCCACCATGAACATGTTCATAATCGAAGGTATGGAAAAAGTGCGTGAAGTCATCCAAAAGAACCGATTAAGAAAAGTTAACGACAAGAAAAAGCTATCTAATAATGCACTCATTGAGATTGATAACATGTCGCCGCTAGAAATGCTTAAGATACAAGCGAAACTTATGGTGATTGCTAAAGGAGAAGGCATTGCATTCGTTGATGGAAAAGGCCAACGGAAAAGCGATCTTCAAAAGCTATACGAAAGATTTGAAGTCTTTGGTGAGCGACTGATGAGATATAAAACATCATTTAAAATCATGAGACCAGATAGAAATAGTTATTCTAAAACAGACTTGGAAGCAACCTTTATGAGGATGAAAGATGATCATATGATGAATGGTCAACTCAAACCGGCTTATAATGTACAGATTGCAGTTGAAAACTACTTTGTGGTGCATAGTTATGTGAGTGCAGATCGCACAGATTACAAGCCTTTGATACCCGTACTTGAGATGCATCAAGAACATCTTGGCCACTATCCGAACGAAGTGACGGCAGACAGCGGTTATAGTAGTGAAAAGAACTTGCTTTTTCTTCAGCAAAAAGGGATTGAGAGTTTTATCAAACTCCAAGAACATGAAAGGATGAAAAAGCGTGCTTACAAAGGTGATATTGGTAAGTATAGAAATATGACGAAAGTAGACTCAGGTTATCTTTGCGCAAATAATCGCTTGATTACATTTGATAAAACACAGGTCAGCCACTCGAAAGGCTATACGCAAACACATCAAGTTTACTCTTGCAAAGATTGCAGTAATTGTGAACTAAAGCCAAAATGTTTATACAAATACGATGAAAACAAGCACCGTGCTAAAAACAAAGTGATAAAAGTCAATGAATGCTGGGACGATTTAAAAGAAAAATCATACAATAATATACACAGTGACAAGGGCATTCTAAACAGACAAATTCGTTCTATTCAAACGGAAGGTTTCTTTGGAGATATGAAAGCAAACGATGACTTTAGACAGTTTAACCATCGCTCACAAGATAAGGTACTAAAAGAATTTATGCTATTCGCTTTTGGTAAAAACATAGACAAGTATCATAAGTTTTTAATGGGTAAAATCAAAAGATTTGAAGGAAAAATTGATCAAGCAGCATAATTTTAATTATGACAATTGCCTCTGGATCAAACCTGTTTTTGTTATGCTCAAAAATCAGGCATAAGTGAGATAAAAACAAAATCCAGATAAAAAAATGCTAGAAAGGACTCAACGTAAGCCCCATTTCTAGCATTTCTTCATGTTTATTGTTTTTCAGAGGTCAATTAGGTATTTTCCCGACAGCCCCTTTTTTAATGTATTTTTAATGTGGCGTTTATGGATTTTTATTTTATT
>DKFC01000016.1 GCA_002452745.1 Firmicutes bacterium UBA6806
TATTCAATTTTCAAAGTCCTTTTCATTTTCGCTACACACTCTAACGTGTTGCGGCGACTCTCTTATGATATCATCAATACTTTTCTTTGTCAACATCTTTCGAGAAGTTTTTTTACTTTTTTCAAACATTCATTTAACATTCTTCATCTGCTCAAAATCATTTGACTCAAAGCATTTTCAACTTGTTATTTGTTATGTTTTCGCCGTCATCGCTGACTGCTTAGTTATAATACCATCAATCATTTTAAGCGTCAACCCCTTTTACAAAAGAAGTATTATTCTGAAAATTCCGCTATAATTTGTCCTGTTTTGCATATATACCATTCACTTTAAAGGTAAAACACTTTTATCTCAAATAACAGGATTTTCTCATTCAAATTTGCTTTATGCAAGACATATTTGATCTTTATTGTTCTCCTTGGCAACATACAGTAGATCATCTGCTGCCGTCAGAATCTCATCTACCTGACAGTGATCTTTATCCATCACAGCTACACCACCACTGATTGTGACTGTATAGCCTCTATCACAGAGAAGCAGAGCTATCCTTTGACGTATCAGCAAACTCGTCTCTAACACGTAATCGGGTCTAGCATTTTCAAAGATAACCAAAAACTCATCACCACCGTATCTGGCAACAATTCCTCCATCTCCAATTATTTCTCTTATGACTTGTGATATTGCCTTCAATACATAATCCCCCACAGCATGTCCATAGGTATCATTGATATATTTAAATTCATCTACATCAATCATCAACAAATGATGAACCGTCTCTGGGTTGTTTCTGATTCCCTGCGTCAAATAGCCAAGTTTTTCAATAATATGTCGTCTGTTATAGGCTCCTGTCAACTCATCTGTTGTGGAGAGAACCTTGAGCAAGTTGTTTTTCTTCTTAAGTTCTATGTTTCGAATCACGTAAATTTCATTTTGTTGTTTTAATTTGTCAATCTGGCTATCAATGACAAGCGACTGAATTTTCACCTCATTTTGTCTCATCAAATTCTCAATTTTAATTTCATGAAATTTCTGATGATATTGATAGGCCAATTTGTAGTGTCCCAATTGCTCATGAATCTCGCTGAGATGCTTATAACTCACCTCTGCAAGCTCACTGTGATGATAATTTGCTGCGAGCTGTATTGAATCATCAAAATATTTGATGGCCCTTTCAATTTTATTTGATTTTTGAAATATCATTCCCATATACTGATGATTCTTTATAACCGTTTCACGATGAGTTGTTTTTAATAAATGGAGATTTGATAGTTTAAAACACTCAATCGCATCTTCGTATTTTCTATGCGCTTTGTGAATAACGCCAATTTCTGAAAGACATAAGGATTTATTCAGTAAATAGTCTTGACTGCTAGATAGCTCGTAACTCTTTCTCAGTATTGGCTCCGCTTCTGAATATTTTTCCAAAAGATTCAGAGAAGCACCTATATTGAATAAGATGATTGGACATCCTCTTGAATCTATATGTTTTATAATCATTTCATTTGATTTTGAAAAGTATGCCAGCGCTTCAGCAGCTTTATCATTTTTCTTGTAGACCATTCCTATGTTGTTGAGCAAAGTGGCTTCTTTGTCAATCTCATTACACTTTCGATAGATATTAAGTGACTGCTTTAAATATTCATGTGCTTTTATATAGTTGCTCATCTCGCAATAAGCTTTGCCCAACCCGCTATAAATGTCCGCCCTTTTGAGTTCAGAATCACCGTCCTCCATCCTCTCAAAGTAGTTTAGGGCACTTTTTAGAAGCGTGATGGCTTCTTTAAAATGATTGTTGACAACTTCTAAATGTCCCAAAGTGATTTTGCTCTCATACACACCTTCTAAATCACGAATTTGCTGCGCCAGTTCCATCGCACGTCTGGCTGACATTTCAGCTTCATTTACATCAATATAATAAAGCTCATTCGACAGCTGAATCAGCAACTTTACTTTTTGGCTTATATCACTTTCCATATGTATCTTTCTTTTTATCCCAATTACCTTTTGATTCATATAGGTGTAGGCCCCCTAAAATCCATTTTCTGAATTTTCTATCTTTTTCCTATATTTTATAAGTATCCTGACTCTATTTCAAGAACCATTTTTTAACTGTGCAAATTATAAATTACACCTTTCTGCATTCTGATCTTCAAAAAAATAAAAGCTAACGTCAGCTGTGTCGTTAGCTTTTATCCTCATATAACTTCGGGAGGCATCCCAATCTCTATTTAACTTGTTCCATGCCCAAATTAAAAGCTTTCAAATTGATGTCTACAAATTTCTCTTTGACAGTTTCTTTGATAACCTCATCCCATTTAATTCCTGTATCGAGCCCCATAGCCTTAACCAATGCTCCGACAATAATGACATTCATCGTTTTGATATTGCCTATTCCCTGTGCTAAATCTGCCGCCTTGAAAACAGTGGTTTGTACTTTTGAAGAGATATCTTCTAAAACCCCTTTAGGATAGGTTGCTGCGCCAGATAAAATTGGTGCAGACGGAATTTGATAATCATTTATGACCACTTTACCTTCGGGTTTGATATATTCAATCCACTTTGCGGTTTCCATAGTCTCGAAGGACACAAGAATATCGGCTTGGCCCTTTCCTATAATTGGAGAATGTACTTTCTCACCAAATCGAACTTGCGTTGTAACACTTCCACCACGTTGTGCCATGCCATGTACTTCACTCATTTTAACATCATATCCAGCCTTGATGAGTCCAGTTGCCAAAATTTTTGATGCCAGTATAATCCCTTGGCCGCCAACACCGCATAACAATATATTCTTAACTTCTGTCATCTTTATTCACCAACCCTTTCAATTGCTTCAAAAGGACATGCTTGCTTGCAAACTTCACATCCCACACACATATATTTATCTATGCTTGCTTTTTTTGTAGTTGTATCAAAGCTAATTGCCGGACACCCTGTCTTTGTACAAATACGACATCCTCTACATTTAGCTTCATCAACTCTGCAAAGTTTTTTCTTGAGATCAAATTCTTTTTTATCTTCATCAGAGAAGTTTTTGAGCACACATGGCCATCTTGTGATGATAACTGATGGGCCTTCATACGCAAAGGCATCTTCAATTGCCTTATCCATCTCATCTAATTTCAAAGGGTTTACAGTGACAACATGTTCTATGCCAATTGCCTTAACAAGATTCGGTATATTGATAATATTTGCTGGATCACCTTGAAGGGTGTAACCACTACCTGGATTTTCTTGATGTCCTGTCATCCCAGTGATGCGGTTATCAAGAATTACACTTACTGTGTTTCCCCTATTATATGCAACTGTAATCAGAGAGTTTACCCCTGTGTGGAAGAAAGTCGAGTCTCCTATAACCGAAACTACTTTTTTATCTACATTGTTTTTCTTAAACGCCTGTGACGCACCATGTCCCATGGAAATAGACGCACCCATGCAGATAACAGAATCTGTGGCATTTAACGGCTCTGCCGATCCTAATGTATAACAGCCAATATCACCAGTGATGACGACGTTTTTCTTCTTACTAAGTGTATAGAAAAAACCTCTATGAGGACAGCCTGCACAGAGTGTAGGTGGTCTTCCTACAATCGTTTCAGGGTTTGCATGAATGGTTTCAAGTTCTTTTCCCAAAAGTGATTTTGCAACGATATCCGGATTCAGCTCTCCTATTCTTGGAATTAGATCCTTACCAATGCAGTCAATTCCAGCCGCTTTTAATTGTTCCTCAATAAACGGTTCAAGTTCTTCTACAATATAGAGTGTCTCCACTTCTTTTGCAAATGCACGGATTTTCTCCATTGGTAGTGGGAATGTAAAGCCCAGTTTCAAATAAGACGCATCCTCTCCAAAGACTTCCTGAGCATAGGTATAGGCAACGCCTGAAGTGATGATACCAATCTTCTTACTGTTCCATTCAATTCGATTCAAAGGCGTCTCGTTTGAGAACTTCTCCATTTCAACCAACTTCTTTTCAACAACTGGATGCAACATCTTAGCATGTGCAGGTGCCGCAATAAACTTGGTTGGATTCTTTTTATATGGGACAACAGGGACTTCTTTTCTATCGTCAAATGTTACGAGTCCCTTGGAGTGACAAACCCTTGTTGTCATTCTAAATAGAACTGGAACATCAAAACGCTCTGATATCTCAAATGCCTCTTTGATATACTCTTTTGATTCTTGAGAATCACTTGGTTCAACACAAGCAATCTTTGCAAACTTTGCATAATACCTATTATCTTGTTCATTTTGTGATGAATGACAGCCTGGATCATCTGCTGATACTAAAACAAGCCCCCCAGTAATACCAGTGTATCCAATTGTAAAAAGAGGGTCAGCAGCGACATTAACCCCTACATGTTTCATAGCCGCAAGTGTTCTAGCACCTGCTAAAGATGCTCCAATAGCTGTTTCAAGCGCAACTTTTTCATTTGGTGCCCATTCAGCTATAAGCGACTCCTTATATTGAGCCATATTTTCCAGAATTTCAGTACTCGGCGTTCCTGGATATGCACTTGCATAGGTAACTCCAGCTTCGAATGCGCCACGAGCAACAGCTTCATTCCCTGTCATTAAATGTTTCATAAACTTTCTCCTTACCTCAAACTATTTATTAGATGCGATGACACTTCCTAGAGCAATCGAGTTGAGCTTTGCATCATAACTATCTGCTCTTGAAACCAATACTACCGGAACTTTTGCGCCCATGATAATCCCTGCTGAATCTGCTCCCGCAAGGTATGTCAGAGTCTTGCCAATGCCATTACCCACTTCGATAGTTGGAACCAATAGAACATCTGTATCACCTGCAATTTGACTTTTAAAGTTCTTTGTCTCTGCCGCCTCTTTTGAAACTGCAAGATCAAGAGCCAATGGTCCTTCAACAACGACACCTTCGCCAAAGTATCCCTCTTGACTTAACTCTTGAAGTTTTCTTGCATCAACTGTTGCCTGCATTTTCTCATTGACTTTTTCCTTAGCTGCAATGCCAGCTACTTTAACGGTATCAATTCCCATTGCCTTACAGACATCAACAGCATTTTGGGTTATTTTGACCTTTTCATCAAAAGATGGTTCTATGTTCATACCACCATCTGTGAGAAAAATCAATTTATGATAGTGTGGCACTTCATAAATCATCACATGACTGAGCAAACTGTCTGTTCTGAGACCAATTTCCTTGTCGAGAACCGCCTTCAACAAAATAGCTGTATCAATTAATCCCTTCATCAAGAAATCGGCTTTTCCATCTGATACGAGTTTAACCGAAACTTTAGCGGTTTCTGCTAGGTCTTCAACTTGTATAATCTCATATCCACTTATATCCAATTGATGCTCGCTTGCTATTTTTTTAATTTCAGCTTCATTTCCAACTAAAATTGGAGAGATAATCGACTCCTCTGCTGCCTTGCAAACTGCGCCCAGCACATCTTCATCCTGTGCTGCCGCAACGACCAATTTCATCGTTTTTCCCTGTTTGGCAACTAACAGTAAATCTTTTACACTTTTAATCATAAGCTTCACACCTTTATTATTTTTTTGTACCTGTTCAACTTTTTTTATAATCTCAATTCATTTTACTATATTTTTTTGAAGCCTTCAATAGTTTTTGCAAACTAAAAACCCCCACAACAATTTGTAGGGGTTAACGGTTAATTATCTTAAATTTTGATCCACATGTTGTTTCCAGAGTGCAATGACCTCATCTTCTGAGTTGATTTTATAAGCCTGGTCGATCTTGCTTATACCCTCCGCTGTTTCGCCTTTATTTAAATAGACAATACCCATGTTGCATATAATTTCAGCATTTAACGGTTCAAGTCTCAATGCTTCCTTATAATATTTTAGCGCCTCGTCATAATCACCTAAACTCAGCAGGCAGATGCCAACTTCATTCATAGTCTGGACATGTCCCGTATTAAGCGTCAACACCTTAAGGAAATATCCCAGTGCCTGCTCATACTCTTCTTTAAACTTGTACCCCAAACCAAGGAAAAAGTTTAAGTTCCACCATTCTCCGTGCTCGTCTTCTATGCTCTTAAGTCGTTCGAGGCCTTCATCTACTCGTCCATTCAAGATCATCTCATAGCCCTCTTCATAAAGAGCCCGATCTTGGCACTTGCTCAAAAAGTTTACTGTTTCTTCTCTAATATCCTCTCCAAGTTCAAATTCAAGTGCTCGTTTCCATATTTTTTCAGCTTCTATATAATTTCCAGCGTTGTAAGCATGAATTCCCAAATGATAATAGCCGAGGCCAAAAGACTTGTCAATTTCAAGGGTTCTTTTATAAAGCTGTGCAGCTTGTTCCATAAAAAGCTGCTCTTCAGTGCTTGAAAAAAGGTCCTCATAACATCTTGCCTGATTATAAAGCGCATCTAGATTTTCAGGTTCTATCTTTAAGACGCAGTTTAAATACAGAATTGCACGATTGTATTCTTTTATCTGTGCATAATTGAGGGCATCATTCAATAGCTTATCTGCAATTTCAATGTCAATGTGCTTTAGGAGAGAAATATAATAAGATTCCCATTTAAGCTCACTCTCACCTCCGATAACATAGATGAGTCCTTTGACAATTGCCAGTGTGGGAATGACTTCGATGTCGTTTACTTTTATGTTATCCGCAAGATTTTCGATTAAAACTGGAATGGGAATATTTTGATCAAGTTCCAAACTTCCAATTTTAATTTTTTTATCTGGTTTAATTTCAATAAAGACAATGTCCTCTAAAAACTTCTTTAATGTTGCTTCTATTATAGTCATGTTCTTTTCCTTACTTTTATATTCTCTTAACTTATCAGTGGCAAATTCTTGAGTCACCACTACTATTCAAGTACCCGTCTGATGTTTTTATCTATTATTTTTCTCCTGAACAAGTCAAAGTAATCAAATTCATCTGACCGAATGACCTTGATGTCAAAATCCGGAGTAACTTTCACATGAATTTCTTCTATATATTCATTGGATAGCTTATTGCCATCACAGGCCACAATAACTTTCCGCTTATGCGCTTTGACAATCTTGATGTCCACATAGGTATCATCGGGAACAATCATGGTTGATTTCATAGGTCTGTTCACACTGTTGTCATTGGGTGTCATTGGCGTAATTTGATAAACTGGTATATCACTGTGAATCACAGCCCCTCCTGCCCATATGGCGTATCCAGTAGCACCTATAGGCGTGGATATAATCAATCCATCTCCTGTGAAATAGTTAAACGGCGTGTTGTTTAGATAGACCTTTGCCTCCATGAGCTTAGGTTCAACATGCTTTATTAATATTTCATTGAAAGCGTAATCCGTATAGACCTCGCCGCTCAACGTCTTTGTATTTACCATCAACAGAGGATATGTGACAATTCGGTAGTCTTTTCTGTCCAGAACATCAAATATTTTTTCAAGATGATCTGGCATGATTGTTGTCAAGAATCCCAACGTTCCAGTATCAATACCTACAAACGGCACTTTTAAATCTCTGTATTTTCTAATGGCACTGAGCATGGTTCCATCACCGCCAATAACCACGATGACGTCAGGATTTTCTAAAACCAGCTCTCTGTTTTGAGCTTCCAGCAATTCGATCATTTGCTGCTTTACAGTGATTGAATCTCTCTTACTGTTGTGATGGATCAAAATTCTCTTCATTAGTCACCTGCTTTTTATTGTATGCTTAAAGTCCATTTTCATCTGACTGCCCATCTTCTGGCAGTATCACTCTATAGTAATTTGAAGGTTCAAGAGAATGACTTCCCTTGAGATAATCAAACAATACAACCGTCTCTACCTTGGTACAAGTTGTATAATCACTCTCAATTAATGACATTATATCATATGTGAGCGTTATAAATTCAACGGTTTTTAGAATTTGTTTGACTGGCATGCCGCAATAATTCGTATTGACGATTTGTTTTACTTCTTCATCCTTCAAATAGGCCATCCTCTTCAGATTGAATTTCGGTATTTCCGTGAACTTGAAAAAAGATCTTTGCCCTTTCATGTTTGAATAATAGTAATCAAATTTCAGCAAATCACTGAACACATTTCTTCCCTCTTCTTCTAAATCAAATTCACAATAAAATTCATACAGCAAATCATATAATTTAGCTCCAGAATGCGATTGATAAAGGATGTCCCTTTTTTTGAAATAGTCCACTATTTCAAGGAACAACTGTGATGACGACCCTTGATATCGCTTCATCAAAAAAGACAGGGCATGTTTAAATTTTCCAGAATTATAGAAATATTCGAGAATCGTTTCTAAGTTTTTTAAAACGGTCAGTTCTTCAAAGGAAATATAGGCGTTATAAAGCACCTCATAAGGTGCTTGCTCTCTATATTGATAACCGTGAAGGTCAATTTCGTTCATAATGGGCGTTCCGTCCAGCAATTTTAAAAAACCAAGCTGAAGATCATGAGGTCTTAGTCCGAACACTTCATCAAATGATTTTAGGAATCGGCTAAAGCCCTCATGCGGAAGCCCAGCAATTAAGTCCAAATGAAGGTGAATATTGTTTAGTTCATGTAGCCTCTTTACATTTTGAGATAAGACTTCAAAGGGGATTGGTCTATTAATAGCTGTCATCGTTTCCACACAAGTGGACTGAACACCAATTTCGAACTGAAAAAGCCCCTCTCTCGCCTCCTTTAACACCTCAAAATACGCTTCATCCAAAAGGGTCGCCGTTATCTCAAAGTGAAAATTGGTGATTCCGTTGTCATTCTCAACAAGGTACTTTAGAATAGCAAGAGAATGTTCTTTCTTTATATTAAAGGTCCTATCAACAAATTTCACCTGAGAAACTTTCTCTTTTAAAAAGACATCCAGATCCGCATAAACCCGATCCAGCGTGTAGTAGCGCACTTCTTTTTCCGCCGCAGACAGGCAATAGCTGCAATTATATGGACATCCCCTAGAACTTTCATAATAGAGGATTCTATTTTCAAATGGCCCAAAATCATCATATACAAACGGAATTTCATCCAGTGGTGAAATTTTCTCAGAAACTGGGTTTTGAATGTACACCCCTTCACTTTTATAGGCAATCCCCTTCACATCAATCAATCCGTCTATATCTAAGCAAATCCCTTTATTCGAATTTCCATGTAGTGTTTCAAGTAGCTTTAGAGCCGTTCTTTCTCCCTCTCCTCTCATGACAATATCCATGAACGGGTATTTTTTCATTTTGAGTTCGGTTTCATAGGTGACTTCAGGTCCCCCAAAAATCAAAATGGATTTTTGATTGAGCTTTTTAAAATTTGAGAATAATATACATAGGGGTTCTATGTTCCAGATGTAGGTGGAACACATAATCACATCTGGTGATATCTCAACCATTTCTCTCAGGGTATCATCGAGAGTATTGTTAATCGTAAACTCCTTCAAAACAAGCTCTACATCCTCATGTATCTCCTCAGAAGCATACTTGTTGATATAACCTGCAATCGAGTGAATCGCAAGATTTGAGTGTATATATTTTGAATTTAACGTCATCAAAAGTACTTTCATTTTTTCCTCTTTTTCTTTATTTGCATCCAAATTCCTGACACCTATATTTAAGCATTATATATGATTCTTTATGATATTTTAACCCAATTCATCAAATTTATCATCAAATATTATGAACCTTTATTATATATTATGCTATACTTGTACTAACAGAACTAGGAGGTATCTTATGGCTATTTTATCATCTCGCTTAATCCGACACGAAATTTGCAAAGACGAAATTAAGAACTTAGGCGGTCGAGTTATTGACATCCAAGGCACTATGTTCTTGGTAAAATTTGAAATCAGTGACCATAAAATAACCTATGCCTATCATTTAAATGAGGACAACACCTATTTGCTTGAACGGGTAAAACCCTACTTTCTCAGCATAGGTTACTATAATGATGAAGAGGATATTGTCGATGTCATTAGAGTGGATGTCGATCAGTTTAGAAACGCCATGAACTCCTCTAACTTTGATCAGTTTATCGAAATTGACAATCATCTCAGCAAGTTGGTTCGTCTCTTTGAGGATTTATATCTATACTATAATATCGACAAAGAGGATTTATCAAAATTGGACGGGTCTGTGGATGTCATTTTAGACAACATAAAAGAAATTATGAAGCATTCTGAACGAGTCTATACCAAAAAAGATCCCGACGTTCTCTGCGAGGAAATTCAGTTTTAACAAATGACAGCCTCAACTCTATCATATCTGCAACAGCTTTTTAACCCATGATGATTTCCCCTCCCTATTTGAAATAAATCTCTACATCATCTTCATAAGTTCTCCACAATTGAGCTGTATGATTGAGACAAATCAAAAGGAGGTAATTTTATGAAACTAAAAACTTTATTATTAACAGGGTTGGTTCTGATGTTATCAGCAGGTATTATCTTTGCAGCTACGCCAACAGATGTCATCACTGACTTAACAGGTCTCTCTGACGAACAAGTCTACGCACTTCATGCCGACGGCAAAACTTATGGTCAAATCGCTGAGGACAACGGCGTTCTCGAAGCATACCAAACTGCAATCCTAAGCGAAAAAATTGACCTCGTCAAAGAACGTGTTGCAGATGGAACGCTTACCGAAGCTCAGGGTGACGCCCTTATCGAAAGACTTCAAGCAAATCAATTAAACTGTGATCCCGATGATCCAGATCGAATCATGCTGGGAAATGGCATGCGATTTGGCGGCGGAAACGGTGGAAATGGCTTTGGATGCTTTGATACTAATGAAGGCAATGGCTATGGAAATGGCCATATGAATAACAGAGCTGGCGGTATGGGCTTTGGTCGATTCCAAACAAATAACTAATACTAAATTTCATCAAACAGATGATTTATCAATGTTAAAAGCATGTTTAAAAGCATGCTTTTAACATTTCTCTATGCTACTCATAAAAGTTTTCTTACAAATAGATAGTTCATTGATTTTTTAATTTGTCGTTAATGCATTTACATATCATTTTATTTCTAAGGAGGTCATAGATACTGATGAAAATTTTAGTCATTGAAGACGAAAAGGATTTAATGGAGGTTACAAGAGATTACTTAATCAAGGAAAACTATGACGTCTCAACTGCTATGACTGGTGTTGACGCTCTCAAATTGTTTAAACAAGAACCTTTTGATTTCGTCCTTATGGATTTGATGCTTCCCGATCTTCACGGCGAGGAACTATGCGAACTCATACGAAGGGAATCCGACGTGCCAATTATGATGCTCACTGCAAAGTCAGGGCTGGATGATAAATTAACTGGTCTTTCACTTGGTGCCGACGATTATATGACAAAACCCTTTAGCTTGCGGGAGTTGGTCATGCGGATAAAATCAATCTCAAAGCGTGTTTACAAGGACTCATCACATGAAACGCTCACTTTTAACAACAAATCTCTCATTATCGACAAAGAAGCTCGTGTCGTTTCCTTAAATCAAGAAGAAGTGTATCTCACCAAAAACGAATTCGATATTCTCATTGTTTTTGCAGAGAATCCAAACCGAACCTTTACCAGAGAGCAACTCATTGAGATCACCCTCGGGTATGACTATATTGGATACGATCGAACCATTGATACTCATATCAAAAATATTCGGAAAAAAATTGAGCCTGATTTAAAAAATCCTCAATATATTAAAACCGTGTATGGTGTCGGATACAAATTCACCTCAAGAGATTAGGAGACGCTTATGCGATATAAAAGACTAAACCACTATCGAACCCACTTGATGAAACACTTCTTACTAATCGCTTTAACCATTATTTTCTTCATCACAATTGTGGGAAACCTATCTGTCAAATACTACTTTAACGACTATCTTGACAACCAAATAGCAGAAGCCAATCTTCAAATAGTCTCATCTGTTGAATCTCTACTCTTTGAAGGATCACTGGACTATCAAACACTTAAGGCCCTCTCTTCATCTGGCAATGTCTACATGAGACTATTGGATGCTCAAGAAAATGTTCTTCTGGAGACCGATTCTTCTAAAGGACACGGTATGGGCAGTGGCATGGGTTATGGCAGAATGGGAAATCAATCACAAACACAACTCCAAACGTCGTCACTTGTCTTTGAAACCTATCCTCTTGACGACAACATCTCTGACACTCATTTGACACTGGAAATCGGAAGGCCTAATCGTCAATTTAGCTCTGCGGTTGAATCTCAATTTATCTATGCTCTTAATCTGATTTTTGCAGCAACGCTTATCATAGCGATTATTTTTAGTGTCTTGTATGCCATTTATCAGTCCAAGAAAATCACTACACCTCTTTCGACCTTAATTGAGAACACTAAGTTGATTGAGGAACAGGCCTATCAAGATTTCGATCCCATTAGCAGCGACTTCATTGAAATCAACAATTTAAACCTTTCACTGACTAAGTTAAATGAAAAACTCATGAATCAAGAAGCGCTTAGAAAGAGACTCTCCACGGATATTGCTCACGAACTCAGAAATCCTCTTTCGATTCTACGAAGTCATATTGAAGCCTTCGTCGATGGTGTCTGGGAACCCTCCGAAGAAAAGCTCCTAAAGTGTAACGATGAAATTTTGAGATTAACTAGACTAATTGATGAACTCAATGAACTCTCTGTCATTGAGAACTCACTTAAACTCAATAGACAGCCAAATGATATGGCAAAAACACTCAAGAGTACCATAGACAGTTTTGAAATCATACTTGAGGAAAGGGAAATTAATATTGCGGTAAAAATACCAGAGACACAACCGATGAGTTATGATGAACCACGTATGGCACAGGTTTTCATCAATCTGCTATCAAATGCCATCAAGTACTCCCCTGATAGTTCTAGAATCACCGTTGAGCTTACTGTTGAAACGTTCTCTATCTCAGATCAGGGAATTGGCATTTCAAAAGAGGACCTTCCCTTTATTTATGAACGCTTCTACCGTTCTGATGCTTCAAGAAATCGCAAAACAGGAGGACTCGGCATAGGTCTTTCGATTACAAAAGCAATCTGTGATGCACATGGTTATAAACTCTCAGCTACCAGTGAATTCGGAAAAGGTTCAATTTTTTCTATCAATTTCGGTTGACAACTCCATTACATTTTGGTAATATAATCAGAAATAAAATAGTTTCATCGCATTGATGGAGACTGGACTTATTGCAATTTACTACAGAGAAACGGTGGTGCTGAGAGCCGTGTAATAGCCATAATCATCCTATCCCTCCTGAGCCTCATTCCCGAACGGATTTTGTCCAGTAAGGAATGACGTCTAGCCTCGTTATCGGCTTAGGTTTGCTAGAACCGAAGAGTGGTGTATACAATTAAGGTGGTACCGCGAGTCAATCTCGTCCTTATCTAAGGACGGGATTTTTTTATTGTCACCATTATACCAAGTTGTCTAGTAAACGAACTTTGTGTTTTAGCTTGGCATTATAAAATCAAATTACAATGTGATGTCTTACATCTTATGGAGGTAGAAAATGAGTCAACCCAAGGGAATTTCCAAACAAATGATTGCAGAGGCAGCAGAGAGACTGCGCCCAGTCATTACTGAGACCAAATTGATCCACAGCGACGTCTTCAGTCGTGAATTTTCAAATCAGGTCTATATTAAACCAGAAAATCTTCAAAAGACAGGGGCCTTTAAAATCAGAGGCGCTTACAACAAAATAGCACAACTGGATGAGGCAAGCAAGGCACATGGCGTCATCGCCTCTTCTGCTGGAAACCATGCACAGGGTGTTGCCTATGCTGCAAGGGAAATTGGATGCGATGCAACTATTGTCATGCCAACTGCTACGCCACTTATTAAAGTCAATGCAACCAAATCACTTGGTGCAGAGGTTGTCTTATATGGCGATTGTTATGATGAAGCCTATGAGAAAGCACTTGAAATCCAAGCCGAAAAAAAACAGACCTTTATCCACCCATTTAACGACATAGATGTCATCGCTGGTCAAGCCACAATTGGAAGTGAAATTTTAGAAGAGTTACCTGATGCAGACTACGTTCTCGTTCCAGTTGGTGGCGGAGGCCTTATTTCTGGCATTGCCTATGCTGTAAAACAGTTAAACCCCAACTGCAAAGTATTTGGCGTAGAACCTGAAGGGGCCATGTCTATGAAAACTTCCATGGAATCTGGTCACATTGTAAGGCTTGACAATATTCACACCATTGCAGATGGTGTCGCTGTAAAAGAAGTCGGCAACTTGACTTTTGAATTCAATCAAAATTATGTGGATGGCATCATTGCGGTGAACGATTACGACATTATGGAGTCTTTCCTCATGCTCATTGAAAAGCATAAGATTGTCGCAGAAAATGCCGGGGCATTAACCATTGCCGCACTCAAGAACTTTAAAGTAAAAGACAAAAAAATCGTTTGCGTACTCTCAGGTGGCAATATAGATGTGGTTACAGTCTCAGCCATGATCAACAAGGGTCTTTCCAGTAGAGGTCGAATCTTCTGTTTCTCTGTGGAGCTTCCCGATACGCCAGGACAATTGCTTCGAATCTCTCAAGTTCTTGCCGATTTAAAAGCAAACGTCATCAAACTCGATCACAATCAATTTATGAATTTAGACCGCTTTATGCACGTTCAACTCCAAGTCACTGTGGAAACCAATGGTCACGATCATATTCAACACCTCACAGATTCTTTAAACGACATTGGGTATCAAGTACATCGAGTCTATTAAATGAAGAAAGTCACTTTGCATTCTAAAAATGTAAAGTGACTTTTTTTGATGATTTCTCATCCTTTAAAGTGATAAGTTCAGTTTCTTAGGTTCAATAGATATACCGCTTTAAATCCACCGTCCCATATAAATCAAATTCTATGCCTTCCGCCTCTAAAATTGCCCGTTGCTCTTCATAACCGCCACCGGGTTTCAAAGAAATTCGTCCCTGTGAATTGATAATTCGATGCCATGGCAAATTGTACTTTCGGCTCATGCTACTGAGAATCCTAGATACCTGCCTAGCTGCACGCGGATTTCCCGAGAGTTCTGCGATTCGTCCATAAGTAGATACTTTTCCCTTTGGAACTTTTCGAATTTGTTCTATCACTGAACGTGTAAAGTCGTTCATAGAGCCTCCAGAATTTTATCTCCAATTTCCGATGTGCTCATATGGGATTCTCCCGCTTCCACAAGGTCTTTTGTTCTGCCACCTGAATTGATAACCGCCTCAACTGCTCTTTCGATCTGCACTGCAATATCTTCTCTCATCAGAGAATGTCTAAACAGCATTGCCGCCGATAAAATAGTCGCTACGGGATTGGCAATTCCCTGACCTGCAATTAAAGGTGCTGAACCATGAATTGGCTCATAAAGCCCCAATTTATCAGAATTGACAGAGGCACTGGGAAGCAGGCCAATTGACCCTGTCAGCACGCTCATCTCATCTGATAAAATATCACCAAACATGTTACTTGTCAAGATGACATCAAATTGAGAAGGGTTGATAATCAATTGCATTGCGGCGTTGTCCACATATAGATGTTCAAGCGTCACCTCTGGGTAAATCCTAGCAACTTCTATCACCGTACGTCTCCACAGCCTCGAACTGCTGAGGACATTTGCCTTATCCACGCTGGTTACTCTCTTACCTCTTCCCATTGCTGTTTTAAATGCCACATGTGCAATCCGCCTTACTTCTTCCACTGAATAAGCCATCTGATCCGAGGCAAAAGTGCCATCTTCACTCTCGTGTTGCTCTCCAAAATAGATGCCTCCATTGAGTTCCCTGACTACCACAATGTCCAGTCCTGATTTCAGTTTCAGAGGTGATTTTTCAATAAGTCGATCAAAGGTCTTTGCGGGTCTTATATTAGCATATAGTCCCAACGTTTTTCTGAGTTTTAAAAGGGCCTTTTCCGGTCTTAACTGTGGCGGATAGTTATCGTACTTTGGATCACCAACTGCCCCCATCAATATCGCATCACACTTTGCCAGCGCTTCTAATGTTTCATCCTCAACAGGAATGCCACATGCCTCTATGGCATCTCCTCCAATTTTACGATAGTCATACTCAATGCCAATCCCATTTATCTCTGCCACTTTATTCATCACTTTAATAGCTTCATCTACTATTTCAGGTCCAATGCCATCCCCTTTAAGGATACCTATTTTATATGCCGTCATGCTATCTCTCCCCTTCAAATGCCTTTTTAGTGGTTTCAACCAATCCGTTATTTTCGATCATATTTAGGAGAAATTCCGGATATGCTTGGAATTGAAACACCTTTCCATCACGTACACGCTTGATGATACCCTGTTTTACATCCACTTCTATTTCATCGTCTGATGCCAATTCATCTACCGCTTCTGGACACTCAATAATTGCCAATCCTGTGTTTAGAGCATTTCTAAAAAAGATTCTCGCAAAGTTTTTTGCTATGACACACTGAACCCCACAAGCCTTAATTGCCAAAACTGCATGCTCTCTTGAAGAACCACATCCGAAGTTCTCTTCTGCCACAATGACATCGCCCACTTCCACAGTGCTGCTAAATGCCGCATCTAAATCTTCCATACAATGACTTGCAAGGTGTTTGGGGTCTGTAATATTAAGATATCTTGCTGGGATGATAACATCTGTGTCTATATTGTTTCCATATTTGTATATTTTCATAAATCTACCTTCCTTATTAGATTAAATATCCTGATTACAAGTCTATCTAGAGAGTTGCAAGCCCTTCAAAGGTTCTTGGGGTACTGAGTTTTCCGGTAATGGCAGATACTGCCGCAACAGCTGGACTGGCCAAATATATTTCAGACGTCTTATGCCCCATTCTGCCTATGAAATTTCGATTTGTGGTTGCCACAGCTCTCTCATTTATGCCCAATATTCCCATGTGCCCTCCGAGGCATGGTCCACAAGTTGGTGTACTCACAACAGCACCTGCCTTAATAAAGGTTTCTAGATACCCTTCTTTGAGTGCTTCCAAATAAATTTTTTGTGTGGCAGGAATGATGATCATTCGAACCTTTGGGTGAACAGTGTGTCCCTTCAGAATTTCAGCTGTAACTTTCAAATCTCTCAACCTACCATTTGTGCATGAGCCAACAATAACTTGATCTATTTCAATATCGGGAATATCATCAAATGTTCTCGTATTTTCTGGAAGATGTGGAAAAGCAACAGTTGGTTCAATATCATCTAAGTTGATATGAATAATTTCATCATAGTCAGCTCCTTCATCAGCAGTGAATACCCTAGGCTCTCTAACACTGTGTTCCTTTACATATTCCAAGGTTTTTTCATCCACTTCAAAGATGCCATTCTTTGCTCCTGCTTCAATGGCCATATTGGCAATGGTGAAGCGATCATCCATGCTGAGGCTCTTGACCCCTTGCCCTGTAAATTCTAATGATTTATATCGAGCACCATCAACGCCTATTTTTCCAATCAAGTGCAAAATCACATCCTTGCCACTTGACCAGTCTTGCAGTTCGCCAGTTAATACGATTTTAATAGCACTTGGAACTTTAAACCAACATTTTCCTGTCGCCATTCCCACAGCCATATCCGTGCTGCCAATCCCTGTTGAAAAAGCACCCAGCGCGCCATAAGTACAAGTATGTGAGTCAGCACCAATGACCACATCTCCCGATACCACAAGTCCCTTCTCCGGAATCAGAGCATGCTCAATCCCCATTTGACCAATTTCAAAGTAGTTCTCTATTTCATTTTCTTGAGCGAATTCTCTGACCTTCTTAACTAGATTAGCTGTTTCAATATCCTTGTTAGGCGTGAAATGATCTGGCACTAACGCAATTTTTTTCTTGTCGAAAACACTTTTTGTATTGATTTCTTCAAAGCTCTGTATTGCAACTGGAGCTGTTATATCATTTCCGAGAACGAGGTCCAAGTTTGCATGTACAAACTCACCTGCCTGTAATTCTCGCTTGCCACAGTGGTCAGCCAAAATTTTCTGTGTCATTGTCATCTTCATACTCGTTTCTCCTTTTTCTGCATGTATTATATGGGTTTAATTGAGTTCAGCGTAGGACTTATTGACGGCTTCTATATAAGCACTGATGCTCGCTTCAATAACATCTGTGCTAAGGCCTCTCCCCCTATAGCTCTTATTGTTGATTTTGAGGATAACCACGGCTTCTCCAAGCGCATCTTTGCCCTCAGTGACAGCATTGATTTTATAATCAACCAGCTTGATGTTCTTGTTAACAGATCGTTCAATCACTTTAAACGAGGCATCCACTGGGCCATCTCCCACTGAGGCATCTGTAATTTCATTGCCTTGAATATTCAGCGATATCGTAGCTGTGGCAGGGATATGTTTTCCAGAGTGAATCATAAATGTATTGAGTTTTACAACCTCTGGTGTATGACTGATTTCCTTATTGATAATTGCATCTATGTCGTCATCGTAAACTTCCTTTTTCTTATCGCATAAGTCAATAAATGCTGCATACGCCGTTTCCAGTTCCGAAGTGTCCAGTCCATATCCGAGTGCCTTAACTCTGTCGATAAAGGCATGGCGACCTGAGTGCTTCCCAAGAACGATTTTATTTGTATCAAGTCCGACTGACTCTGGCGTCATAATCTCATAAGTTGTTCTCTCTTGAAGAACACCATGCTGATGAATTCCAGCCTCATGCGCAAATGCGTTTTCGCCGACAATTGCTTTGTTTGGCTGTACTTTAACGCCAGTTATGCTCTGCAAGAGTTTACTGGTTTTCATAATTTGCTTAGTATCAATCTGAGTGACACAGTCGAAATAGTCTTTTCTAGTATCTAGCGCCATTACAATTTCTTCCAGTGCAGCATTTCCCGCCCTTTCACCGATACCATTCACAGTGCACTCGATTTGCGTTGCTCCAGCTCTAACTGCTGCTAGAGAATTGGCAACGGCAAATCCCAAGTCATTATGACAGTGTACAGAAACTTCAACCTGATCTATGTTTTCCACTTGGTTTCTAACTGCCTGTATAAAGGCAAAGTACTCTTCTGGTGTGGTGTATCCAACTGTATCTGGAATATTGATCGTCTTCGCCCCTTCTGCAATGACCGCTGTGAAAATTTCAGCTAAGAACCCCAAATCACTTCTTACGGCATCCTCAGCAGAAAATTCAATGTCATCAAAGAATCGTTTGGCATATCTGACTCCTTCCACTGCTGATTTTAAAACTTCTTCTCTTGTGAGCTTTAGTTTGTGTTTAAGGTGAATATCGGAAGTGGCAATAAAGAGATGCAATCTTGGCTTCTTTGCAAACTGGAGGGCCTCCCAGGCTCTATCTATATCGAGTTTTGTTGTTCTAGCCAGAGATGCCACACTTACATTTCCAACATTTCTTGAAATTTCTCTAATGGCATTAAAATCCCCCGGCGATGCAATGGCAAATCCCGCTTCAATAACATCCACGCCTAGCTTTTCCAACTGTTTTGCAAGTTTAACTTTTTCAGAGAGATTCATTGTAAAACCTGGTGCTTGTTCTCCGTCTCTTAAAGTCGTATCAAATATTTTAATTCTTTTCATTGACATTTCCTCCATTTTTTTCTTTATTTAGTTAAAATAAAGAAACTGCAGACAATCAGTCTCAGTTTCTCGCCGGATTCTATCCGATAATGGCGTAAAAAAAGACTGCGCCCCCAATGGGACGCAGTCTATATCTGCGCGGTACCACCCAAATTACATGAATATTCATGTCACTTTGATCTCGTAACGTGAGTAACGTCATGTCTTACTGAATTCAGACATAAAGCTCAGGAGTGAGAATCTAATTTTGCCCTCTTGGTTTCCACCAGCCACCAAGTCTCTATAAGATATCCATCAGACAATCTCCGTCAAAGCCTTTACTTTATTGAAAACTAATATAACAATGTTTGATTTCTATGTCAATACATTTTGTTAAATTTGTGAAACATTTTTTTGATTTCAACTTTTTTCGCCCTTTTAATTTGTTATTTTTTTGTTTTTAGGGTATTATAATGTTAAGATAACTTGTTAAAGTACAAGCGCCTAAGGAGAGATTATGAGAATACTTCATTTTGACTACAGTGATTTTTTCAGAAGGGTTGTTCATGATTTGATACTCAGCAGCGGACATGCCTATTTTAACTCAAATCAAGGAGCAGATCTTTATCATATTTTGGCTCACGATGAAATTGATGTTATTTTTACAGGGATGGAATTATCTGATATGAGCGCTGAAGACCTCATTCGGGACATTAAGAACTCCAAATACAAGAACATCCCAATTGTCATCTTGACATCCTCAGAGGTTGAGAATCTAAACAAGCGCCTAAAGGGGATTCCCTTTTATGACTTTATTTTAAAAGAACAATTAACGGCGGATTTACTCAATCAGGTATTGGACCGAATTGAGGATATGTTAGAACTTCAGTAATCAACGACCATTAATTATCTTATGACTCCATTCATACAGAATTAAAACAGGACACTCCATCTCTTAATGGAATGTCCTGTTATTTTTATGCCTTACCCCTGACCTTTACATTTGTTCTGGTGCTTCAAGACAAACCAGTGCAAGGCCTGATTGAAGAACAAGTTTAACACATTTAACCAGTGCAAGTCTAGCATTTTTAACAGCTTGATCCTCTACCAGAATTGCATTGTCATGGTAGAATCGGTTGAAGCTCTGTGCAAGTTCTACCACATATCTTGCCACTGTGTGTGGTTCATAATTTTTATGAGCTAATACAACGACTTCGTTGAATTTACTGATTAGGCGTACAACGTCTTTAGAGGCATCATCGTCAAGTTTAGAATAGTCAATATCCGAACTGATATCCGCATCTGCCTTTCTTAGAACACTGCAAGCTCTAGCATGAGTGTATTGAACATATGGTCCAGTCTCGCCCTCAAACGAAAGCGTTTTGTCAAGCGAGAAAGAATAATCTTTTGTTCTGCTTGTGTATAGCTCCTGGAAAACCACAGCGCCCACGCCCACTTGTTTTGCGATTTCGGCTTTATTTTCTAAATTAGGATTTTTTTCGTCTATAATTTTTGCCGTTTGCTCAATGGCTTTATTCAAGACATCTTCAAGGAAAACCACTTGTCCTTTACGAGTGGACAACGATCCATCTTCCAATGAAACCATCCCAAAATCAACATGGATACAGTCTTTACTCCATGCGTATCCCATGAGTTCGATGATTTTGAACCACTGTTGAAAATGTAGTTTTTGCGCACTTCCAACCACATAAATATTTTTGTCAAAATCATAATGGTCTTTTCTGTATTTAGCAGCTGCCAAGTCACGTGTCATATAGAGTGACGATCCGTCTTTCTTGGTAATCAACGCAGGCGGCATGCCATATGCTTCTAGATTGACAATTTCTGCTCCTTCCGATTTTTCCACAATATGCTTTTCGCGGAGTTCCTGTAAAATAGCTGGCATCTTGTCAGAATAAAAACTCTCTCCCGCATATGAGTCAAAAGTAACGCCCAAGAGTCCATACACTCGATTGAACACTTTAAGAGACATGTCCTTAAATAGTGTCCAAAGTTCCACAGCTTCTTCATCTTCATTTTCTAGTTTAGTAAACCAAGCTCTCGCTTCATCATTCAATTCAGGTTTTTCTTCAGCCTCATTGTGAAAACGAACATAGAGTTTTAAAAGTTCATTGATTGGGTCAGCTTCAACCACTTCTTTGCTGCCCCACAGTTTATAGCCGACGATGAGCTTTCCAAATTGAGTCCCATAATCACCTAAGTGGTTAATGGCCACTGTATTGTATCCAAGGTGCTTATAAATTCTATGGAGAGATTCACCAATCATAGTGCTTCTAATATGTCCCATATGGAAGGGCTTTGCAATATTTACCGACGAATACTCCACAATGACCTTCTTATTTTTGCCTATATCGGACATTCCGTATTTTTCGCCTGCATTTAACACATCACTCATGACCGTCTTTATAAAGTGTTCTTGATTGAGCGTGAAATTTAAAAATCCCGCCACCGAATCAACACTTTTAAAGAGTTCATGCTCTCCAATTTGAGCTTTAAGTTCATCGGCAATCTGTACTGGCGCTTTTCGATACGCCTTTGCCAGTTTAAAACAAGGAAACGCAAAATCTCCCATGCTCGTATTCTTGGGATACTCCACTAAAGACACGATTTCATCATAAGTCATCGTTTCAATTTTCTCATCCAATAACTTGGCAATTTCCAATTTATAATCCATATAGTCCTCCTCTATTTTTTACATTTTCTTTGATTTACGGTTTTATCCGTGGTTTTACAGTTTTAATGGCAAAAAATAAAACGCCCCTTACATCACTGTAAGAGACGAAAAATCCGCGGTACCACTCTTATTAGAATATTGCTATTCTCACTTGACGTCTATAACGGGACGACCGTTTGACCTACTCATTTCAATCAAAATCTCATGGGTGCGCTTCGAAAAAGAATTGTTACCAACCTCTCACCGTCGTTGGTTCGCTACAAACGCTTCATTTTTTACTCTCCCAATCACAGAAAAAATATTAAGTTAATTACGAAATATTTTACCATAGTTTTATGCCAAAATCAATCGCAATTTTGTTTAACAAGTGCTATTTCTCCCCCAAAAACAATTTGTTTACAATTAATTGATTTCAATTTCTCACGGCAACGTCTATAATAATACTATAACAATTTTTCAAGGAGTGATTACATGGCTAATCTCAATTACTACATTCGGCGGTTTAAAGCACTGACCTTAACCGAAATGCTCATTGGTGTCAACGTCATCATGTTTATAATCAGTTCTCTGCTTGGATTGACTTTTGGAAATGCACTTGTCCTTCTTGGTGCCAAAGTAAATCTCTTGATTGGACTGGGTGAAATTTGGCGCCTTTTAACTGCGATGTTCCTTCATGCGGATTTTATGCATCTCGTTTTCAATATGTTGGCACTTTATATTCTAGGACGCGATATCGAACGGTTCTACGGCCCTAAAAAGTATCTATTTATCTACTTTACCTCTGGGTTAATCGGTTCTGCATTTAGTTTCCTCTTGATTCCACATGTGAGTGTTGGGGCTTCTGGTGCAATTTTTGGACTCTTCGGTGCAAACCTCTATCTATACCATTTAAATCCAACTGTCTATAAGCGATTATTTGGAACTGATATCATGGTCTTAATCGTCATCAATTTAGTCATCAGTTTTGTAAGACCAAATATCGACTTCGTCGGTCATATTGCAGGTCTTGTTGGAGGACTCATCGCTTCATTTGCAGTGGGGATTCATTCGGAGAAGGCCTTTATTCCAAAGAGAATCGCCATCCAAGCTGTGACAATTATGCTTCTGATACTCCCGACTTTCATCGGCATCAGTCAGTTGAGATCAACCCCTGACTTCTATGCAAATGCAGCTGGCTATTACTACTATCAAAACCGAATGGACAAGGCTGAGGGCATCATTGACAAGGGGATTGAAAAATTCCCCGACAACGAACAACTATTAGGTCTTAAATCAGCATTCAACTGATTTCCATGCATAATTTAAAGAGGAGGCAATTACGCCTCCTCTTATATTGGATTTTTTCTCTATTTGTTACTTCATTTTGAGTTTTGATATTTACTTTATCATCATATCTCGATTTTCATTGTAGATGACAACTTGTTCGAACTTATCAAATAACAATCTGCATGTCATCCCCATTCCATTAATTTTTGTTCCACTAAACGTCCCATCATATATCCTAAAACTTCCGCAAGAAGGGCTTCCATCTTTTAATATAAAACAGCGTATCTGAATTATTTTCGTCAATTTGACAGTCTCATTTGCACCTTTCACAAAGGCGTCGGTTACATCTGTTCCATCTTCTGTCTTCACACAGTTTGATACAATTTCAGCTGGCTGTCTTGGCGTGGTGAGCCCACCCATCTGCTCCGGACAAAATGGAACAATATGTCTTTTCGTTGCCAATGTGAGGACGGTCTCACTCAGATTGCTCTCCCCAGAGTACTTCGCATTTATGCCCAAAAGACAGCTGCTAATGCCAACTCCAGATTCTAGCTGATAGTGTTCATATATCTTCGGCACATTATCGAGTGGTAGTTCATAATTTAAGTGGCGACCTTGTCCTTCTAAAACGTTGAACCCCGCCTTTTCAAGAATTGCAATCGACTTTGTATTTTGTGGCTTTACTTTGGCGCAGAGCTTGTGAATTTCCGATTGTAAATAGCACCAAATTGACATTGCCTTTAACATTTCACGGCCATATCCCCGTTCTTGATGTTGCTTTATCAACGCAAATTCTATTTCCACGCTGCCATCTACTGAAAGGCAGGAAAATCCAAAGTCCCCAATAATCTCATGGGTTTTGGCCTCAACCACTAGCCAACCCAAGAGATGGCTGTCATATGAAAGTGCCATCATGGACAGATATCCAGACACCACTCGAATCAACTCAGGTGTAAACCACTTAGGTGAAACGCTATAGGACAATTCTTCGAAATAGGATCTATTGGACTCGACAATTGCCTCACACATGGATTTGTCCATCGGCACCAGTTTTAAATGTTCAGTTATAATCATGTCTTTCTCCCAATGTCTTTGACGATTTGATGCAACGCTTTCTTTGCGCTTTTATTTCAATTCAAGAACCGTTGCACCACTGCCGCCTTCATTGTAAGCAGCATCTTCAAAATGCCGTATATGCGGATGTCTTTTAAAGTGCTCCAATAGACCTCTCTTTAAAGCTCCAGTTCCCTTACCGTGAATAATTCTGACCTTGTGTAGATTTGCAATTAGAGCATCATCTATATACTTGTCTACTTCCATAACCGCATCGTCAATTACTTGTCCCCTCACGTCTATTTCTGGGCTGATGTTTGCACTTCTTGCATTAAATGAACGCACTTTTTTGACGACCTTTTCATCCTGTCTTTTCTTGCTGATAAGGGCCAGCCCCTTTATGTTGACATTCATCTTCATCAGTCCAACTTGGACGCTCAAGTCTCCTTTGTCATTTGGAAGTGTCAAAACCGTAGCTTCTTGATTGATAGAGAGGACAATCACACTATCGCCAATCAAAAGAGACTCTGGTGCAAATTGGTTAACTGCATCTGCATCTATCACAGAATCGGTCACCGAATCAATGGCATTTGATAGCCTTTTGCGCATCTCTTCAATTTCTTTATTTCTATTTTGAGATGGCGTCTTTTTTATTTCTCTAAGTGATTTTACGATTTCATCTGCCTCTTCTTTGGCCTTTCTCAAAACTTCCTTTGCCTCTTCCTTGGAACTCTTTATGAGTCGGTCTCTCTGAGCTGTGAGTTTTTCTTCTTTTTCAGACAGTGATTTCTTCAGTTTCTCAATTTCCAGTCGCATTCTAATGGCTGCGTCACGCTCTTCCTCAGCTTGCTTTTGACTTTTTTCGATGTTGCTGAGTATCTCTTCAAATTCAATATTGTCTCTATGCACATATTCCTTTGCATAGTCGATTATTTCTTGACTCAATCCCAATTTCTTTGAAATCTCAAAGGCATTTGATTTTCCCGGAATCCCAATGAGCAATTTATAAGTTGGACTCAGCGTCTCCACGTCAAACTCCACACTCGCATTTTCTATGCCCTCTTGCACAATGGCGTATTCTTTGAGCTCAGAATAATGCGTTGTTGCCAATGTTCTGACATTCCATTTTTTCAGTTTATCCAGTATGGCCATAGCCAGTGCGGCCCCTTCAGTAGGGTCTGTTCCAGCACCCAGCTCATCAAATAGACACAGCGAGTTGGGTGTCACATCTCTCAAAATTTGAACAATGTTTGTCATATGTGAAGAGAAGGTACTAAGGCTCTGTTCGATGCTCTGCTCATCTCCAATATCTGCAAAGATGTTTTCAAAGATACCAATTTGTGTGCCATATCCTGCTGGAATATGAAGCCCCGCCTGAGACATTAGCGTTAAGAGTCCCACCGTCTTAAGGGTTACTGTTTTACCGCCCGTATTTGGCCCTGTTATCAAAAGGGTGTTGAAGCCCTCACCAAGCCAAATATTTGTTGGAACAACCACTTTTTTATCAATTAGCGGATGCCGACCATTTTTTATTCTAAAGCGATTTTCTGAATTGATTTCAGGCTCGACGCCTTTCATTTCCAACGACAGTTTGCCCTTGGCAAAGATAAAATCAATTTGAGTAAGCGCCTTTATATTTGTTAAAACGGCCTCACCAATCGTTGCAACTTCACCAGTCAGCAGTCTCAAGATACGCTCAATTTCCTTTTGCTCCTCAATTCTAAGCGTTCTCATTTCGTTGTTTAATTCCACAACAGCCATAGGTTCTATATAGAAAGTGCTCCCTTTTGAAGATTGATCGTGCACCATCCCCTTAATGTGATTTTTGTGTTCACTTTTTACAGGGATGACAAAACGATCTTGTCTAATGGTGATAATCGTATCCTGAAGGTATTTTTGATACTCAGAAGACGTTATGATAGATTCAAGTTTATTTCGAATTGCGGCATTTTTGCTCTCAATTCCCTTCCGAATTCTTCTGAGTTCAGGGGATGCGTGATCTGAAATTTCCTGATCCGAAATAATGCACTGTTCAATATGTTTTTCCACTGCCATATGAGCTGTAAGGGCACTTCCAAGGCCGCTTAAAATGGCGTATTTATCGGCTTGTGCTTCTGAGCCTGACAAGAACTTCTTCATGACTCTTGCCGTCCTAAGTGAATCACAGACTTCCAACAATTGCTTTGGCGATAAGCAACCTCCAATTTCAGCAATTTTTATGTGTTCCTTTAGATCAAACAATGGCCCAAGCGGAATATTTCCATGTTGAATCAGCATATCAGATGCCTCTGTGGTCTCTGCCAGCCACTCTTTGATGACTTCTGTCTCAACCGCTGGTTTCAACAATGAGCAAACTGATTTTCCCAGTGCAGAGGACGCCTTTTCCACGAGCATGTCACGTATTTTATTGAATTCAAGCACTCTTAAGGTCCTATCCATCATGTCCTTCACTTCCTTTATTAAAAATCCGCCACTCCTCTTCTGAAGTGACCTCTTGTGTGTTTTACCTTATCATAATTAAAGGTTCTACTCTTTATCTCTTGGATAACTTCTCTGATTTCAGAGTCCCCCATTCCTTCTAAACTCACTTTTACTTTGGAGATGCCCATCTCACTAAATCGTTCCAACGCATCTAGCAGATAAATCGGCAATGGCTCTAACACCTTCATTCTGCATACTTTGGCATCCAGTTTAAGTGGGTACAGATTTCCCCTGTCGTCTCTGAGGGCAAACTGCTTGCCTCTGCAATGACCACAGTGATCGTGTCCTGCCAAAACACCTCCAACAGCGCAGTATTCGCTGGTCATAACGGTTGGTCTTCCATATGCATAAATCTGCATTTCAGGCACTTCTTCGCCCAATGTTGACTCCATAGAGGAAACGACCTCGCCGATTTCATCACCATTTAACTCCAGTGATGATGTTCCAAGCTCAACCTCAGCTGTTTCTCCGTTTTTTATAAAAAAGCTCGAATTGAAGATATATGCGGATTCATCCATTTGCACTTTAGCGTTTTCAAAGGGTTTTAGAAGCCCTAAATGAGCATAGTGTGACAAGACAATTTCACCATCATCCTTCTTCGAAAAATAGCCCTCTAAAAATGTTTTCACCTTTTGCATTTCACTGTTTCTTATGATTTTAGGCAAAACGGGGATAATTTGATCTTTTATATATTCATCTATATTTTGAGCATAGGCGTCTAAATCCATCATGCAAATTATCCCACTAAAGGACAGATGCCTTACAAAATCAAGCTGTGCTGGCGAGTCCACATAGACTCTAAAAGCCAAATTTTGATGATTGCCTTTCCCACTTTGTTTTTTCTCTTGCCTCTTTGGTAACTCAGCTCGCTTTCGATCTGGGTATCTATCTATTAGGTCTCTTGATATTTGCTCAATACACTGGCGACGCATTTTGTTGATTTCACTAATAGGCACCGAAATGCCAGAACCAAGCTGGCACTCAATGCTCACGGGATAGAAGGGTGTTCCCCCTAGCTTACTCAATTGCTCAACGGCTCTCTCTTCTGAAAGCGGCATGTTTCTAGCTGTCTCCACAATCAATTCCGACATCACCTTGACTATTTTATCTGAGGATTCCATTTGACAGATCAAAATTGGCCTTTCACCCAGTTCAGCTTTAAACTCAAACCTCACGCCAAATTTAGGCTGTTGAATCTTGCTGAGTCTATCCATTTCTGCAATATGATTGTTATCATAAGTTTTATACAAAATTGCATTCTGAGGTACTTTATGCTTAAAAGGCACTTTGACCACACTTCCCTTTTCAGCAAAGGGCAAGCGCTGATTTCCCATCGTGATTACATCGGTTCTAGTTCCAACGGTCTTGCCATGATGTCTGTACTGGATTTCATCTCCTTTGTTCAAGTCATCAAATAGGCGAATTTCAAGTTCGTTGTCTTTAACGCCCATCACCTTTCCGAGTAACGTACCATAAGAACTCGGTATTTCATAGTTCATCATCTCTTTAAAGTCAACACCTCCCATATGGGAAGTCGATAGCTGGCGATTAAAACTCCGCGTTATAGCGGCTTTGTCCACATCGAATCCATCGAGGGCGTTTCGATACTGTGAAACAATATTGTATACATAATCTGGTCCCTTTAACCTGCCTTCAATTTTTAGAGATACATTCCCAGCACTTTTTAACGCCTCCACATAATCTAACTCTTGCAAATCCTTTGGACTCAGCAAATAGACTTGCTCCTTTTCAGAGCAAACTGATTCGTCACTCATATCAATGAGTTCGTAGGCTTTTCTGCAAGGTTGTGCACATGAGCCGCGATTGCCACTTCTGCCGCCAATCATACTGCTCATGAGACAGTTCCCAGAATAGGAAATGCAAAGCGCACCATGTACAAACACTTCTAGTTCAACATTCGTTTGACGTCTTATCTCTAGTATTTCCTCAATTGTCAACTCACGTGCTAGAACAACCCTGCTAAATCCAAGGCTTTGAGCATATAAGACATCTTCTGTGGAGTGCAGTGTCATCTGTGTGCTGGCATGGCAGTGGAGATCGGGGTACAAACGTCTAATTTCTTTCATCAGCCCAATATCCTGTAAAATAACGGCATCTACACCCAGTTCATATAAAAAACCAATATATTCAAGACACGCCATCATCTCCGATTCCTTAATAAGCGTGTTGACGGTTATATAGATGGACACACCGTTTAAATGACACAGTTCAACTGCTTTTTTCAGGGCATCATTTGAAAAACTTGCCGTCTTCCTTGCGCCGAACATTTCTCCGCCGAGGTATACGGCATCAGCCCCACTGTTTATAGCAGCTGCAAGGCTTTCAAGTGTACCGGCAGGTGCTAGTAATTCTATATTTCTCATTTTATTCTCTCCATAAAAAAAGCACCTTACAGAATAAGGCACTTCAATAGACTGTGTTTTCATCAATCCTCAAAATCAATGACTCTCAATTGACCTTCTCTGTGAGAAAATTCCTTTTCAAGTTCTGCAACTTCATCACGAGAGCGCATTAAGCTCTCTTCCTTGTCTCTGAGATCCTGATCGAGTTTATCCATCCTCTTCTTGAGTTGGGTTACACCCGCTTCATAAATACTGGATGAATCAATTAGCTTCAAAAATTCTTCAACCATTTTTTCATAGGAACGGCTTCGCCTGTCAAACTCAGCCACAACTGCTTCGAGCTCATCTCTTGCCGTTTTTAACTCATACTGGGGTGAATTAATGCGCTTTTCAAGTTCAACTTTTTCACTGTTAATCTTATAGAGCTCGTCTGCTATGTTCAGTGCTGTCAAAACCCCAATCATAGAAGTACTCAGCTTGCGATTGCTCTCATAGGTTTCACGCATCTTATCGTCCACATAATTGGCAACACTTTGCATGTGCTCTCTTGAGTCTTCGCTTACCAATGTATATTCTCGATCCATTATCTTAACGGTTACCTTGTTCTTTTTTTGCATTAAATACACCTCCAAGCTAGTTGCCTATCTATTATTATACATAAAATTCCCAATAATTCATACTAACTTTTTATTACTTTATGATTTCAAAGCACTCTTTACCTGCCAATTCTGCAAATGTTTCAGGCTCTAAAAGCAAGCATTTAATCGTGTATTCCTGTGCGATGGTCTTTATGCTGTTTGACATATATCTGACTTGTGGCGAAATCATCACAGTGTCAATTGTCAAATAAGCGGTTTCAAGGGCATCCTTTGTAATCTCTGTAGCAGGCGCGTATAGAAATAAATAGTCCAGTCCTGAATATTGCGCCGACATCTCGCGGTTATAGAGCACAGATCCAAAATCAATAGCTACCTTATAGCCATTGTCTTCTGCCGCTCTCATAACACTCTTTAAAAAAAGCTGACTTGATAGTCCACCTGTACACAACATCAATACGACTTTTACCATGTATACACCCTCTTTATTTCATCAATTTGACACCATCTTCAAGAATTTGAAGTTTCCCCTCTTTCAACATGACACCCACCGCGCGTTTAAATGCGCGCTTACTCATGTTGAGAACTCTTTTTATCTCTTCTGGATCACTTTCATCATTGAGCGGCAGATAACCACCACTTTTATTTAAATGCTCTGTTAAAACGTCAACATCAGAGTGAATTTGGACAGCAGCTTTTTGCTTGATTGACAAATTTAACTTTCCATCATCTCTTATCTTCGTAATTCTAGCTTCAATCTTAGCACCCGCTTTTATTTCTCTATACACTTCGTGACTTGGAATAAAGCCATGATATTTATTATCAACGGCCACAAATGCACCCATGTCTTTGACATCATAAACAGTGCCCACCACATGCTGATTTACAGTATATCCCGCATTGGTCTCAAGATGATTGTAGATTTTCATAGTCGTTACCAGTTGTCCTGACGTATCAAGATACATCATTACCAAATATTTAGTTCCCTGAGTAAGCTGGCTCTTTGCCTCGTTGTACGGCAAAAAGACATCTTTGTCAATTCCATTGTTTAAAAAATACCCTGCTTTGATCTTGCCAACACACTTTAAAAGACCAATCTCTCCGACTTGGATAATTGGCTTCTGTGTGGTTGCTGTCAAACGCTGTTCAGAATCATGATAAATAAAAACTTCTAATTCATCATTGATATCAAGGCCTTTCTCCAGAAATTTCTTTGGCAAGAGAATCTCTTGCTCTCCATTGACTTCATCGCTTAGAAATGCACCATACTCTGATAGTCTATTTATATATGCTTTTTGCACTTTTCCCACTTCAAACATCGTTAACCTCTTTCCAAACTCTATACTCTATTTTATCATTACCCACTGAAGGCATGAAGTATCTAAAATCCAGCATTTTCGTCATTTAATACGAAACCTTTTGTTTTAACATTATAGCATAACGAAGATAATTAATATAGTAAATTGTGCTGTCTTTATCTTCTTCCAACAACTAGACACTTTGCATCTTTGCAGAATTTAATCAGTGCAATAAAGACCACGTAGATTTCCAGTCGTCCTAGGAGCATCCCAGCTGATTGTATCCATAGTACGGGACTTGGAGTTTGACTGTTTGTAATACCAATGGACAGACCAACCGTTCCAATTGTCGACGCATATTCAAATAGAGCCGATTTTAGCGGATAGCCATACTGCACCATTACAAGAACCCCAGCTAGATAGAGCAGCATATACAAAAAAGCATAATTGGATATTTCCAAAATATCATGAGATTCCATATACACCTTGCCTTCAGGCCTGTATACATAATTTGTGGTCACCGTGGATCTCGGCATCAACTTGGCCCGAAGCTCCCACAAAATGGATTTCATTAAGACATAGACCCTGTTGAGTTTTATGCCTCCAGCTGTTGAGCCTGTTCCACCACCTATGAGCATCAGTAAAATCATCAAAAGAACTGAAAATGCCGGCCAGTTGTCATATCCAGTTGTTGAAAACCCTGTGGTACTAAGGGCAGAAACAACTTGAAATGTCGTGGTTCTAAGTCCAGTCGCCAGATTGCTGTCAATACTTTTTAGTGAAAAAAAGTACATCAATGGAATAGATACCGAAATGACGAGGAACATGAAGCGAATCTCCCCTATTCTAAATGTCTTTCTCACTTTGCCGTTTATGAAAAGCATGTGCGCCGCAAAATTAGTTGTCCCAAGAAGCATGAGCAAGATTGTAATAGCCTCAATAGATAGACTGTTATAGGCACCAATACTGTCCACTTTAGTGGAAAATCCCCCTGTTGAGATAGCACAGATAGCGTGATTTAGTGCATCGAACCAATTCATCCCCGCCAGTTTATACAGAATGGTTCCCACAAATGTGTATCCCACATAAATTGACAAAACAGACCTAGCCGACTTTGCCAAATTGGGCAGCAATTTATCTGAATGCCCCTCAGCAGTATATAACTTAGGACCATATGTAGAGGTCAGCGTCGAAAACATGACCAAAACCAATCCAACGCCGCCAAAGAACTGTAGAATCGTCCGATGCATCAAAAATATTTTCGGCGTCTCGCTGACATCCATAACCGATAAGCCCGTAGTGGTCCAACCACTGACTGATTCAAAAACCGCTTGAGAAAAGTTCAATTGTCCTGATAATAAAAACGGTATTGACGCAACCAACGCCGATACCACCCAAACCAATATAACAACAATCGCATCTTGCTGCGACTTCAAATGCTCCCCTCGTCTACTGATTAGTAATCCGCCAAATAACGCGGAAGCCAATGCTGGAACTAAAAAACTTGATGCATAAGATATCTCTTCTGGAAACCAAATGAGAACCAACAACGGCAACAACAATATGGTGGCATCTAAAATCATAAAAATGCCGATATATGTGGCTATTGTATCATAGCTATTTATGGTTTTTCTGTTCATCATCGAGAAGCACCTCCTGTAATGAGCTCAATAATTTTTGTCTGGGCTTCAAATGGTGCTAGGACAACCAGCTTATCGCCAATCTCCAAAATGGTCTGCCCTCTTGGAATAAAACTTTCCAGTCCCCTTATGACACAACCGATAATGCCTTCTTTTGGAAAGGCTATCTTTTCAAGCCGCTTCCCCACTAGGGTGGAGTTCTTTTGAACGATGACTTCCATGACTGCAATTTTCCCCTGATCAATTGAAAAGTAACTTTCAATCGACTCAACCGAAGCCATTTGCTCAATCATCATAGAGACAATATAGGTTGAACTCACAACAGAGTGAATGCCGAGTTTTTTAAACACATCAACATTTTTGGGATTGTTCACTGCGGCGAATGCCCTCTTTACTTTATATATTTCCGATGCAATTTGGCAAATTACAAGATTGTCCGCATCACTTGGCGTCAATGCTATGATGACATCTGCTCCCTTTATATTTGCATCACTTAGTATATATGGCTTGCTTCCATCTCCAAAATAAACGGGAACGCCATGCGTCTTTGACAAGTACTTACAAAATGCCTCATCATCATTTATCATCACAATCTCGTGTTTTTTATTCATTAAGGATTTCGCCAAAAAATCCATTTTCTTTCTTCCACCCACCAAGATGATTTTCATCTCTAAACCTCCTTCCACGATTCTGAGGACAGTTTCTCAAACTCATTTACCGACAGTTTTGATGGATAAATCAGGTCAATATCATGTCGATGATATATTGGTTCTTTGCTCGAATCGTAAAGCCTTGAAATCACAGTTTTTACTTTATATATTCGCTTGGCAATTTGTGAAACCATGATGTTGATATTATCTTCATCTGTTGCTACAACCACTAAATCAGCTTTTTCGATACCCGCCTCAATCAGTTCATCTATATCTGTTGCATCTGCTTCAATTCGGTAACCGCTATAACTATCCGAAAGTTTTCTAAACGCATTTGGGTTCTTATCGAGGATGACAACACTGATCCCCTTCATAGACATCATGGTTGCGATATTCGCACCAAGCCCACTGCATCCCACAATAATGACATAGTTATAATCTAAAATTTTCTTTAATTCCACTTTCGATTTAACGCTTTGTGCACCGACTCTCCTTGCCAGCTCAGCAGAGTCATCATAATCAGGTTCCTCTGTCCGCTTGCTATAATGATAATCTGTAATCCTCTCTAGATTATTTTTAGCAGGTGCATAAGTTGGATCCAGTGCATACGAAGCTCGATAATGCCTGGAAGCAAGTTCCATTTGTCCTATCTTTTCTGCATAAATCCCCAGCAGATTTTGAACTTTTGCCGAATCTGGCCTTTCTGCCTGTGCACTTTTAATTTCAGCCATAGCCTCTTCTAAATGATGCGTTTTTAAGTGGCCAATTGCCATTTGAATTTTCATATCAAATTTATCACATTCTGAGACTACATTCTCTTTATTAAAAAAATCCTTTATCATGATGAATACCTCCCTGTATTTGTTTTCCTTCATGTATTCATCATAGCACCTATCAAATTAAGACAGTGTTAATCTCATCACCACCCCCATAAAGATTCTGTTAAGATTGCACTTTAATGCACAAAAAAAGAAGCTCCTGAATGAGCTTCTCAGACTGTAGACAAAGTCTATAGGATGTGAGCTTGTTGAGAAATGTCAGGGACATTGCCCACTTATTCATCAACCATCCTATACCCCACCCCTACTTCAGTTATAATATATCTTGGCTGTGCTGGATCCCTTTCAATTTTTCGCCTTATATTCGCCATGAACACTCTAAGTGATCTGGTATCTTCTACTGCATAAGCGCCCCAAACTTCTTTTTGGATATGCTTATGCGTCAATACTTTTCCAGCATTTTGAGATAATAAAACCAACAATTTGTACTCAATTGGTGTCAGATGTAATTCTTCACCCTTTAAAAAAATCTGGCGTTTAGCATAGTTAATCTCAAGCTCGTCCAATCTAAATTCATCTTTAATCTCTTCCGAGCTTCCAATAACTCTCTCTGCATGCCTAAGTGCCACACGTATTCTTGCCAAAAGTTCGGGAACGCTGAAAGGTTTCGTCAAATAATCATCTGCACCTAAATCCAACGCAGATACTTTTTCTCGTTCTTTACCTCTAGCTGAAACCACGATTATTGCCGAATCGGTCATCGGCCGCACTGCTTTGATAACTTCAAATCCATCTATATCTGGCAACCCCAAATCCACAATAATCACATCTGGATTATTGGCTGTAACAAGGGCTATTGCCATTTCCCCGCTTTCAGTTTCTATACAGTCATACCCCTGCGTTTTCATGGAAACACTGATAAAATTTCGAATGGGTTTGTCATCTTCTACAATTAAGATCAAGGGTTTAATTTCCACTTTGTCCCTTCCTCATTGGGCAACTCAATCCTGAAAGTTGCCCCGCCACGCTCATTATTATAGGCGCTGATCTTGCCATCATGCGCCTCAATGATAGACTTACAGATGCTGAGTCCAAGTCCCGTTCCACGTCGCTTTACACGTTCACCATTTTCAGATGTATAAAATCTGTCAAAGACTTTTTTTAGCTCATCTGGTTTAATTCCAGTGCCATTATCTGCCACTTCTACATAGATACTCGCTTCTGATTTCCAAGCTCTCACCGTAATTTCAGCAGTTTCAGGTGTATGACGAATTGCATTTTCAAGCAGATTGACCACAACCTGTTCTAGAAGAATTCCGTCCACATGAATCATGAGCAGTTCCTCAGGCAATTCTGTTGTCAGGGAATGCTGCCCTGCTTTTGATTTAATTCTATACAGCGCTTCTGCAATGATCTCCTCAAGAGCCTCAGCATTTTTCTTTAGACCAACCCCTTGTTCATCTATTTTGGTGATGCTCAAAATATTTTCCATCGAATGGATCAGCCAATCAGCATCATCATGTACGCCACGGAGCAATTCAGTTGTCGTATCCATGTCCAGTTGATCTATGTTATCTATGATGGTTGCTGTCGCCCCTATAATTCCAGTCAATGGTGTTCGCAAATCATGCGATATCGACCGTAGTAAATTTCCTCTAAGTCGCTCACTCTCTGCGATCATCTCCATTTCATGCTGCTTGTTGGACATCAATTCCCTCTCTACTGCCAGTGCTATTTGAGGGATAATCGCCTCCACAAGTTCCAGAGGTTCTCCTATTCCAGATTCTGTAGAGCTAATAATTCCTACAACACCCAAGACCAAGTTCTGTCCCGTAATTGGAAAGTAACTTCCATAGCAATTGGCATTGTATTCTGTTCCCAATCCCGTGGGCAAACCGAGAATAAAGGCCTTGCCAATCGCTTCCCGTTCAGGATAACTTTCAAATATAGATAGATTATCTCCTGAAATTATAGAAGAAGTGACCATTTGTCCAAGTTGGCCTCTTTCATCCACTAAAGAAATCACACAAGGTTTTTCAAATAAAGTTGATATGCTATTTGCACTGACTTTAGCTATTTTATTTAAATTTTCAGCTTTTATCAGTTTTTGGCTGTTTTCATATAGAATCTGAGTACGGCTTTCTCTCTCAATTGCCTGTTTAGCGGCCTCTTTTATCTTAGCAGTCAAAGTACTGGTTATGATCGCCGCAATCAACATAATAAAAAAAGTTACAGGATAATCAGCCCTGTAGGTATCAAGCGAATAATAGGGTTCTGTGAAAAAAAAATTGAAGGCCAGAACCCCCAGAATAGAGGCCATTATCCCATAGAAATACCCTGGCGTAATTCTGGACACAATTAAAACCCCCAGTATGTATGTAACAATTATATTAGACTCGT
>DKFC01000042.1 GCA_002452745.1 Firmicutes bacterium UBA6806
TTGGGAGTTAATAAGCAGACACTAAATAAAGCACATGTCGAGATTCAAATTAACAGATAACGGTCTGTCCTTCAATCAATGACATACTACTCTTCAACATACTGTTCAATGTTCTGATGCTAAAAGGAAGCCTTCTTTGACTTTGAGTAGCCCAAAATCGCACCTAATACAATGGATAACATTGCAGCTGCTAACACTCGATATTCTGATGGTAATATGAAAGTGATGGTATGAGCTGGAATCCAGAAAATTGGAATCGTCTTACAGACAGCAAAGCTGATAAAACTGCTCCAGTCAACTGTTTTTAGTACTGTGAGAAACTTTACTTTGATGATTTTTTCGATTTTGCCCTCTCCTAATTCAATCCATGTGTCAGTTACACGATGGAAAGACATAAAGGTAGGCGCGAACAGTAGGTTCATAAGTGCACTGGTAAAGAAAGCCTTGAAAAACATTGCTGTAACGCCATCACCTATACTTGGAAGATAGTGCTTTTCAATTAAGGTTGTGACGCCAGAGTCATAGAGGACAAAGATCATAGCGATGAGCATGCCTATAAATCCCCAAACGATGGCTTTTAAATGTATTCCCACAGGTTTTTCCCATCTTTTATTCACAATTCTTAGTGCCAGCAATTCTCCCATGGTTGAGAGAATCCCGAATTTGATAAAAGCCATTAGATACGGATGAGCCTTTGATAATTGAGTAAAAATTTCGTGAGTTTGCGGCATAATAAGAAACACGACAATCCCAAGCAGAACCAACCCCCAAATAAAATCACCTTTTTTCATTAAAACCTCCTAAATTTTAATCAAATTTAATAATTGCAAATTGTATGCCAGCTTGTATAAAACCTAGATGCTTTTATGAAGATTGTATAGATACACTGGAAATACACACTTTTGTCAAAAAAATAAAAAATGCTTCCGCCCTTATGCTGAAGTAGGCAGAGACATTTTTTAAATTGATATTGCAATTCGAACCATTTTCGGTATACTTATGGTCTTAAAAAAGGATTGTTACGGCAAATAATGGTTTAAATACGGTTAATATTGGTATAGAATCGGTATTGACATTTCAGTTTCAGAAAATTAGCATTTAAAAATTCCTTTCCACAACCTTCATGCCTAGCTCGGTGATGACTGTCCCTGATTTTCCTGGGAATATCGTGACTAGATTTCTTTTTTCAAGCTCAATGAGCAGATTTCTAATTTTTTGTTCACTTATTTTCAGTCCGTTTTCATGAGCCAATTTACATAGGCTTCTACGTCCTAATTTCTTTAGCCCTTCTTTGTTTCGGTACAGCTCAAGCAATAAAAATTGTTCTACTTCATCTTGAAGTGTATTGAAATGAGAAGCTGTTAAATAAACTTTTTCACTTTGTATAGGAAGATCCTTAAGTTCTATTCTTTTTTTGCCTAAATTGTTGAGGTATTCCAAGCAATTCCTCAGTTCTCGTATATTTCCGGGCCACTCATACATTGTCATATAGGCCATTGCATCAGATGACATATCAAATTGCCCATTTATTTTATTGCAGTAATCTGCGATTAAAAGCTGGATATCTTCCGTTCTATCTCTCAAAGGTGGAATGGTCAATGGTAACACGTTGATTCTGTAATACAGGTCTTCTCGAAATTGATTGTCTTCAATCATATGCTTTATGTTCTTATTAGTTGCCGCTATGACGCGGACGTCTACGGGAATGACTCGATCACCGCCAATCCTTACAATCTCTCGTTCTTCTAAGACGCGAAGAAGTCTTTTTTGAAGAAGGATCGGCATTTCGCCTATTTCATCTAGGAAAATAGTACCCATATGAGCCAGTTCAAACAAACCCATTTTTCCGCCTTTTTTTGCACCTGTAAATGCGCCATCTTCATAACCAAACAATTCGCTCTCCAAAAGAGACTCTGGAATTGCTCCGCAGTTAATTGCAACAAACTGATAGGTAGAGCGTTTAGAAGCATTGTGTATAGCTTGAGCGAATATTTCCTTTCCAACGCCGCTTTCTCCTGAAATTAACATTGAGGCATTTGATTTTGCCATGCGTTTGGCGTTCTCCACACATTCCACAAGTCGTTCGCTTTTTCCGACGATGTCTCCAAAAGATCGTTTTGCAAAGTGACCTTTTTGAATCAACTGCTTACGAAAAATATGCTGTTTTCTTTCCTCTTCATCAAATTTCTTTATGATTGCAATTGCACCATAACGGTTGCCAGAATGCACAATGGGTTCAACTGTAATAATAAAATCTACACCATTAATCCTCACCAGTGTTTCCTTGATTTCTTCCCCAGTCTTAATCACTTGGCTAAATGGTATTTGCGATAGCTCATCGTTTTTATTGCTCAATAGCCCCAGATAATTAGAATCAAATTTGAGCAGTTCAGCCAGTTTTTCATTATACATAAAAATCTCACCATTATTTTGTATCCCCACGACACCTGCATTAGCTACCTTCATGAGCGTAGTGACAGAGCTCTCGCATCGGTTTATCTTGTTGAGGATATAAAACATGCCTTGTGATAAAGGTTCTATATCACCTGCTTCAAGTTTAACATTGCGATAGTTTATAGAATCATCCAAATCTAGATCGACACCTATTTCAATGAGCGTGTCTAAATCAAGTACAGTATGACCAATATTCAAACACTCATATTCACTGTCGAGTTCAATTCCAAAAGTGATTGCCTTATCAAAATGCGGATTGTCAAATTGATCCATATAATTGTTCAGGCCACAGCATTCAATTCCGTAAAAACCTATGCCCAATTGAAGGAGCCCCATAGAAATTTGATGGGCCATTTCCTCTGTTTCATCAATGATAAGCAATTTTTTACGTTTATACTCAGACAGTCTTTCAAATGAACTAGAGGTCAATGTCCGTTTCAAAAAAATGACCTTTGTAGATAATGGAACCAGTTCTCTTATAAGGAGATAAGCTGAAAAACTTGGAACCACAAGTAAGTCGGAAGTAATATTTTGCTTGCCGTAATTTCCGTTTAAATTAATCAGATCAACCTCTATATGATCGCCGAACATTTTTTCTAATTGTGATTTCCAGACCTTTAAAGTATTATCGTTGTATCCAATTAAGGTTAATGTTTTTCTCATAAGCCACTCCTTGTAAAATAGGTTCAATACGTATTATATTTAATTATATGAAAAGTATCTATTGTTGTGAAGTCTATCGCTCTACATTCCTTAAGTCAATAAAAAAACACCACTTCGAAAAGTGATGTTTTTCTCATATGTAGCGAGTAAATCTATAAGCCGAGTTCTGTATTGGACAATCATCTATCTAGGCGTTACGTTGCCGTGACGCTCAAGCGACCTACCACTGGGGGAGACGAGCAGCCTCCTTTTATACCCTAACTTGGTCTTGCTCCAGATGGGGTTTACAGAGCCACATAGTCACCTATGCGCTGGTGAGCTCTTACCTCGCCTTTCCATCCTTACCTCTAAAAGAGGCGGTCTATTTCTGTTGCACTATCCTTGGAGTCGCCTCCACTGGGGGTTACCCAGCACCCTGCTCTATGGAGCTCGGACTTTCCTCATGCCGAGGCACGCGATTGTCTGATTTACTCTAAGCTATTATAGTTGATATGCCCCTTGATGTCAAGTCTTGATATCTAAGCAGAGCCGTTCATGTAAGTGAACAGCTCTGCTTTTAAGGGGAGTTTATAAAAATGAGTGTGTTATTTTATTAATTGATTCTCTGCTACTTCATTAACTTATAAAGTGATTTTACATTTGGATACAGCAGTGAAAACTTGCTGTATTTCGCATCATAAGCCGCTACATTCTGTTCTATCGGCTCATAGGATACACTTGTCTTGACGATAGCTTCACAAGCGGATGCCACGTCTCTATAAGCACCTGAGCCCACTGCGGAGAGGATTGCCGCACCATATGCTGGGCCTGCATCTGTTTTGAGCTTTACAACTCTTGTGTTCAATATATCTGCAATCATTTGACACCAGAATTCATTTTGAGCCCCACCGCCATTGATTCTTATTTCAGATACGGGCTGATCTAATTTTGCGAAGATCTCAAATGAATCTCGAAGTCCAAATGAAACGCCTTCCAAGACAGCTCTTGTCATGTCGCCTTGATCGTGAGTCAGATTAATGCCCCAAAACACGCCCCTAGCATCGGCATCATTATGCGGACTTCTCTCTCCCATCAAATATGGTAAAAAGTAGAGGCCGTTGTCAATTGGCGCTTGTTTAGCACGTTCTAACAAGTCGTCATAGGCCTTTGATTTCAGAGCTTCTTCAACCCACCATTTCAAAGAACCTGCGGCAGAGAGCATGCACCCCATAAGGTGATAGGCGCCGTTTGAATGACAAAATGCGTGAAGGCCATTATTTGGATCTTTGGAAAATTGATCTCCGTGGATGAAAACGACTCCTGAAGTCCCCAGTGAAATCGAGCAGACGCCACTACTGACAACACCACCGCCCACTGCTGCACAGGCTTGATCGCCACCACCTATAATAATTTTGGTTGCACTGCTAAGTCCTGTTTCTGCCGCCAATTCCGGCTTTAAAGTGCCAATGCACTCAAACGACTCATAGAGTTTAGGGACTTGACTTTCTGTGATGCCAATGATGTCCAGCATTTCTTGAGACCATCTTCTGCTAGCAACATCAAGGTAGAGCGTTCCAGATGCATCTGCATAATCAGTTGCAAAAACACCTGAGAGTCTATAGGCTAGATAGTCTTTTGGCAACATGACCTTTTGAATCTTTGCGAAATGCTCAGGTTCATTTGCCTTAACCCATAAGAGCTTAGGCGCTGTAAATCCTGGATACGCAATATTGCCTGTATAGGCTGTTAGTTTTTCAACGCCGAGATCTTCATTTAAATAAGCCGTTTCTCGGTCGCTTCGTTGATCGTTCCAGAGAATTGCAGGTCTAATAACTTGGTCATTTTCATCCAAAAGCACTAAACCATGCATTTGACCGCTAAAACCAATTGAAGCTACCTGTTCCCTGTCAACAGAAGTCAACAGTTCTTTCAAACCTTCAATGGATTCTGTATACCAGTCAACCGGATTTTGCTCAGACCAGAGAGGCTTTGGCAAACTGAGCTCATAGTCTCTTGTCACTTCATTGACGATTTCGCCGTCTTGTGCCATGAGAAGCAGTTTTACCGAAGAAGTTCCAAGGTCAATTCCTATATAATACATAATGCCTCCGTCTATTTTATCTTGACGACTGCTTTCACCACATCAACAGCATTTTCAGAAACGTAGTCAAAGGCGTGTTTTATTTCGTCAAATTCAAATTCATGTGTTACAATGCTCTTTACATCAATTGTACCGCTGCTGATGGCATTGATTGCCACAGGATACAGATTTCTATATCTGAAGATTGTTTTGATTGTACCCTCTTTGCCCATGAGTTTCATGAAATCATAAGAAGACTCTGCTTTAACACTCATTCCAACTAACACAACAGTACCACCAGTTTTGACAACATCGGCAGTTTGACCAATTGTAATTGGAGAACCTGCAGTTTCAATGACCACATGAGCCCCTTTTCCACCTGTTAATTCAGCCACCTTTTCAATGACATTTTCTGCCTTTGCATTGATGACATAATCAGCCCCCAATTTTTTAGCAAATTCAAGTCTTTTTTCGATGATATCCACTACGATAACTTTTGAAGCGCCTCTTGCTTTACTTGCGAGCAGTGAAACAAGACCGATACAACCTGATCCAAACACGATGACAGTGTCGCCGAGTTTTACGTCGCCTTGTGCTGCTGCGTGAAGTCCAACAGCCAGAGGTTCAACAAGTGCGCCTTCCATATTGGAGACGTTCTCAGGCAATTTGAAGCAAAGGTTTTCTGGATGTTTTACATAGTTGGCAAAAACGCCATGATATGGAGGGGTTGCAAAGAACTCCACATGTTCACAGAGGTTGTATTTACCTGAAAGACATTGCTCACATTTTCCGCAAACAACACCTGGCTCAAGTGCAACTCGATCACCGGGTTTTAGTGATTTGACATCGCTGCCAACCGCTTCAACAAACCCAGCACATTCATGTCCGAGTATAAAATCGCCTTTAACGACAAAATCACCGATGTTTCCATGTTCATAGTAGTGCACGTCAGAACCACAGATACCAACGACGTCAACTTTGACAAGCACTTCATGAGGTGCAATTTCCGGTACTGGAATTTCTTTGTAAATCATGTTGTTTGTGCCTGACATAAACGCGGCATTATTCTTCATAAGTATTTCCTCCTATCTATTGTTAAACTGCGGGCACTTATCCCGCAGTTCATTTGATGGCATTTTCTTTGAAAATACCAGTTGGTATTGACAATCAGACATACGGTGAGGCGCATGCCTGATTGTTCAACTTGAAAGTTTAAATCTTTATTGAATTGCACCAGCTTTTTTGTGCATTTCAATGTATTCAGCTACATTGTCTTTTGTGATTAATGGACATTCGATATCAATGTCAATTTGTGTTTCTTCACCAGTTAAGAGTTTGTTGCTTGTTGCAAGTAACCCTTCTGCAAGAGCATAAGCACTTTGAAGGCTTGTTGAAGTCATTCTGCCTTCTTGAATTAAGAGAACTGCTTCTGCTGTACCGTCAACACCATATGCAAGCGTGTTTGCAAATTTATCATTGCCTTTGATGACTTCAAGTGCACCAGCACACATGTTATCGTTCATAGCGATGATTGCGTCGATTTTATCATTTGCTTGTACCCATGTTTCCATGTAGTTCATAGCTTCATCTTTGTTCCAGTTTGCAATTTCTTCGCCGACGATTTTTACATCAGGTCTTTTTGCGAAGAATTCATTTTCCCAGCTTTTTCTTCTCTCATCAGCATGGAAGTTTCCTGGAGGGCCTAAAAGTACCACAACATTTGCATCTTGAGGAATTTGTTCAACAGCTGCATCTGCATTTACTTTTGCTTGAATGTATGGATCGGCATCAACTGATGAAGCGCCTTCTATACCAGAGATACGTGCATTTGTAGTGATTGTGATGATACCAGCAGCAACTGCTTTTTCAGCGTATGGACGTTGTGCTTCCCCATTGTTTGGTTGAATGATGATTGCATCGTATTTGTTAGTGATAGCGTTTTCGATTAATGAGTTTTCTGTATCGTCATTTGCCTGACCATCAAAGACGTCTACAGTGATATTATCGTATTTATCCGCTTCTTCCATAACTGCATTTGCAAGCCATGCAGCAAATGAATCTGCCTGTGCTCTTGCAATATACGCCACTCTGTATTGATCTTTGTCAGTTGATTCTGACGCATTTGACTCTGGTGCAGTTGATTCATTGTTTTCAGCAGGTTCAGTGCTTGGTTTTGAACTACATCCAGCAAGTGTCCCCAGCATCAACATGAATACTAATAGTAATGCTAATACTCTTCTCATTTTTTTCCTCCTAAGATTTTGTATAAAACTTTGGGCATTGGCCCTTAGATATTTATGTTAGATCGACGGGTTGATGCGCCGAACATAACCAAATTCATGCGGTTTTAAATCTACTGATTGAGATGATGCTTATGAAATTCGATTAGGCTTTTTTTGCTTTCTTGCGAGTTGTTTTGAAATAGATGTCATAGATAACGGCAAGTGCAATGATTGCGCCTCTTATAATCTGTTGAAGATATGAGTTGACACCGAGGAGTACCATGATGTTATCGAGAAAACCAACGATAAATGCCCCTGCAAGTGTTCCTGAGGCAGTCCCAATACCACCAGTGAAGGAAGTTCCACCGATAACTGCTGCTGTCAGCGCTTTAAACTCATAGTTGATTGCGCCATTTGGAAGGCCGCCGTTGACCCTTGACATGAAAATGATACCTGCAATCCCAACGAAAATACCGTTGATGATAAACGCTTTCATCTTGACTCTGTTGACATTGATACCAGATGCAACAGATGCCTCTTCATTTCCGCCGATTGCATAGATTGAACGTCCGAATACAGTGTGTTTAAGCAAATACCAAGTACAAACCATAATTAAAATGAGGAATAAGACCGGATTTGGAATACCAAATAGTGACCCCTGTCCAAAGACCACATAGTCCCCTATTTGATAGATATTTTGGCCGTTTGTATAGAGCAGAGCTGCTCCTCTTGCCATTGCCATCATCGCCAGTGTTGCAATAAAAGGCGGTGTTTTGAATTTAGTGACCATAATTCCGTTTAAGATGTTGCAGAAAACTGCCACGGCAATCCCCACGATGAATGCCAGTATCAGTGAATGTGTTGAAACATAAACCGAAACGGAGAGGACACCTGCCAGTGCCAAAACTGAACCAGAAGAAAGGTCGAGCATACCGCTGATGATTAAGATCGTTTGACCAAAGGCCAGGATTGTGCCTACCGCAATTTGTCTCGAAATATTTGAGAGATTGCCGATGGTTGCGAAATTTTCATTTGCCATCCAGCTGACAATAAATAGAATCAACAGGACGAAGTAGATGCTAAAGGTTCCCCTTGCATTGATTTTCTTTAGTCTTTCCATAAATGAATTCATACATAACTCCTAATGATTAATAGATGCTGTTGCCAATTTCATGATGTTTTCCTGAGTAAATTGGTCTCTAGTTAATGTCCCCATGATATTTCCCTTGGCCATGACGCAGATTCTGTCACACATGCCAATTAGTTCAGGCAGTTCAGATGAGACGATGATGACGCTTTTGCCCTCTGCCACTAGATCAGAAATCAATTTGTAAATTTCGTATTTGGCACCGACGTCAATGCCCCTTGTCGGTTCATCTACAATAAAGACTTCTGGGTCTGTAATGAGCCATTTTGCAAGAAGCACCTTTTGCTGATTGCCGCCAGAAAGCGATTCAATGGTGGTTTCATAGCTAGGTGTTTTGACCTTCATCTTGTCACAGTAATGCGCTACAGTTTCGTCTTCTTTTTTAGCATGCAGTTTGCCGCCGTGAATAAATTTGTTGAGGTTTGAAATGGAGATGTTCTCCTTGACGCTTCTCACTGGCAAGATTCCAAATCGGCGTCTATCTTCTGATAACATGACGATTTTTTGGTCAATGCTGTCCCTGACGGTTTTGATTTTCATGGGTTTCCCATGCATTTTTATCTCGCCCCCATAGATTGGGTCAAGACCAAAGACCGCTCTCATGACTTCTGTTCTTCCAGCCCCCATCAATCCGGCGAATCCCAAAATTTCACCTTTCTTAATGTCGAACGTGACGTTGCTGAACTTTTCACCACTTAGATTTCCCACTTCTAAGATTGGTGTCCCAATTGGAACTTCAATTTTTGGGAAGTCATTCCCCAGTTTTCGACCAACCATCAATGCAATGACGGTGTCTATATCCAGATCGTCTTTTGGTCTTGAGTCAATGACCTTCCCATCTCTAAAAATAGTGATATCATCCGCGATTCTAAAAATTTCATCCATTTTATGAGAAATGTAGATAATGGCTGCCCCTCTGGCTTTAAGTTCGAAAATTTTACTAAATAAAACTTCGACTTCCTTGTTGGTAATCGCCGAGGTTGGCTCGTCCATGATGATAATATCTGACTGGTACGAAATGGCTTTTAGGATTTCCAGCATTTGAATATCTGAGACGGTTAAATCCTTGAGCTTAGTCTCTGGTTTGTAATTCAAGTTTTCCGATTCCAAAAGCGCAAGTGTTCTCTTTCTGATTTCCGCCCAATCCACTTTTCCGAACTTGTCTAGAGGCCAGTTTCCCACGAAGAGACTCTCTTCAAGGGTCATCTCGGGCATGTAGTTCAGTTCTTGGAATATCATCGAAATTCCCAGTTCTCTGGCTTGAATTGGGTTCTTAATTTTGACTTCCTTGCCGTCTATGAGTATCTGTCCGGCATCAGGCTGATAAATACCGTTGATGATTTTCATCAATGTGGACTTACCGGCGCCGTTTTCACCGCATAGGACGTGGACACTTCCCTTTCTCACAGAGAACTCGATGTTGTCCAGCGCTTTGACACCGGGAAACGATTTTTCAATATTGACCACTTTTAATTTGTGCATGATGTCTTGCCTCCCTTTTATGATAAAAGCATATTATATTTATCAGGGATACATAATGTCCTGGATGAATGATGTTTTGCACAATTTTATGAATTGTTAGTGAATTATTTACAAAGTTTGCACGAAATTAAGATGTCTTTGTCTTATATTAAGATTTAGTCAGACGATTCTGAAATTATGACCTCAAGAAACTGTAAAAAAAAAGAACATAACCTATGATTTGGAATCATCTGTTATGTTCGTGTTAATAATGTAAATTTTGAGTTAAACCTCATGGTTGTGTTTGTAGTGTCTTTCTTTATACTCGGAAGTGGTCATCCCTGTCACCTTTTTAAATACCCTGCTAAAGTACTGTTGATTTGAAAAACCAACCATGGCATAGATGTCTTTATTGGTGTACGAAGGATTTAAAAGCAACTGTTTTGCCTTTTCAATTCGCACCTCGTTAATGTAGTGCGAGAGATTCTTTCCAGTTTCTCGTTTGAATATATGGCACACATACTGTTTGGATAAACTGATGACCTTTGCAACGTCTTCAAGTGAGATATTTTGGTCATAATTGTGTTCGATAAAATTAATTGCACGTTTTATCAAATAATTGGATTGATTGCGTCTGATGTATTTTAGTTCGTTTACAAGCTGACTTAAGAAATCCACAAAGAGCTGTCTCAACTGATTTTGATGCTTGCACATCAGAATATCGTCATGAAAACTGGTGTAATTAAAGGCATTGTCAAAGACGTATTGAAACACGGAATAGAGTTCGGCTACCGTTTGATTCATCAGCATTTTAAGCGCTTTTGGCTCATAGTGATTGTCTTTAAAAGTGCCAATCAGTTCATCAAAAATCGCCACAGCACCATCGAAGTCCTCCTTCCCCACACTTTCTATCAATTGATTTGAAAGGGGCTTTCTAAGTTCCCGAGTCTCCACATGTTGCCACTTAATATGCCCTAAATTTGAGATAAATGTCTTGGAATCCTCAATGAAGAAAAATACATCACCAGCGGTTATGAGCTCTTTATGAAGTGATTCCAGTCCATCAAAACTGCCAATTGGATCAGTGTATATGAGGTTGATAGACAGTCCAAAATACTGTTTAAGGCCATTGCTAACTGTGTCAGAGATGCGCTTAAGTTGATTGAGTGAAAGGGTCTCTGAGGCAATTAAGAAGAGGTGCTCATCCATATAGCCATTGAATAGGTACTTTAGTTCCCTTTCATTTAACTGGTCAATAAACAAATTGACAGTTGTTTCACTGATTTGCTTGGCGTTGTTTCTCTCTTTGATGGCATTCTCAAAGTAGATGAAAGCGTATTTTGTCCCTTCGTCCATAAGGCGCTGTTCTTTAACGCGTCTGAGCAGACGCTCATCCAATGTAAAGCCCACTTTGATGAGGTCGTTGAGAAGCGCTCTCTTGATGACCTTCTGGTTGACAGCTTGATTGGCCTGAGGCTTTTCGTGCTGACGCTCATCATCTAGGGATTTTTTAAGTCGCTTCATGAGTTCAATCAGTTCGTCATCTACAATTTCAGATTTTAACATGTAATCGGAAGCGCCGCTCTTTAGTGCATTTCTCGCATATTGAAATTCGTCATAACAGGTGAGCACAACAATTTTGACAGATTTTTTTTCTTGATGAATTTTTTCAGTAAGCCAAAGTCCATCTTTTTTTGGCATTTTGATATCTGTAATCACCACATCGGGTTCAAGTGTGTGGAACTGAGAATAGCCATGTTCTCCGTTTGAAGCCTCGCCGATAACTGTGAACCCAATTGATTCCCAGTCGATGGTGTTCTTGAGGCCTACCCTGACCAGCACTTCATCATCGACGATTAAAACTTTATACATGAGATGTCCTCCTATGATTCACGTCTTCTGACAGGTAATCTAACCATAACAGTAGTGCCAAAATCCAATTTTGTCAAGATTTCCTGACCGTACTGATCGCCGCAAAACAGTTTAATTCTTTGATTGACATTGTTTAGACCGGCTTTACTGAATTTGCTCTCAGACCTTTGATCTTTGAAGATGGTCATGAGAATTTCCTCGGGGATACCAGGGCCATTGTCCACAATTTTAATTAAGAGGCTATCAGGCGATTCAAGTTCACAAATGACTTGAATTTCAAGTTTTTCTGAATTTTCCATGCCATAGATAATACTATTTTCTATAATCGGTTGAAGAATTAGTTTTGGAATCATGCAATTCAGCAGTTTAGGGTCCACTTCATAGGACACTGAAAAATCTTCGTTAAACCGCAGTTTTTGGATATAGACATAATTTTTGATGTACTCTATTTCCTCGTTCAGTGAGATGAAATCACCACTTATGTTGATGCTGATCCTGAGTAGCTTAACCAAGGCGACAATAGCGTTGCTCACACTGTCAGCCCCCTGTATTTTGGCCATCCACTTAATTGTGTTGAGTGTATTGTAGAGAAAATGAGGATTGATTTGGGCGTGTAGCGCCTCCAGCTCAACCTCTCGTTTCATGCGCTCCTCTTTGACCAACCGGTCAATCAATTGCTCCATCTCATCAATCATGGTGTTGACCCCTTGACTTAAATAACTGATTTCATTTGTGGTTTCTACTTCTGTGCGAATACTCAAATCGCCTTCTTCAACTTTTTTGATGTCTTCTATAATTTTGAGAAGTGGCTCTGTATATTGGAGGGCAAAGCTGAGTAAAAAAGCCATAATCAGGGCAGCATATAATCCGCCTCCTAAATAAAAATAGCGCTGTAGTTCATTGATTTCGCTGAATAGGACATCTGTGGAAATCGTCTTCACAATTCGCCAACCATTTGTGCTGAGGAGATTGTAAAAGGCCACGTACTCTTGATTGTCGAGTTCATATAGAATTTGTCCAGAGGTTTCTGTCTGACCGATTAGCTTTTGGTAGTACGGCAGGTTCACGACGCTCATGCCAATCATGTTTTTATCTTTATGACTGACAATAGTTCCCTCGCTGTCTATGATAAAGACGTTACTGCCCTCAGTGATGAGATTTTCATAGGCTTGCTCAAGTAAGACCTCTTCCACATCAACCACCAACACGCCATAATTTTCGAGCGTGTTGAAGTCGATTATGTTTCTGACAACAGAGAAGTAATATCTTGAAAAGACACCAGATAGTATCTTGATATTCTGTTTTTTTGTGGACAGCCAGATGGGCTTTCCATCGCTCTGCGATTTCATCATCAGTTGAATCGAAATCATGGGCGTCGCCTTATTGGTTCCAATGGCATAGGTTCCGGTGCTGTTAATTAGTGAGATGCCATCTATTGCATTTTTTGAAGCCAAAAATCCGCGGAGGGTTTCGTCCATGACCTTGTCTGATAGCGTTCCCCTTCTCAAAAGATCTAAAAAAGGCGCATTGGAGAGCATGCTTGTGGTATAGTCCTGTATATCTCCCAGCATGTAATCTATTTTTTGACCCGTCTCATGAATAGACTGGAGCGCAACAGCGCTGTATTTTTCAGTGTAAATGTCTTTTTGAGTATTAGATAAAAGCGATCCAATAACTAAAATCGGAATAATCACCAAGAAGAGGACAATCATCATCAGTTGAAATCGCATACTGTTATAAAATTTTATTTTGTCCAAAGCTACCTCCCCTTCATGATTTTATCGTCAATATCCTTTGCAACCAGTTCAGGGTTCAAATCGTTGACAATCATGTTGTGAAGGGCTTCGTTTAATATCTGCTCGATATAATAAAAATTCTCAAGTTTTGGTCTGAGATAGATGTTTTCAGGTTCCCATGCATTTTTCACCACAGAAATTTGAGGATTTTCCTCTAAAATTTCCGGTGAAATATCTTCATAGGCGGATTTGATAGTGGGCATTGAGCCACCAGTAGGCGCTGTGAGGATTCTATACTGCATGTTTTTAGATGTGGCCCAAGTGATGTAAAACCAAGCGGCTTCTTTTTCAAGGTCATCTGCATATTTGTTGATGCCAATACCAGAGCCACCAAAGATGTTTGCACTTCTAACATCTCCATATGGAAGAAGAGCCGTTCCAACATTACCGCGAACTCTGAAATTATCTGAGGCATTTAGAGCTGCATAGTTTTCATCCCAGTTGACCATCATGGCGATTTTACCGTTTTCAAATGCAAGTGCAGTGTCCGTCCAATTCCAATTCACACTTCCTGGGGCGGCACTTTTGACGATTTCCTTGTACTGACCAAGTGATTTTATAAATTCAGGGCTAAGGACATCCAATTCACTGAAATCGGATTTTCCCAGAGTGTCAATATTGCTGTCCTTGAAGTAATCACCACCGTTTGAGGCGAGGATATTTGAAAATTCGCAAAAGGCGGAGTTATGTGCCTGTGCCATTTGTCCACTCCCATATTCAACCACTTCGTTCGGAACGTATTTGTCGATCCATCTTGAAATCTCTTCATAACGCTCCCAAGTAAAATCCTTGCCACCAGGTGTCCAATCGTAGCCATTTGCATTCATAAATGCCTCTTTGAAATTTTCAAACACATCCTTGCGGTAGTACAGAATCATAGTGGTTGAATCAAATGGAATGGCATAGAGATTGTCTCTGTTTTCAAAATAGGAACAGACATCTAACTGGTTTTCAAAGAAGTCATTAAGAGGCATTTGAAGATTTGGCAAATTGGGATTGTTTAGATACGGTTCCAAGACTTCCAAGTCATCGTGAAATCTGTTTAGAGTCTGATAGGGGTCTGAGTAAATAAGCTGGTAGTTTCCTGTTTCGGAGATGAAGTCCAAGTTGATCTTTTGAATAAACGTATCGTAATCTATCGGTCTAATTTTGACGTTGATTCCTGTGAGTTTGGTAAACTCTTCTGTTTCAATAGAGAGAATATTGGCATTTAGATTATTCTCAACGATAAAGTTAAGTGTGATGCCCTCATACTTTCGAATGTTGAAATGCTCTGGGAATTTAAAGGATTCAAAAGTTGTTCCAGTCAAATCGGGCAAGCCTGCATCAACTACCACTTCAGGATCAGGGTGTATTAAAAGCTGACGCTGGTCCATTAGGAACAGGGTGAGCAAAAAAATCATCATGATAATAAGCATCATTAATTTTCTCATGAGTACCTCCTCAATGATGATATGTTACCACATGCCCACCCTTAATCCAAGTGCAAATCCATTGGGCTATTGAGAACCTCTCAACAACTCATGATGGTCTAATAAGGCTTTAGAGTGTGATTCTGCGTTTGTTAACTGTTAGTTTTTTTGCATTGCAGCAAGCTGCCAAGTCCAGTTTGCTTTCGATCATAAAGGGTACTAATTCAGGACTGCACTGAATTTCAAGAAGCTCAATTTCAGATTTCATTGAGAGTGATTGTTCAGACTTTCCCTTTCTGACATCCGATATAATGCGCTTAATTTCATCCCCAAAATAAAGGTATTTATCCTTTAGCAAAATGCCGTCACACCATCTGAGCTGATGAAGCGATACCTTCCCTTCACGCTCACGATAAAATTGCTGATAGAGGTACTCAGTCATATGTGGAATAAAAATAGCGTAGAGTTTGAGCAGGATAAGCAGTGAGACATAAAGTGCATACTGAGCCCCTCGCCTTTCAAGATGTCCATGCTTTTCAGGCTGATAGAGCCTCTCTTTGACGATTTCCAAATAATGATCGCAAAAATCACGCCAGAAGAAGAGATCAATTTCATGTCTTGCCAACCCAATTTCATAATTGTCAAGGTGCTTTTGTGCAGAGAGCATGGTTTCTTTTGCCCTCTCGATAATCCATTTATCAGTGGCGAGGAGTTTCATTTCATTTGCCCTATCAAAATCATTTAAATGCGACATCGCAAATTTTGAGGCATTCCAGAGTTTATTTATGAATCGCTTTGAAACTTTTAAATCCTCCTCAGAGAAAAAGGTATCAGTTCCGAGTTTGGCAGTGGCTGCCCAGTAGCGGATTGCATCTGCTGAGTGGGTCTCAATCAGTGATTGAGGCGTCAGGGTTGCATTGTTCTTCGACTTGCTTATTTTTTCACCTTTTTTGGCGAGGACAAATCCACAGATCATAATGTCCTTCCAAGGCACTCTATCAAAGTGATACAGGCTCTTTACAATCGAGTAAAATGCCCACGTGCGGATAATTTCATGTGCCTGTGTCCGCATGGACATGGGAAGTAATTGTTGGCTGATATCGCCTTCTTCTTCAAGCCACTTGGCGTTGATCATCGGCGTTGTGGACGATGTTGCCCATGTATCCATAACAGCAGTTTCTGGTATAAATTCAGTGTTTCCACAGGCACAGGCTCTTTCGGGCTGTGTTTCCATTGGGTTGATTGGCAATTGGTGAGGTTCTGCCATCATTGGCTCACCACATTTAGAACAATACCAAAGTGGAAATGGAATTCCAAAATAACGCTGCCTAGAGATGCACCAATCCCACTTTAGATTTTCAACCCAATTGATGTATCTGCTTTTCATATGTTCAGGATGCCAGTTGATTTCGTCTGCGGCATCAAGAAACCGCTGTTTCTCTGATAAAATATCTATATACCACTGTTTTGAAGGGATTATCTCAATGGGAGTTCCACACCGCTCGTGAACAGATGTAGTATGGTGTATGATTTCTGAGTGAATTAAAAGCTGTCTTTCCTCCAAAAGCGCAAGGATTGCTCTACGTGCTTTTTTCAGATGGAGACCGCCAATCAGTGGAACGTCTGAGGCAATTGTGCCATCGGCGTTTATTACATGCCTGTATGGAAGAGTATGTTTTTCATACCACTCGAGGTCGGTGGTGTCGCCAAATGTAGCACACATAACGACGCCTGTTCCCTTGTCTATGGAAACTTGTTCATCCCCTAAAATAGGAATTGCATGTTCATAAAGTGGAACGAGAGCCGTATCACCAATTAAGTGCCCATAGCGTTCGTCTCTTGGATTTACGAAGATGCAAACAGTTCCAAAGAGAAGTTCAGGTCTTGTTGTGGCAATTAGGAGGTCATCTCCAGAGGCTAATTTAAATCGAATGGTGTTAAAAGTGGTTTCCTTTTCTGTACTTTCCAGTTCAGCTTGAGCGATGGAGGTTTGACACTCTGTACACCATAGAACTGGTGATTCTTTTAAGTAAGCCTTTTTCTTTGCATAAAGGTCTAAAAAAGAACGTTGAGATATCCTCTGAGCTAGTGGACCAATTGTCTTGTACTTGAGATTCCAATCAACAGAGAATCCAAGGGATTGCCAAAGGGATTTAAAGGCTTCCTCGTAATCATCTGTAATTTGAAGACAATTTTCGATGAATGCTTCTCTTGAGAAGTCCTTTGCAGATTTTCCGAGTTCTTTTTCAACGAGCCTTTCTGTTGGGAGACCATTGTCGTCAAACCCGAAAGGATAAAATATTTTATAACCGCGCATGCGCTTGTATCTGGCAATCATTTCTGCCTGAACATATGAAAAAATATGGCCTATGTGCAGACTGCCACTGACAGTTGGCGGTGGTGTGTCTATGCTGTACAGCTCACCTTCTCCAGTTGTGTCGTATTCGTAGATGGACTCCGAAAGCCATAGTGTTTGCATTTGATTTTCAATTTTACCAAAGTCATAATTTTTTTCCATGTGAAACCTCCTAAATCGTAGATGATATATCCTGTTAAAGTGCCACAAACAATCAAAAGCAATCATCTTCTTCTGCAATAAAAAACGCCCTGAGAAAATAAATTCTCAGGGCGGATGCTTAGCGTCCGTGGTACCACCTAAATTCAGATTATCACATAATCTGCACTCTGCCGATGCGGGACTTTCGTCCGATATCGTTTTCCATATAACGGTGGAAAAAGCCGTTGAAGTCTACTAAGATCATGTCATCATCCGTTCGGTTCAAAGCTCAAAGGCTACTTCCATACAGTCTTCATGAAGATTTTCACCAGCCATCTTCTCTCTAAAAATCCGAGTTGTATGTACTCCTCCTCGTCAACGCTGTTTTGATGTGTTTGTTAAAATCATGTTAGCGCTTTTAAAGTCAGTTGTCAAGAAAAATAGTTTTTTATCAATACAACCGAATTCGTTTACGGCTCTGAGATAAATGACAAATCTACGAGACCATCATAACTGTAGCTGCCCTCTATGAGTTTTTCGTCCTTCATCCACTCATAGGTTTTATTGAAAGTGGTTTCATCTGGAGCGTCCACATGCGAAAAAGTGGGCATGACAAATTGCTCTTTTAAGATTTCTGGAAAACCCAGTTCGCTGACCAGAAAATCAAAGTACTCGCTGACATCCGTCTGATTTAAATAATCAACGGCTTCGTTATAACCCTCATAGAGTGTTTTTAGCGCCTCAGGGTTATTGGCGATCGCATCGGCAGAGGCAATGAAGATACCTGGATACAGATCAAAAGACTCCGTATCCCCAATTCTGACACCGCCTTCCAAGATAGCGGCACTGGCAAGGGGTTCAGGGAGGGTTGCACCACTGAGTTCTCCTGCTTTAAGCATTTCAAGTCTCACTGGCATCTGTGGAATTGCAACTTTCTCCAGTGTCTTTAAAAATTGATTGGATTCTGCAATTTTAACCGTTGAAAAATCAATTACTGTATTTGAAGACAATCCAATACTATGAACTGGAAGCGCCTTAAAGTCGTCCAAATCAAGTAGAGGGTTTGTGACCATAATATAATTTCCATAGGTTCTGCCAATCATTTTGGCATTGAACTGAGATTCATTGTAAAAGAAAATCGTAAGCATATCTGCCATAACAGCGTCCAAGTTGCCTGTTTGAAGGGCTGAATCTCTATCTAGAGCACTTCTAAAGACTTCAATCTCAATAGGCAGTCCTCTCTCTTTAAAGTAACCCATTTTATCAGCAATCACAAAGGGAACTGCCCCAACGTCTGACATAACTCCGATTCTAAGCACTGGTAAAAGTGACTCCGTTGCATTATCTTCATCTGGTTGAGCAGTGCTTTCTGCCGGTTGTTGACTTTGACAGCCACTCAGCAAGAGCATCAAAATCAAGAATACAGATAACAGTTTTTTCATTTATTTCCTCCTTAACCGCGGCGTCTCTTTTTATATAATGACCGCTCATCCATTTTAACACATAATCTGTTGATTAACACCCTATTCTGAGGATGAGCAACTATGTCAATACGTTGACAGTTGGCCTTAAAATAGCTACAATTTAAGTGAATTGGAGGGTTTGGTATGACATATAAAGATTTACCAAAATTTTTAGAAGCACTGGAAGAAAAAAGACTCATAAAAACAGTAGAGAGCGAAGTCGATCCTGTGCTTGAAATAACAGAAATTGCTGACCGAATTTCGAAAAAATACGGTGAAGCTATTAAATTTACAAATGTAAAAGGGTCTAAATATCCGCTAGTCATAAATGCAATGGGCACTTATGAAAGACTTAACATGGGACTTGGAGTAGAAAACCTAGACGAAATCGCAGCCCAAATTGAAGATTACATGGATTTAAGTGCCTATGTGACGCTTAAGGGGAAGATAAAATCAATTCCCAAGTTGGCACCTTTGCCATTTATCTTTCCTAAAAAAGTAAAACACGCACCTTGTCAGGAAGTGGTTGAAGAACCGGATTTGGATACACTTCCAATTATTAAGTGCTGGCCACAAGACGGCGGCAAGTATATTACCCTGCCACTTGTCTTCACAAAGGATCCTGAAAATGGGCAGCAAAATGTGGGCATGTACAGACTACAAGTCTATGATAAAAAGACCACTGGTATGCACTGGCACCTTCATAAGGATGGCAGAGAAATTTATGAAAAATACAGGAAACTGGGAAAGCGAATGCCTGTTTCTGTGGCGATTGGCTGTGACCCTGCAACCATTTATGCTGCAACAGCTCCACTTCCCAAAATGATTGATGAAATGATCTTTGCAGGGTATCTAAAAAGGCGTCCTATTGAAATTGTCAGATGTCTGACAAATGATATTTTTGTTCCTGCAAATGCAGAATTTATCCTCGAGGGATATGTTGAACTCGATGAGCTCAGGCTAGAAGGCCCCTTTGGCGATCATACAGGATATTATTCACTCGCCGACCTCTACCCTGTCTTTCATCTTGAAAAAATTACCCATAAAAAGAATCCGATTTATCCAACCACCATTGTCGGAAAGCCACCAATGGAGGATTGTTATCTTGGCAAGGCTACAGAGCGTATTTTCTTGCCTCTGATGAAGATACAGTGTCCAGAATTGGTAGATATAGACTTCCCACTGGAAGGCGTTTTCCACAACTGTGCCATTGTCTCCATTAAAAAGGCCTTCCCCCTACATGGAAATAAGATACTCTATGCATTGTGGGGATTGGGGCAAATGATGTATACCAAAATGATCATCGTCGTAGATGATTCTGTGGATGTTCACAATTATGGGGAAGTGATTCAACAGATGATGTTGAATGTCACTAGAGAAAACCATCTAATCATATCTGAAGGGCCGCTTGATGCCCTTGATCATGCTTCAAACAGAGCCTTTCAAGGGTTTAGGCTGGGGATAGATGCGACGACTAAGCTCCCGCTTGAATCAGATGAAAAACTAGATACAAATGGGAACTGTTCAGAGTTTGTCTTCAATCTGGCGAAGGATATGGATACAGTTTCGATACTAAAACGCTTTGTGGCAATTGTTCCTCATGAAAAAGGCGGTAAAAGTGCCTTTGAGGTTATTCGAAGGATTTCAGATGAAAGGCCCGAACTGAGAGTGGTCGTTTTAATTGACCAGTGGATTGACAACAGGGATCTTTCCACTGTCTCTTGGAAAATATTCAACAACATTGATCCCGAACGAGATATGTTGACATTTGATTCAAAATCAGGCCATCTGGTAATTGGGATAGATGCCACCAAAAAAGGGCCAGAAGATGGGCTCATGAGACCATGGCCAGATGATATAGAGATGTCTGACAACATCAAAAAAATGGTAGATGAAAGGTGGCCAAAGTATGGGCTTTAGGCGTTTGACAGATAAAATCAGACTATATGGCGAACTTGTGATGTTCTCTCATACCCTATTCTCTCTTCCATTTGCCCTTATGGCAATGTTTCTCGCCGCAGACGGTCTTCCCTCTGGGAGGCTCATCTTTTACATTTTGCTGGCCCTATTTGCAGGGAGAAATGGTGCAAATGCCTTAAACCGATATGTAGATGCGGCATATGATGGAATGAACCCGAGGACGGCTGGGAGACATATACCTGCGGGAAAAGTCAAGCGAAATGAAGCCCTTTATATTACGCTGATCTGTTATGCTATCTTTGTCTTTGCGGCTTACAAAATCAATACAATTTGTTTCTTACTATCCCCTGTAGCACTGGCGCTTTTCACCGCCTACTCCTATACCAAACGGTTCACTTGGCTATGTCATGTAATCTTAGGGGTTACTTGTGCTGGGGCACCCGTTGGCGCTTGGCTGGCTGTAAGAGGTCAATTTGAATTGGTTCCCTTGGTATTTGCCGCTGTGGTGACGCTATGGGTAAGTGGGTTTGATATTATCTATGGCACACAAGATATCGCTTTCGATCGAGAAACAGGACTGTTCTCAATTCCCGCACGCTTTGGGTTTAAAGGCGCAATTTGGATTGCAAGATGTTTTCACCTGATTATGTGGATTTTGCTGATTGCACTCTATTTTATCACGAATTTGGGTATGATTTATTTATGCGGCGTATTGATAAGCGGCGGGTTGCTTATTCTAGAACACTATTTAGTGGACCCAGCTCATCGGGCAAAGATGAATTTTGCCTCTTATCACATCAATCAGATTATTTCGATGCTGTTACTCATTGCCACCACACTGGACGTTTTCTTATTGAAGGCTTGATGAGTCATATAGTATCTCACATGACGAAAGGAATCCAATGAAAAAAATAATTGTAGGCGTAACAGGTGCAAGCGGAAGCGTCTTTGCGCATAAACTCATAGAAGCACTGCTGGAACTGGGACATGAAGTTCATTTGGTCTATACAGACAATGGGCAGAAAGTCACTGAATTTGAACTTGACAACTCTCTAACATCACTTCTTGAACACTATGGTCAAATTAACCGTGAAAACCTCTATCTCTATGAAAATGGAGATTTGTTTTCTAGAATTGCCAGCGGTTCATATGGAGTGGACGCAATGGTGATTGTTCCCTGTAGTATGGGAACCCTTGCGAAAGTTGCTCATGGCATCTCTGAACACCTCATAACCAGAGCAGCGGATGTGATGATAAAGGAAAATCGCAAATTGGTGATGGTGACAAGAGAGTCTCCATTATCCAGTATTCATCTTGAAAATATGTTGAAACTCAGCAAAATCGGTGTGGTTATAATGCCACCTGTTCCCGCTTTTTACAACAAACCTTCAACACTTGAAGAGAGTATTTTGCTAAGTGTCGGGCGTATATTAGAGCTGCTCGGCATCGACAATCCCCATCACCGTGTGTGGCGGGCGTAATTGAAATGTACAGATATTGGAGTCATATATGAAATCAGAACTACTCATGGTCATAAAGGATTTATCCGTGCACTATCCAAAACGCTCAGCGATTCATCACCTGTCGCTAGAGCTCAAAGAGAATGATGCCTATACGATTTTAGGGCCTTCCGGCTGTGGGAAGACCACTCTGCTCTATGCCATCGCCGAGTTGTTGCCAAAGGCAGCGACAATAGAGGGTACAAGACTTGCTACAAGACCTCTTAAAAAGAGTTTGGTTCTTCAGGATTATGGCCTTTTCCCGTGGAAAACAGTGCTTGAAAACGTCTTACTTCCGTTAAAGTTAGAAGGCAAAAAATCAAGTCAATCCAGAGAGTCCGCCATGCATCTCCTCAAACATCTTGGACTTGAAGGTCATCTGGAGGATTATCCCCCAACACTTAGTGGCGGCCAAAAACAACGGGTTGCCTTGGCGCGTTCTTGGGCTATGAATCCAGATTTGTTGCTCATGGATGAACCCTTTTCCGCTCTGGATGCCATGACGCGGGAACGGCTACAGGAAGATGTTCTGAATTTTTATAAGTCAACTTCCCTGACCATGGTAACAGTAACACACAGTATAGAAGAAGCTGTTTTTCTAGGTAGACATGTGATTGTTATGAATACAGAGGGCAGTTTGGTCAAGATGATTACAAATAAGAGTTTTGGAATGGAAGATGCGCGTGAGAGCGATCTCTTTTTTGAACAGTGCATAGAACTTAGAAAATTGCTAAAGGAGGTGTCCAAGTGAAGAAACACCCTTATCTATATAGTTTCTTGGCGCTCCTGATTATTTGGGAACTGATTTCTTTTTTTATAAAAAAGAGCTTTCTCCCCTCGCCTGTTGTGACACTTTCCTATGCGGGAATGCATGCAGGTCTTCTATTAAAACACGTTTTGGCGAGCTTAACTCGAATTGGTCTTGCGGTGTTCTTCGCCGTCTTGTTTGGTTGTGGGATTGGGATTGCCATAGGACGGATTGAAATGATTGATAAATTTCTGACGCCTTTTTTATACACGCTGTACCCAATTCCCAAAATTGCATTTCTGCCAATTATCATGCTCTTTTTAGGTCTTGGAAATGCCTCAAAAGTTACATTGGTGGCCTTGATTTTATTTTTTCAAATTGTTATTTCTACAAGGGATAGTGTGAGAAGTATCCATCCTGCATATTTTATCGCCATCAAGTCTCTTGGCAGTACATCATGGCAATCTTATCAGCATGTTATCTTTCCAGCAATGCTTCCTGGACTCTTTACATCACTTCGAATTACCATTGGGACAGCCATCTCCGTGTTATTCTTTGCAGAAAACTATGCCACAAAAGCTGGTATTGGCTATTATATCATGGACAGTTGGTTAAAACTCAACTACACAGCCATGTTTGCGGGGATTGTGACTATCAGTGTCATGGGAATACTGTTATTTACAGCGATTGATATTTTGGAAGCACATATTTGCAAATGGACTTAACTTTTAATCATAAAAACCTGCGATTCAGTTTAAACTGAACACCGCAGGTTTTAATTTTTATAGTTTATAACAAACCTAAAAGCTCTAATGGATTCCCAAAGAAACTTAAGACGCTTCTATTCTCAAAGGGCTTTAAAGGGCTCTAGAGGTCTCTAGAGGTCTCTAAAGGTCTCTAAAGGTCTCTAAAGGTCTCTAAGAATATCATGCAGGCAATCAATTAAGTTGTCTATATCCTCTCTTTCAATAATCAGAGGTGGTTGAAAGGCCACAACATCTCGGTTCATGCCATTTTTGCCAACAATAAATCCTGAATCCTTGGCTTTTTCGAGCAAGATATCTACTTTTTCAGGTGTCTCAAGGGTCATCCCCAACATGAGCCCCAGACCCCTTGTGGATATGACGGCGTCATAGTTTGATTCAAGTTCCTTGAGCTTTTGGAGCATGTACTCTCCAAGAGATGCTGTTTTGTTAATTAGATTATGTTCTTCGATAAAGTCAATGACAGCCAGTCCAGCATTCATTGAAACGGGATTGCCGCCCAGTGTACTGGCTGAAGGTTTGTTAAACGAGGCCGCCACCGCTGGAGTGGCACTGAAAAAGCCAACTGGAACACCGTTTCCAAGTGCTTTTGCACCTGTGAGAATGTCTGGAATAACCTCAAAGTGTTCCACAGCAAACATCTTTCCAGTTCTGGCAAACCCAGTCTGAACTTCATCTGCAATGAGGAGAACATCGTATTTTGATAAAAGTGATTTCAACTTTTTGAAAAAGATTTTCGATGGAATATTGATGCCGCCATTTCCCTGAATGGGTTCGACAATGCAGGCAGCAATCTCATGACCATGTTCTTTTAATATAGCTTCAACACTTTTCAGCGAATCTTCTGAACGCGTTTCATCTCCGCCGAATCCTTTGGCGAAGTAGACGTCAGGGTCTAAAAATGGGTCGATACGCCACATTGGAATGCCAGTAACGCTCATGGTCAATGCCGATCTTCCATGAAGACCGCCTTCAAACGAGATAAATCCCTTTTTCCCAGTGTGAAGGCGTGCCAGCAATAGAGCTCCTTCATTTGCCTCTGTGCCACTGCAACAGAAAAAAGTGTGTTGGATGTCCCCTGGCAGTATATGTGAGAGTTTTTTTGCCAGTAAGACGCTTGGCTCAGTTAAATAGATGATGGACGTGTGTTGCAATTGGTCTAGCTGTGCTTTGACTTTTGCGTTTATCTCGGGATTGCAATGTCCGCAGTTGACAACTGTGACACCTGCAAAGAAGTCAAGGTATCGCTTGCCGCTGTCATCATACAGATACTTCCCCTCTCCCCTTGTTATATGAGGTGGATTTTTATAAAAGTGCATGGCATTTGGAAAGAAATAATCCTTTTTATAGTCAATAATCTCTTGAGCGCTTAACATCTCTACACTCCCTTTCTTATATGTCGTAAAGCCAAATAGGAATCTCTGTCAGATATTGGCTGTATCATCTGCCTTAGCGTATCCGTTTCTCTTGCTGTCTTTGCATATCCGGATAAAGACCCCTGTTTCAATCTATAGTCTTTGGCATGTGCCATGATCGCTTTGACAGATTTTAGAATCTCCGATATGTCATCAGGGACTTCTGTTGTGAGATCAAGTCGAAAACTCGTTGCGCCGAGTTCTATGAGCTCGGGCATTATGCCAATAAGGTTTAATCGTTTGTCAGTCAATAGATGCGTCCGGTTGTTGTAATCCATCAACAAATCAAAATCTCCCGCTTCATTTGAAAGGGTTAGAATTTGAGTCTCTGGCTGATGGTAAATTTTATGGAAGTTATGCTCATAGTACATGGCGGTTACTCTGCCGTAAATAAGGCAGTTCAAAGAGTCGCCGCCACAAGTCTTTAAGAGTGATTTATAAGCATCTGCATCCAGTTCCACAGATGGCGTCAGCCTTTCGAGTCCTTCTCTTTTATAAAACTGCATGGCCTTGTGATTGAACACATTGAGGCTATAATCGCCTATCATATCCAACCCTAGTGAATTAAAGGTTTTTAATGCGCCTAGATTGCCCACCATAACCCCGTCTATAACATCTTTTAGCAGTTCAATCCATACATAGTAAAGCTCATGCTGTTGTGATGTTGTCATTCGAGGTGTTCCCACAATGAGCTTTATTTGACGATTTGACGATTTAAGTGCTTTTACGTCCAAAAGTCTAAAGCGCTCATAGAGCTTAAATTGATCCCCTGAGAGGATGATTTCATCGACGGACTCTGAAACGGCACATCTAGCTTGTTCGATACTGTTTACTTTCACAACAACTTTAAAATCAGATTGAGACGCTTTAGATTTGCTTGAATCATCAGTATGTCCTATCGTTTCGTCTGAAAAAGCCAATCGAATGCTCTCTCGATCTTCTACAGAGGCAGATGCTTCAGCTGTTGGCGTACTGAACATGCGTCCAGTTGAATAGAACTTGCCTGTTCCTTCAAAGCGCTTATTTATATTTTCAAGGCCTGGCTTTCCAAAGGCATAACCTGTGGAGAGGTCTCGTTTTCTCGTCTCCTGTATGATTTGAGATGCAGCTTGCCTGTTGTAGCCTATCGGGTCGGCAATAAAAGCGTCTAACGCATCTGCGTAATAATTAATGAGGTTTGTAATAAAACCAGCTTCCCTCATACGCCCTTCTATTTTAAACGAGGTAACGCCAGAGAGAATCATTTCTGGCAGATGTTCGTAAAGGCTCAAATCCTTTACAGCCATTGGGAATTCACGGTTTGCCTCAGATGGAGCAGTTTCGCTCTTGGGATTAAACCACCAACGACAAGGCTTTAAGCACTTTCCCCTATTGCTGCTCATACCAAACAACATGGATGAATAGTAGCACTGAGCACCATGTGCAATACACATGTCGCCATGGGTGAAATATTCAATTTCCATGGTTGAGTTTGAGCTGAAATCTCTGACGTCTTCCAAGGTACATTCCCTAGAGAGAACCACTCGTGTTACGCCTAGATCTTCAAGTGCTTGAACCATTTTTAAATTGTGGACATTCATCATTACAGAAGCATGAATTTCAAGGCTTAAGTTGAGTTCCCTTATGAGCTCCAAAACTGCAAAATCCTGTACGATAAGCCCATCTGGCCCTGCTGAATCAAGAAATTTAAGATAAGTTGTTGCCGTTTCAATATCAGCCTCATCCATGAGGTTATTGACGGTGATATATGTCTTTTTTCCCAATTCTCGCGCCAAGTGAATCGCAGTAATCAACTCCTCATCTGAAAAGTTAAAGCCCTTGCGAATCATGCGCATGTTTAGGGAGCGTCCTCCAAAATAGATGGCGTCACATCTTGTCTTAACCACTTCTCTAAAAATTTCAAAGTTGCCTGCTGGTGCGAGCAGTTCAACTTTTCTCCCGTTAAAATTTCTCATGTTGTCTCCTCATTATGCTTGTTTCTATCTCTATGTTTTTGTTTCCACTTTACAGTATAACACTTTTCACGTAAAAAGAGAGGGCCAAATATGGCTCTCTCCAGTGAAAGACGATTTTTTATGCTTATCCGATGACAGCTTTGTTGCCAACGTATGGTCTAAGTGGTGCAGGGATGTTCACCGTGCCATCTTCATTGAGATTGTTTTCAAGGAATGCAATGAGCATGCGAGGAGGTGCAACCACAGTGTTGTTCAAAGTATGTGCAAAATACTTTTCGTTGTCTTCAGAGCGAACTCTGATGCCGAGGCGTCTTGCCTGTGCATCTCCTAAGTTTGAGCAACTGCCTACTTCGAAGAATTTTTGTTGACGTGGAGACCATGCTTCCACATCAATACTCTTGACTTTCAAATCGGCGAGGTCACCTGAACAGCACTCTAAGGTTCTCACAGGAACATCCAGTGACTTAAAGAAATCAACTGTGTTCTGCCAGAGTTTTTCAAACCACATTGGGCTCTCTTCTGGCTTACATACCACGATCATCTCTTGCTTTTCAAATTGGTGAATTCTATAGACACCTCTCTCTTCGATTCCATGTGCGCCCACTTCTTTTCTAAAACAAGGAGAATAACTTGTAAGGGCTTGTGGAAGTTCATTTTCTGGCATCAATGTGTCTATGAATTTACCAATCATTGAGTGCTCGCTGGTTCCGATGAGATAAAGGTCTTCCCCTTCGATTTTGTACATCATGTTGTCCATTTCGGCAAAGCTCATAACGCCTGCTACAACATCCCCACGAATCATAAACGGCGGAATATAGTATTCAAAGCCTCTGTCGATCATGAAATCACGTGCATAAGAGAGAATTCCAGAATGCAGTCTAGCCACATCTCCCTTAAGATAGTAAAAGCCATTGCCACTTGTCTTGCGAGCGCTGTCCAGATCAATCCCCTTGAGTCTTTCCATGATGTCCACATGGTAAGGCACTTCAAAATTTGGCACTTTCATCTCCCCAAAGCGTTCAACTTCAACGTTTTCTGAATCATCTTTACCAATTGGAACAGTTGGGTCGATTATATTTGGAATCACCATCATGCGGTTTTTGATTTCAACACCTAGTGTCCCTTCAAGTTCTTCAAGCTCTTTGAGTTCATCTGCCATTTGTGTAACTTTTTGCTTTGTCTCTTCAGCTTCTGCTTTCATGCCCTTTGACATATAGCCGCCAATTTCACGGCTTAAGCTGTTCCTAAGACCTCTTAGTTCACCTGCTCTTGTCACAGCGGCACGAAGTTTTTCATCCAATTCGATTACTTCATCCACCAATGTCAATTTTTCATCTTGAAATTTTTTCTTGATGTTTTCTTTTACCAACTCAGGGTTGGCCCTAACAAATTTAATATCTAACATAACGATCTCCTTTCCTGATGATATACAAGGGTTAATCTGATACAGTCACTGAAATAAAAAGCGAATAAGCCGAAAATAAAAAAGAACCTCAATCCCTACAAGGGACGGAGATTCCGCGTTGCCACCCAAATTGCCATTACTGGCCACTCATATGTGCTATAAAGGGCACACCCTTCGACTTTCATCGACTGCTACTGAAATGGACCGACACCCTTCTATCTTGGTTTACACCATCCACCAAGTCTCTTTGATTTCAGAAATGTCTTTGTTTCAGTCACTGCATCAAATCTTATATATATTTATTTTACCCATTTTAGAAAAATGTGCAAGTATTTTTTGTTTAAATTTTGATGTCTTATGATTTATTTTAGACTCAGTATCTCAGCTTGCGCTTTTTTGCTAAAGCTATTTAGAATCAATTCATACGACTGATCTATCATTTTTTGGATCAGTTCTTTCGGGACATTACCCTCCAGATAGACGGAGTTCCAATGGGTTTTATTGAGATAGTATCCTGGGATGATATCGGAATAAGCCTCTCTCACACTCATGTTCTCCATTGGGTCGCCCTTTACTGAAATAATAGGCTTGCCCTCTTTATCACCACCAAGCATGACAAACATCTTGCCTCTTAACATATAGCGATCAGCAGACCACTCTTCTTTAAAATCGTGTTCACATCCTACCTTGGCGCTACAATATTCATCTATCCACGGATAAGTCATCTTTGTCCTCCTCTTGAATCATATCATCTTTTCACAATAAACTTCACGCTTCCCTTTTTTTCAACATCTATCCCATAAGTTTCTATGAGGACATCAATAACGGTTTCGCCCTTTCCGTTCAGCAAGTCCTCTGCAACTTCGTACTTTTGCTCATCACTTGTCACCACAAAATACTGCGTAACAGGCAGTATTTTCGACTGATGAAGATGAATTTCCCTTATATCACGAATTGGAATAACATGCCTGTCCTTGCTGCTGATGAGAATCAATTGATTGTTTTCGATTTCATATTGAAGTTTAGAACGCATTTTGAGCAAAAATAAAACCAGAAGTGCCGTGGGAAGACCAAATAAAATTCTAGGGTCAAGCTCTGGCAGCAACAGTGTTATAAAAATCGGCAGTAGTAAAATAATCCCAGCCACTGCAAAATTTTTAATGTGATTCGGTTTGAAAACCATGACAACCCTCCCAAAACATCGAACGTATTTTCGATTATATATAATGATATCTCATTCACGCCTTTGCTTCAAGTGGTAATTTAAAATTGTTTGAATTGTGTTAATCCTTAAAAATGTTTATAATAGGAAGGACAAAGCCGTTGTGCTGGCTTAAAATGCAAATTGGAAAAGGTGAAGAAATGACATTGTTAACCGTAGAGGGATTAAATAAGAGCTATGGAGAGAAAACCCTGTTTTCCGGGGTTTCATTTTCAATTAGTGATGGCGATAAAATTGGTGTAATTGGTATTAATGGAACTGGCAAAACCACACTTCTTAAAATTGTACAAGGAAGTGTCTCGGCTGACGAGGGAACTATTTTTAGAAAATCAGATTTAACGGTGGAACTGCTCGATCAGGAACCTGACTTCCACCCTGAGGCAACTGTGCTGGAACAGATTTTCAAAGGGAGTACAAAAGCGATTCAAGTGGTTAGGGCCTACGAAGATATCCTTGAGAAACTGGAAAGCGCTCCTGAGGATAAGGCCTTGCAAACAGAGCTTTCTAAACTAAATGAAGAGATGACAGCGCTAGATGCATGGGAGATTGAAAGCAAGGCTAAGACCATCCTCACAAAGCTGGGGATTCGGGATTATCATATGCAAATGAAAACGCTTTCAGGTGGACAGCGAAAACGTGTGGCACTTGCTGCTGCATTAATTGCTCCTTGTGATTTGCTTATTCTAGATGAACCTACAAATCATATGGACAACGACACCATCAACTGGTTGGAAGAGTTTCTTGAAAGCAGACGTGGCGCACTTCTCATGATTACCCATGATCGCTATTTTCTCGATCGCGTGGTAAACAAAACCTTGGAACTAGACAGTGGTTCTATGTTCACTTATCAGGGTAATTACAGTTATTTCGTCGAAAAGCGAATTGAAAGACGTCAGATGGACAACATCATCGAACGCAAACGACTTAATCTCTATAAGCGAGAGCTCGCTTGGATGCGCGCTGGTGTACAGGCTCGTGGAACGAAGGCAAAAGCCAGAATTCAAAGATTTAAACAAATTGAACAAGATAAAATCAGCTTAGATGCTGAAAGTTTAGATATGCCTTTGGGCCAGTCGAGGCTTGGAAAGAAAGTCATTGAACTTAAACAGATTGGCATGTCCTATGGAGAGCGACAGCTCATAAAAGATTTTACTTATACCCTCCTCCGCAACGATCGAATTGGGGTCATCGGTGATAACGGAATCGGCAAGTCTACGCTTCTCAAGATAATTGCTGGGAAAATAGCTGAAAACACTGGCAGTATAGACGTTGGAAGCACAGTCAAGATTGGATTTTTTGAACAAGGTGTCGATGATTTGGATGAATCTCTCAGGGCAATTGATTACATCAAATTGCATGCGGAATTTATTGAAACTGAGTCAGGCTATAAGATTTCTGCTTCTCAAATGATGGAGAGATTTCTCTTCAACAGTGATCTGCAATGGTCGTATATCAGCACACTTTCAGGTGGTGAAAAGAGGCGATTATACCTTCTCAGGGTTTTGATGGAAGCTCCAAATGTACTGCTTTTGGATGAACCCACAAATGATTTGGATATAGATACGCTGAAAGTTCTGGAAACCTACATTGATGAGTTTGATGGTGCGGTTATATCCGTCTCCCATGATCGTTATTTTCTAGATCGAACCTGTGACCGTATTTTTGCCTTCACTGGTGCCGGCGAAATTCTTGAGCACACGGGGAACTATTCTGATTATATTGAATTTAAAGCCTCTGTTTCAGAGTCACCGTCTGTTTCTGAGTCAAAGGTCACTGTCAAGAACGTCGAGAAGCCAAGACAGATGAAACTCAAATTTACTTATCAGGAAGAACGTGAATTCAATAGCATTGAGAGAGAGATTGAATCCCTCGAGGCAGAACTGGAACGCATCGAGGTGGAAATGCAGCGCAGTGCCCATGACTTTGTGAAATTGAACGACTTGATGAAAGCAAAAGACACAGCTGAGGATGAACTTCTCATAAAGATGGAACGGTTTGAGTATCTCACTGAACTGGATGAAAAGATTAAGAATCAATAATTGAAATGCGATTAAAACGCCATTAAAAAACCACTTTCCGTTTGCATCTTCGGAAAGTGGTTTTTTTGCCCTTATCTTTATTGGGTCATGGTTATAGTTTGAGTTTAGACAGTGCTTCTGCCAGTGGAGAAACAGTTTCAGCCTGATTTTTCTTTTGATCGTTCAGATACTTTTGAACGTCCTTTTGATTGCCCTTTGCAGAGGATTCTTGTCTTCGCTGAGTGAAGGCAGATAGTTTTTCTCTGTGTCCACATTTACAGACGAAAATTTGGGCATCGCCCTTTCCTCTGAGTTCCATCTTTTTATGGCAGTTCGGACACCTTGCATTGGTCGTTCTTGAAATTGAACGTCGGTAACCACATTCTCTGTCTTGACAGACATATTGCTTACCCCTTTTTCCGTTGACTTCCAATAGATATTTTCCACAGTCAGGACATTTTTCTCTGGTGAGGTTATCGTGTTTAAATTGCTTATCACTGCCAGTGATATCAGATACCGTGTCCACTGTAAACTGTTTGATATTGTTTATAAAGGCGGATTTAGTGAGTTTGCCGCTGGCTATTTGCTCCAGTTTATCCTCCCATTTCGCCGTCAATTCAGGGGACTTAAGAACCTCCGGAACGATATCCAAAAGCTGTCTCCCCTTTGACGTAATCATGATGTTGTTTTCTTGTTTCTCGATGAGATAAGTGTTCAGCAGTTTTTCTATAATATCTGCACGTGTTGCAACGGTTCCGATGCCATAAGATGCATTTTTAAACGGTTTCTCCATGGCTGTAAGGAGTGTTCCCTCAGTGTAGCGCTTTGGTGGTGCAGTCTCTCCACTGGTTCTCATGAGTTCATCTATGGGCAAGATGTCCCCTTTGGTGATTTTAGGAAGCATATGTCCCACCAGTGTTTCCACTTCATCTGAGTCGGAATAAGCCGCTTTCCACCCTATATCAATCATTCGATTGCCTTTGGCTTTAAAGATAAACCCCTCTGAAACCGCCGAAATCTGCGTTTGTTCAAAGAGACATGGCGGCATGAGAACTGCCAAAAATCTCTTGACCACTAAATCGTAGAGTCGCCTTTCATCTTGATTCAAATCCGCTGGAAAGACACCTTGCTCTGTGGGAATAATTGCATGGTGATCAGACACTTTTGAATCATCAACAAAGGATTTATTGTATCGAATGGGTTCTTTGGAGAGCTTGAAAGCTAGTTTTGACAAATCGCCAATCCCACAGGATCTAAGGCGTTCTGGAATTGTATCGACTATGTCTCGACTTAGATACCTAGAGTCTGTTCTGGGATATGTCAGAACTTTATGCGTTTCATAGAGCCTTTGAAGGCAGTTCAGCGTGTGTTTTGCGGAAAATCCATAGAGCCGATTGCCCTCTCTCTGAAGTTCAGTAAGGTCAAAGAGCCCCGGCGCATATTGTTTCTTTTCAGATTTATCAACCTGAGTGATTGTCAAGGATTTTCCCCTCAGCTTGCTCATGATTGAATCAACATAGGCTTCATCATACAAGTTCGAACCCAGCTTTTCATCTTTATAGATCAACTGAAAATCTTTTACTTTTGCAGTGATGCCATAGAATTTCTTAGGCTTGAACTGACGAATTTGCTGTTCTCTTTCATGAATCATGGCAAGTGTTGGTGTCTGAACACGTCCACAGGACAATTGAGCGTTGAATTTACAGGTAAGTGCTCTTGTGGCGTTGATGCCAACATACCAATCCGCCTCAGATCTCGCCTGTGCAGAAGCATACAGTGACTCATATGACCTTCCATCTCTCAGTTTATTAAATCCGTCTTTAATGGCCTTGTCTGTGACAGAAGATATCCAAAGTCGCTTTATACTTTTCTTAACTTTTACCTTTTCTAAAATCCAACGAGCCACAAGTTCGCCTTCTCTTCCAGCATCTGTTGCGATGATAATCTCAGAGACATCTTTCCGGGTCAAAACCTCTTTGACACTTCTATATTGCTTACCCGTTTGCTTGATGACTTCAAGTTTCATCGGGGAAGGAAGCATTGGAAGATCTTCCAATCGCCAATTTTGATATTTTGAATCATATGTTTCAGGGTCAGCGAGGGTTACCAAATGACCTAATGCCCACGTGACGATATACTGATTTCCCTCTAGATAGCCGTTTCCTTTTTTGTGACACCCTAAAACCCTGGCGATATCCCTTCCAACAGAAGGTTTTTCAGCCAATACTGCATATTTACCCATCTATTTTAATCCTTTCTGTGTTTGAACTATTTTCATAAATATCTTGACCCCATGAGTTTTTATAAAGCCCGTGGTTTGTATTTTAATTGGTCATCCATACATTCTATCTCGCGTTTAAGCCTTGCGAGAAGTCTTTCCTTGTCATCGGGGAGAACCCCTCTTAGAGAAATATAATTGGAGGCGTGATTTCCTCTAAAGACACAGTCTTCCACATGTAACGATTCTATAAAAAGGTGTGTCTCCTCCAATGCCATTTCAGGGGTGAGCAACTGGAATTTACCTGATGACACTTGACGATAAAGTGGTGCATCGGGTTCAAGAAGTAATGTTAAAAGGCCTAAATACTTGGGTTTGATGGCGTTGATAACCTCCGCAGACGCCACGGCGTGTTCTCGCCACTTATCCTTGCCACCAAGGCCAGAAATAATCATGACTGATAACACAATGTCAGCTTCTTTCACCTTTATTCCAGCTTCAATAATGTCAGCTCTTGAAACGCCTTTTTCAACAGCTTTTAGAACTTCATCCGAGCCAGACTCAATGCCCATATAGAGAATGCCAAGTCCCTGTGATTTAAATTTCATCAGATCCTCTTTAGATTTTCTGAGAATATCCGATGGCGATGCATAAATCCCAACTCGCTTGCATTCGGGAAATAGTCTCTTGATTTCATCAAATAGCCGCGTCAATCTTTCGGTGCTCATGACCAGGGCATTGCCGTCTGCAATGAAGAACTTTTCCACATGAGGATACTGCTTTCGAGCTACCCTTAGATCTTCAAATATGTCTGATTCTGATCTGACTCTAAAGGATTTATCCTTATACATACTGCAAAAGGTACATTTATTATGTGCACAGCCAATGGTGGCCTGAAGTATTAAACTATCCGCCTCGCTGGGGGGTCTGTATACAGAACCTTCATATCTCACTGAAAACCTCCTGTTATTTCGATATTTTCCTAGTCCCTTAACATTATACTATATAAAGTCGCATCTTTTCTGTTCAATGACGGTCTCTTGAACAAAATAGGCCGCAAAAATAGAGGCGACACCGCAAATTGAGTAATCCTCAAAGAACAATGCCGCAACTGCAAAATCAAATTGATTAATCGATTTCAATAATAGAGCCATCTGTGCCCTTTATGAAGAATGAAGATGGATTAATGGAATCGGCTTTTGCGAGTTCCATCTGTTTTAAAACCCTGCTCCACGCTTTGTCAAAATACTCATACGCCCTATCCCAAACTTCACCTTCAGGCCAGCCAGTGTGGGTTAGAGTAACTGCTGTGTAATCTGACTTTACTTTTTCAAATTGTATGACAATCCACGTTTTATAAGCATGATTTCGAACATATTCAAAATCAACAGGTGCATTCCAAGTAAAGGAGATCATCTCCCCTGGCAGATAAGAGAGGATTTGACACCCTTCCGATCCCTGACGTCCTTTCGGTTCGGTTTCATCAAAATAAATTTCAAAAGGGCCAAAGGGTCTAAGTTCCATCTTACAATTTGCGCCAAAGACTTTGCGAAGTCCCTGTTCTGTTGTCCAGAGCCACCATGCGTGTTCAACAGAGTGATTCATCATGCATATTTTTCTGATTTTTCGGGTTGAGAGAATGAGCTTCTCTTCCATAATCATACCTCCAAAGTAAGTGTTCTTTTACATTATAATGGAATGGGTCGCAAATTGAAGGAGTGCTACAATGCAAGCTATTGGGACGACAAGTCTTATAAATTTTAGTTTATGTTTTTGAATGACTCCAAAGTATTGTGTGGTTGTCAGTGTTAAGAAGTAATATAATATCCCCATTCCAAGCAATGCCTGAAATCCATATTTCAGTATGTATTCATTGACGTTTTCGGTTGTGAATGTCACTTTGCTGATATTGATAAATAGATAGAGTATTGCCGCGTACGATTTGCTGATGACCACAAACTGAAGAAAAATAGTTATGTGCCAGCCTAAAGAGCTCTCTTTAAAGAGATAGTAGCTCCCAAGTATTAGCAATATGCAGATTGCAGTGCCGCATAATAGCGATACCGCACGATAGGCACGATAATTGATTAACATGCCTACCAATGCGCTAGCCCCTGCGATCAGACTCACTGCGGCGTATAGAGTAATCGCCAAAGGTCTTTTATTCATGTATTGCTCCTATGTGTGACCTCAATATAGTTGACTATAATCAGTACATAATTGTTTTGACGACTTGCCAAGTGATGGACTGATCGTCGTTTACTTTGTATTCAAATACGCCTGAACCCATGATGTGACCATCTTCAAATCGAGCATAGACCCATTTATCATTGATGAGATCCGCGCTGATAAAGGTCATTGTTCCTCCCAGAACGCCCTCATAGGGAATTAGCTCTGGTTTGGACAACAGATCAGAGGTGATTTCCATTTCAGATTCGAATCCCATTTTCTCAATTAAATGTCTCTCAAACTCATCTATGACAGGCAGCGTTTGTTCCAAGGTTTCTATCGTTTGCCTTAGTGTATCTCGTTCAGCCTCAAGTGCGGTGTTTTTTTCAGTTTCAGATTTAATTGATTTCTGCAGCGCCTCTATTTGCTGTTCAGAATTCGATTTATAGGCTTGAAATTCAGACTCTAAAACACTGCTCCGATTGTAACCGAAAATTAACAATGATAGGCAGATGAGCGAGATAAACACAAGAGCCAAATTTTTTTTATCTGAAAGCATGTTTACCAGTACCTCCCAAATACACGAAAGCCTTTGCTATAGATGTCTATATCAATTGTAACAAATTAGCAGAGGCGTGTGTATGATTTTTATAAGTTTTAAAAGGATCAATTTGAAAAATCCCAATTGAAAGACATATCAATTGAACTTTATAGCTCTTTTCAGATCTGCCATAGCAGATTCGAGGATGGATCGTGGACAAGCGACATTTAAACGAATGTACCCTTCTCCATGAAGCCCGAAAATAGAGCCGTTATTCACTGCCATATGTGCTTTTTCCACCAATAATCTATCCAGTTCTTCTGAGGACAGTCCAAGTGCTCGGCAGTCCAGCCACTGTAGATATGTACCTTCAGGTAAATTGGGCTTTATCTCTGGAAGATGCTCTTCACAAAATGACTTAATATAGAGCATGTTTTCACGAATATAATCAAGGACGGCATTTAACCATTTTTCCCCGCCATTAAAAGCCGCTTCTACTCCCTTCAAGCTAAAACTGTTGTTAAGCTCAATATCATACCGGCTAAAAAACGACGAAAGCGCTTCCCTCTGCTGAGAATCCTTGGCGATGATAAATGAAGCCTGAAGTCCTGCGATGTTAAAGGCCTTTGTTGCAGAGACAAATGTAGGGATACTTCTCTCAGCAATGGTCTGCATAGATGTGTGCACAAAAGGCTTAAAGACCAAATCACAGTGAATTTCATCAGAGACAATTTGCACATTGTTTTTTGAGCAAATTTCTTCCAGGCGTCTGAGCTCATCAGGTCGCCAAACTCTTCCAACTGGATTATGAGGATTGCATAGAATCAAAAGTGTGGCGTCTTTTGCTTGCTGCTCAAGTTCATCATAGTTCATAGCATAATCCCCATCTGTGAAAATTAAGGGGTTTTCAACTACAATTCTGCCGCTGTTTTCAATGGCTGCATAGAATGGATGATATACAGGCGGCTGTATAATCACTTTATCCTTCGGTTTTGTGAGCGCCTCAACAGAGACGTTGATAGACGTCACTGCTCCCGGACTGTGGATTAGATGATGGGGGGCTATATTCATGCCATGCTTGCGGTTAAACCAGTTTACTGCAGCATCCCAGTAGTCGTCAGGTCTTGCTGTATAGCCATATATTTTATCTAATGCCCTGTCGTTTAAGGCAATAGAGATGGATTCCGCCACTTCAAAATCCATGTCGGCAACCCAAAGCGAATGTTTAATTGAGCCGTTAAATCGCTTCTCCAGTTCAAAGTGTTTAATGGCTGATTGTCTGCTGCGATCTATGATTCTATCAAAATGAGAGGCAACCATGACTTCAAAAGTTATATCGCTTGCATTTGAAAATTTGTCAATGGTTTTAAATTCAAATTGCTTATAGAGTTTGATTGCCCTTTCGTTAAACGTGGCCACGGTCAATCTATAGCTATAAAAACCTAGACCAATGCGAATGTCATGAAGTGCTGTCTCTAAAAGTTCCTTTCCAAGCCCCCGCCCACATAAGTCGGGTCTCAGTCCAAGTCCAACGTCCACATAACCAGAGCAATTATACGGGGTTGATTCTGAATTCAAGGGAACTCTGGCGGCTTCACCAATGCAGTAAAAACCTACAACTTCATCTGTATTTGAAAGCATCACTTTATAGTGCTCACTTGCATCGGCTTCAGTAAAGTTATAAATGTCATAGGGTGCTGGATAACGCCACTTGGATATAATTCCAGCATACGTATCTGTCATTTGGACGATTTTGAACATGGCTCTCTCTCCTTATCAGCGTCAATTTATTGTCTGTCAGTTTAAAGTGTATCAATATAAGCTATTATATCATAAATTTATAGACGATTATATGAACTCACTCATGTCCGTAAACTCAATTCATCAGATTTGTTCCAAGGAGAGCCGTTTGAAAATCTCATCAAATTTCAGATGATATTTCTTGAAGATCTCGAGAATTTCAGGGTCAAAATGCGAAGGCATGACCCTCCCATCACCATTTACGATGATATCATATGCCTTTTCATGAGAAAAACCGACTTTGTAAGACCTTGGACTCCTCAACGCATCGTAAACATCTGCAAGAGTGACAATCCGTGCAGACAGTGGTATTGCATCTCCTGATATATGATTTGGATAGCCTGAACCATCATATTTTTCATGATGATTTAAGGCGATTTCAGAGGCCATCTTTAAGTAATTTGACTGCCCTACAATTGTCTTTCCATAAATCGTATGACGTGTCATCTCCTCAAATTCTTGATCGTCAAGCGGCCCTTTTTTCCGAAGAATTTGATTGTCCACATAGATTTTTCCAACATCATGCATCTGTGCGCTCTTGTAGATTTCTTTGACAAAGGCATCACTTAGATTTAGCTTTTCAGCTATAAAACGGGCATACTCGTTGACCCTTCTAATATGTTGTCCAGTGGAGTCATCACTTGCCTCTGCCGCTCTGGCAAGCGCATCCAAGGTGTAGTCAAATGCCTCTTCTACTTCATTGATTTGAACCTGAATATTTTCAAGTAAATCGAGCATGACGGTGGCGGCTTTGAGAATGGAAGCGTCATATCCTGTGACAGAGTTGTTGTAATTGACCCCTATGACCACTACTTGATCCATGCCATATCCAGCAAAGTTTTCGACAATGTCCATGTGGGCTTTGAGAGTAAAGGGAAACAGTTCAACAGAGGTGTCTATATCTGAATATTTTTTTTCAAATAGATTCATCTTGAAGCCGTTTTCTGCGTAGATATCGAATCCGAAATGCATGGCCTCATTTAAATCAAAGGAGATGTCGTGTGTATATTCATCGCTTTCCCGATTTCTTTCAAACAAAGTGCAATGGAGATTTTGCTTGATAATCCATATTTTTTGAGGTTTATTGGACAAGACGGGATTGTCTTTTAAAAAACTGTTTAAAATATTGCCATACATGAGCATTGGTTCTGGTTCAGCTTGATCAATATACTTTCTGAGGATGCTCTTTGTATCTGTGGACATGGTATCTAGCGTATCAAAGGCCTCTGATACGTTGTCATATTGCCTCTTAAATAGCTTAGCTTGCTTGAATAAATTTTCGTACTGCATTTTAAAGGTTTCATAGTTCAAAACAATTTCGCCGTTTAAACTAGATGAGATTTCCATCCTCTCCTCTAGGGCAAGATAAATAACGGGAATATACGTTAAATCGTGGACTGACTTTATAATTTCGAGGGTTTGATGGTTAAAATCATGCAAGTCCACGAGAAGATAGAGCGGTGAATGCATAAAGCTCTTTTGCATGACCTCGCCAATCTGCGACTTGATTAAATTATAATCCGTGCGAACGAATAATTCGTTGACTGTTTGATAGGCTGTTTCAGTCTTGGTAATCAAAATCAAGTTGGTTTTCATTTCAGATAATTCTCCTCTTTCATTTCAATCAGGCGGCGCAGATTCTCATCTTCGGCATAAGATTCATACTCTCCGCCCAGCTGAATCACTTCACTTCCATATGAGATCAATTCATTTAAGTAAACGGATTCCATCTTGCGCACTGTGCCAAAGTCAAATTTAATTTTGAGGGGTTTGATGAACTTGATTCCCTGTAGGGTCATATTTAACTTGGTCATGTCCTCTGAGTTAAATGTCTCAAATAACCTAATGTGGAAAACGCCCTCTTTATTCTCGATTTCAAAGCCCTCTTTAGGCTCAGGAGAAAGCACCTCAGGTCCAACCGTCTCAGCGGCTTCTTTGAGAAGCACCTCACTTAAAACGCTAATCACTTTATCTTTATCTATTGGTTTAATAATATAATGTCTAGCCCCATTTTTTAGAGCATCATAAACCATTTTCTTCTGATTTAGAGCACTAATCATGATGATATTGGCATCTGGAAACTTGGCCACAATTGCCTTTGTAGCTTCTACCCCTGTCATGACTGGCATGGAGATATCCATAGTCACTAAGTCTGGCTTTAATTTTTCATATAAGGAGCACGCCTCTTTACCATTTTGGGCTTCTCCGACAATTGTATGCCCAACGTCTGTCAGGATTCGCTTTAGATTTAGTCGCATCACGGTTGAATCATCGACAATCATTATTCTAGCCATAGTGAGTCCTCCTCCACGAGGGTATTTTCAGATTGTATCATGTGTACACTCCATTCATATTCTTTATAAGTTAAATTGAAAGTCATCATTTCTGAGTTTGTATTTTTTACATATGCCCCTTGATTGGTGATAATTGCTGGAATTCCAATATGAAGGAAGTCACTGCTGTTATCCAGTCGTCCAAGAGTATTTCCAAGAACTGTGTTGGTCACCTCTGCAAGTACATCTTCCACATACTGTTCAATATTTTCATGTCGCTCACTTTCAATTAAAAAAGTGGTAGCAAGTTTATCGCCTAGCTTCTGGTTGACACTGACCATCACAAGCGCATTTACAATCCCCTTTAGATTTACAAGTGCTGTCAGCTGTTTTAATTCAATTCGGTTTGATTTAACCAGCTCTGTTTGGATGGAAACAGGGTCACTTTCCACGTGTTTCTCAATATATTCAACAGATGTTTCTGCAATATATGCCATTAATTTTTGAGGGAAGATGCCAATAGGATCTTCATCTGCCTGCATTGGCACGGTAAAGATAAATTGAGTTCCCTTATTGGGGGCGGTCTTAACATCAATATGACCTAAAAGAGCATCTACTTCTCGCTTTACAGCAGATAAACCAATCCCCCGTCCAGATAGGTCAGTGGCATGCTCTGTGGTGCTGAAGCGATCATCAAAAATCAACATCAGCTCATTTATATCCGCCTCAGGCATATTATAACCCATTTGCTGTGCTTTTTCCTTCACTGCTTCTATGTCAATGCCACGTCCGTCGTCTGTTATGGAAACAATGAGGCTGTCCTTTGAGCGACTCACATGACACTGAATACTTCCCATCATGTCTTTTCCCGCTTCTACACGTTCATCGGGAGACTCTATTCCATGATCCACGGCATTTCTAAAGACGTGTACTAAGCTCTTGACAAATGGTTGGAATCTCACTTCATCTACTAAGATCTCCTCTGCTTCAATTTCGAAACTGTAGATGGTTTTATCCAGCCGTTCTGCCAATTTCAAAGAATACTCAGGATACATTTTGAACAAATCCTTTACGGGTTTGTGGCAGAGACTTCTGATCTCTGGCAATAGAACTCTGCAATCCTGTTCAGAAAGAACGGTCTGCATCTTTCGCTCGATGTCGAGAATTCGATTCTTTTCTATGAGGAAGTAATCCTCTCTTACCATGTAATCTTCACCAACGTAGGTTGTGATAATTTCTAAATCGTGTTTATATGCGGCTTCTAATTTCGCCACATCAAAACAAATCTCAGTACCGTTTTCGTCATCCATGTGTTTGATGATTTCTGACTCTGCATCATGAAGTGCCGCTGAAATCTCCACAACGTCAAACTGACTGAAGTTGCCCTTAAAAGTGTGAATTTGCCTCAAAGTATATTGTTTGTTCTCATGCATATCTTCTGTGAAATGCCAATTGCATTCCTTACCCTCGGTTAAAAAGGCTTCAAAACTATCTGCAATTTCAACAAACATGGAACGATTTACCAGAGCTTTTACCACCATTTTTAGGATGTGCTGTTCTTTATCCATCATGGCTTCCAGCTTTCGCTTCTCTGTTATATCCGTGAGAATCACAATCATGGATTTTTCTCTCTGTCTTTGCTTTGAGAGCTTGTATTCTATTTGAATGATTTTGTCATCTTTTAAATATTCATCCGGCAGGAGGGGCATGTACAAATGTGCATTGTCTTCATTTCCCTCTAGGATATTGACCAGCAGTTCATCCACAAAGGCGGCTTGATCTTCATCATCAGGGTACACCATACTGGAAAAGGTTCTACCTGAAATAACTGGGTTTAAGATATCCCTGCATTCTTGCGAATAGCCACTGTGAATTTCGAGATTTGAAGTAAATCGCAAGAACCCCTGTCCCACGTTATCCAAGATGTCCTTCATTTGAACATTCATGAATTCAAGCTGTTCATTGACAGAGATAAGATGAGCACCTTTCTCTTCAAGCTCTTCATTTTGCGCAGTGAGTTCAACTTTATGGTCTTCAAGCGTCTCTGCATATTCCCTCATTTTTTCAATAATCAGGTTTGTGGAGTTGGCAAGATGTTCTATCTCCCGAAGCGGCTTCTTCACTTCCACTTCTGTTCTAAGTGCAGATTCGATATCCCCTTCTGAAACATTATGAAGTTTCCGCTGTAATTCGTTGAGCGGATAGGTCAGAGATTTGGCCATAATCTTACTCATTAAAAGAGAGACCAAACTGGATAGGAAGGTCGCAATCAGTAAAATCAATATCATGGCAAGCGAGATGCTGATAATAATTAGCGGATTGAAGGCAACCCTCACATGTCCAGCCTCTATGCCGTCCAGATTTCTAAAGGTGGCTTCAGAAGCGTGATAAAATCCCGATAAGAGGCCTTGCTTGCCCTCAAGTTGTTTTGCGTATTCATCGTCCAGTGTTGAGAATACTTTTTTATTACCAATGTAGATTTCTACGAAGACAAATTGAAAATCATTTTTTAATAATGAATCAGACGCGCCAATCTCCGTTAAATCAACCTTCATCATTTCTTCTTGCTTGTGGATAATAAATCCAGAGCTAAAATTAAAATAAAAGCGATTCCCAATGGCGTTCAACCACCGCTGAAAAGAAGGATCACCAACATCAATGTCACTAATTTCCGTCTCTCCAAATTTTTTTAGAGACATTGGATTTTCTAGTTCACCTACAATGTCACTTGCAATAATATTGGAAACGGCCATTCCAAAGGAGTTAACTGCTGCAACGACAATTAGAATAACGATAATAATCAATAGCAGATTTGAAACGCCTGTATTCAGCATCATGTATTTGTTGATTTGGCGTCTCATACTTCTCTTGTTTTTTTTCATCCCCATAGGCAATACGGCACTGATTGCCGTCCTCCTCTCAATAATTAGACTATCTTATGTAATTCATAATACCCCAATTTAAAGGTTTCATAAAGAAAATCAGAATTAATTTTAAATTAAAATATTATAAATTTAGCACAGTTTGCTACAAAAATTGAAAAAAACAGGCGAAAAAACCTGTTTTAAAGAACTGCTTTATAGATAGTGAAATTGAGATTTTTCTGATTCGGATATCTTGGTGAAGAGATCATATCCCTGAGTCTGTATATGTTCGTCAATGAGCTCTTTGAACACGTCCAGATAAGGTTTCTCACTTTCATAGTGTCCAATGTCAAATAGGGCTATCTGCGTTCCATTTAGCGCTTGTGCATCGTGGTATTTCACATCCCCTGTAATATATAAATCGACTTTCTTTATCATGGCATCTTCTAAGAAATCAATTCCCGATCCATTGGCGAACGCAATTTTTCGAATGGTCATGTCTTCTTTGAAATTGGATACTTTGACTACGGACAAGTTGAAAATCTCCTTGATTTCAGCTAAAATAGCCGCACCGCTTTTGCTTTGTCTTATAGAACCCACAATGCCGAAACCACTGTTTACATCCTCTGAGGTTAAGCATTCTACCCCATCCAATTGAAGGGCATTTGCAAATTCCATCCCAAAACCTCTGTCAAACCGCTTATCTAAGTTTGTATGTGCGGCAATCAAGTTGATTTTATTCTCTATAAGACCAGTGACAAGTTTTCCAATATGGGTTTCAGTGGTGATTTGCTTTAAGGGCGAAAATAAAAGTGGATGATGGGTTATCACGGTGTCAAAGCCCTCTTCAAGTGCCTCTTCAAACACTTCCTCCGTTAAATCAAGTGCAATGAGTATTCTATCGACTTCACGATTGGGGTTTCCAATCAAAAGCCCCACATTATCCCAGTTTTCAGCGCTGGAAAACGGCGCAATTTGATCCACAAGTTTTAAGACCTTTGCAAGCGATGTAATCATTTTAGACCTCCTCATTGAATCAGTTTATCTATATCTGAGAGTTTTTCTCTACATAAATTCGCTTTTTCACTGTTCTTTTCAGATAAACCTGCCTCTGTTAACTTCGATAAAATCATTTCGTATTTGCGACGTTTAAATGCCAGATAGTCTTTATATATTGAAATTGAATCCCGATGAATTCTATGACCAAATTCTTTGTCACTGGATTGGTTGTAAACAATTAAGTCGCCTTCATTAAAAAGGCCATTTGGGAGCTCTGTATCCAATGGTTTTGCTGGAACGACAAACAATCCTTCATAGTACTTTTCATCTTCGAAAACACAGAAATCATTTACAATGGTAAATCCATTTTTAAGAAGCCATGTTCTAAGGACATCTTGTTCAGTTTGAGGCTGTAAATAGAATCCCTTAAACGAATAACTCTTGCTGATATTTTTGTTCAATATATCGACGATTAAACCGCCGCCCATGCCTGCAATTACCACATAATCAACTTCAGAGCTCTCAAGTGGTTCTATTCCAGATCCGAGTCTGAAGTCAACTTTATCTTTAAACCGTGCTCCTGAGAAAGTTCCTTTGGCATTTTGAAGCGGTCCGCTATTGATGTCACAGCAGATGGCTCGACAAATACTTTGATTATCGAGTAGATAGTACGGCAAGTATCCGTGATCTGTTCCAATATCTGCAATGGTGCATTGATTGTCAATCCATTTAGCCAACTGGTATAAACGGAGTGACAAATTTCCCTTCTTCATAGATTTCTCCTTTGGTTTAAGTTATAAAAAAGAATTCGCAGCAGCGAATCCTCTTTGCAAACTCTATTCAAGATAATCTTTAAGTTTCTTACTTCTGCTAGGATGTTTTAATTTTCGCAGTGCTTTTGCCTCAATCTGTCTGATACGCTCTCTTGTGACGTCAAATTCCTTCCCTACTTCTTCAAGTGTTCTAGCTCTGCCGTCTTCAAGACCAAATCTGAGTTTTAATACTTTTTGCTCTCTTGGTGTCAAGGTTTCAAGAACTTCCATAAGCTGTTCTTTTAACATGGAAAAAGCTGCTGCGTCTGCTGGTGCAGGGGCATCATTATCCGGTATAAAATCGCCTAAATGCGAGTCTTCCTCTTCTCCAATTGGCGTTTCAAGAGAAACAGGTTCTTGAGCAATTTTCAAAATTTCTCTTACTTTTTCTACAGGCATGTCCATTTCCTTTGCAATTTCCTCAGGAACAGGCTCTCTGCCAAGCTCTTGTAAAAGTTGTCTTTGAACTCTAATCAACTTGTTGATTGTTTCAACCATATGCACTGGAATTCTAATAGTTCTAGCTTGGTCTGCTATGGCACGGGTGATTGCTTGACGTATCCACCAAGTGGCATAAGTCGAAAACTTAAAGCCCTTTGTCCAGTCAAATTTTTCAACCGCTTTTATGAGGCCGAGATTTCCCTCTTGAATTAAGTCGAGGAAGAGCATGCCCCTACCAACATACTTTTTGGCAATACTGACCACCAGTCTTAGATTGGCCTCACATAGTTTTTTCTTGGCGTCTTCATCGCCTTGTTCCATTCTCTTAGCAAGCTCAACTTCTTCATCACTTGACAAAAGTGCAACTTCACCGATTTCTTTTAAGTACATTCTAACAGGGTCATCAATATTGATTCCCTTAGGCAACGACAAGTCCAGCGTGATTTCATCATCGTCGTCATCGTCATCATCGTCTTTTATTTTGTCTAAATCTTCGAGGTCGTCAAGATCGTCAAGGTCTTCTAGATCTTCAATATCTTCAAGGTCTTCAAGGTCGATATCATCGAGATCGAGGTCTAAATCCTCATCGCTCTCATCCATGTCTTCGTCATCATCTGTCTCAGAGATAACTTGAATATCCATGTCATTGAGGGCTTCAAAAACCTCTTCGATTTGATCTTTATCAAGTTCGAATTCAGCTAATTTGTCCTGAATTTCCTTGTAAGTCAAAGTTCCTTGTTTTTTCCCCTTTTTGAGTAAACCTTTTACGATATCTTGGTGTTTGGCATTCAATTTACTGTTCAATTGAATTGCCTCCTTTCACTTAATTTCTTATTCTTTAATTTATGATGTTTGTCTTCTTTTGCACTTTTTGAGAAATTGAATTCTTTAACTTTATCAGCCTTTGCCATTCAGTTTTTAATTCGACTTGCATGTCTTGCTGACCGTTTTCAGTCAATTTCTTTTTGACGATTTTGATTTCCTCTTCGATGTTTTTTATGAGTATGTTGTTCAAAACCAAATCAATATTGATATCCTCAACTTCGTCGATATAGCTGTCCAGTATTTCAATCAGCGCAGTGGAAATTGAAATATCCGCATTTTCAATTATATCTTGGCGATTAAACGCCGCATGTCTCGAAAAATAAACTGTAATATAGTCCATAATGCTCTGTGTTTCCTCAGAAAATCTGAATTCAGAAATCAATTGTTTCTGTTCATCATCAAGGAGCGGAAATTTGTGAATATAAAATGAAATCAGTTGATTTTCAAGATGTTTATTTCGATCAGTTGTAAGTTTGACGGAATCTCGTTTCTTTTGGTTCCCAGTGAAACCATAATGTCCCCTGTTGCTGTAATTTTCCTTATAGACTTCTTTGGCAATTAAATCGTAGTTCACGTTTAAGGTCTCACTAAGACGTTCTATATGGAGGTTTTTTTCAAACTCATTGCCAACTTCTGCAATGACAACCACAGCTCTTGAGAGAAATTCTATCTTTTCCTGTTCATTGTTAAGATTGAACCCCTGTTTTAAATGATTGAGTCGATACTCTGTTGCAGTCATAGCCGTATCAATTTTATCTTGGAATTTTTCGATGCCATATTTTTTCAGGTATTCGTCTGGATCTAGGTTTTCGCCCAAAACCACAACCCGAATCTTTTCGATGACACCATTTAGAACCTCTAGACTTCTGAGACTGGCCTTTTGACCTGCAATATCTGAGTCATAACATATAATAACCTCGTCTGCATATCGTTTCATCAGCCGAGCATGCTCTTTAGTAAGAGCAGTTCCAAGAGTTGCCACAGCGTTTGTAAATCCATTGACATGAAGAGCTATGACATCCATATATCCTTCAGCTATAATAAGCTGCTTTTTATCTTGTAACACATTTTTGGCTAGGTTCAGACCATAGAGGGTCTGACTTTTGTTGAATATCTCAGTCTCAGGCGAATTGAGATATTTTGGAAGCGAATCATCCATGACTCGACCACCAAAGCCAATGACCTTTCCCTTTGGATTAATTATCGGGAAGATGATGCGGTTTCTAAACCGATCATAGTAATTGTTTCCATCTTTCCCTTGAATAACAAGTCCAGCTTTCTCGAGTGCTTTTGCATCGTATTTCCTGGATAAGTGATTTAGGGTATCACGCCACGCATCATTTGAAAATCCAAGCCCAAAGGTCTTGATTACCTCATAGCTTATACCGCGTTTTTGTAGGTATTGCATGGCTTCATCACTTGTTCTCAAATTCTTATAGTAATAAATTGCGGCATCTCTTAATATATCATAAAATTGTGTGTAATAGCCAGTACTTTTTTGATCCTTGCCTTTTTGGAATTTTGAAATATCAATGTTGTATCGTTCTGCAAGGAATTCAACTGCATCAATATAATCCAAATTCTCATAGTTCATTACAAAGTTAATGGCATTTCCCGCAGCGCCACAGCCAAAGCAGTGATAGAGTTGTTTGTCCTCCGATATGATAAAGGAGGCTGTTTTTTCACTGTGAAATGGGCATAGTGCCTTATGATTTTTACCGGCTCTTTCGACAGTAATATAACTTGAAATCACATCCACGATGTTTATGTTTTCCAGTATCACATCGAAAATATTATTTTCGTATCTGCCGCTCATTAAATTTCCTTTCTAATTATAGAGATATTGCATTATTCACTTATGACTTATTCGACATCTTTTGGCTAATTCCTTCAATATTAATAAACTTTAACATGAAATTTTATCAACCGTTCTAATAAAGCCAAAATTTAGGAATGAATATTTCTTTGTAGATATTGACAGCATATCTATCGGACATGCTTGCCACATAATCTTTAACGGCTTCTTGCTTTTCACCAGCATGATAATCCGCAGCTCTCTCATCTGGCATGTCATCAGGATGTTCTAAAAAGTGGTTGTATAAGGATTCTACAATATACTCGGCTCTTGCCTCCTCTTTTTTAGCCTCCTTATTCAAGTAGACTTTCTCAAACATGAACTTCCTAAGTTCGTTAAAGGCCTCGAATTTTTCATCACTCATAGAGATGCCGTCTTTTCCATAGCTGTTTTCAATTAGATCCAATATGAGGGTGTTGATTCGCTGTCCATGCGACTTGCCGAGCGATAAGCGGATACTCTCTGGAATTTGCTCATCGCTGAGTACCCCCGCCCGGATGGCATCATCTATGTCGTGATTTAAATAGGCAATTCGATCACATATTTTGACAATTTGTCCTTCTAGAGTTATGGGCAAATCCGGCCCATTGTGATTTAAAATGCCATCACGCACTTCATATGTCAAGTTTAATCCGTATATGCTGTGGTTTCCGCGTTCTAGGTAGTCCACAACTCTTAAGCTCTGGATATTGTGTTTGAATCCACCGGGGTGAATTTTATTGAGTCTTTCCTCTCCACAATGACCAAACGGAGTGTGTCCAAGATCATGTCCCAGTGCAATTGCCTCTGTCAAATCTATATTGTAATTAAGTGCATTTGCAATAGTACGGGCTATTTGAGAGACCTCAAGTGTATGGGTTAACCTCGTTCTATAGTGGTCTCCCTCTGGCGAGAGAAATACTTGCGTCTTATGCTTAAGCCGTCTGAAGGCCTTGGAATGCGTAATTCGATCACGGTCCCTTTGATAATCTGTTCGAATGGGACAACTTTCCTCTTCCAGCCGTCTTCCTTTAGAAAGGGATACTTTTTGAGCCCTTGCGTCAAGCTGAGTGTGTTCCAGTGCCTCGTGCTGTTCTCTTAGTTTAATCATTGCTTCACCTCGCTTTTGCTATATACTTTGAATAATAGATGACGAATAGACTTTTCATTAGATTTTTCTATACTCTAAGTATTATACATATATACCCCAAAATCCTTTATTTTTTTTGTTAAAATTAAATTAATTTTGTGAGTTCATCCAATTGACTTTATACCTTTTATTGTTTTTCCAGTGCATGAAGGCCTCAGTCGTGACACATAAACAGCGATTGAACATTAAAAAGGTACATCTATCCCCTTGGATGAATGCACCTCTTTTATCTTCTATTTTTCTATATAAATATATAAATTATCTTGAACGCTCGCTTTTTACATAGAGATAAGTTCCAATGATTAAAAATACTGTTGTCAAAATCAGAATGGCGATAAAATTCACAACAGGGTTAAACAATACGACCCGGCTGTATTCCTCTGTGCCACGATAAACCACTGCCCTTACTAAATCAAGGCAGTAAGTCATGGGCATCAACCTTGATAGGACATACAGAATGCCACTTGACTGTGAAATGGGGATAATGGCACCTGAGAGAAACATTTGAGGCATGGAAATGAGGGATACAGCCATGTTAGATGCTGTTCTGCTCTTTATACTGCCAATGAGAAGGACTGCAAATGAACCTGCGGCTAGGCACATTAAGGGTGAAAGTGCCAAAATCCACAAGAGTTGTCCAAGTGAAAGATGTATTCCCATGAGTAATCCCACCAGTAGAGTTCCTATGCTAGATAAAATGGCTGAAAAAGATGAGCCAAAAATTGTTCCTATAATGATGCTGTACCGGGAAACAGGCGCCACTAGAATTTCCTGTGTGAAGTTTGTTTCTCGATCTTCCACGAGAGAGGTCAGCCCTTGAGAAGTCATCATAAACAACATATTGATGAGCATACCGATAAGCATAAACTGACCATAGTCAAAAGTCAACCCTCCTGCCATGTTTTCTGAGAGATTTCCACCAATCATCCCCATCATAATCAAGGGCATGGCTAAACTCATGATTAGAGTTGCAGGTGATTTTATGGCGACGATAATGCCACGCATCAATATGGTTATAATTGCATTTAGTTCACGTTTAAATCCAAGTCTCGTCTCCATAGTTACACCGCCTTCTTTACAAGTTTATTGATATTGGTTCTGTTCAGATATTCAACATAGGCATCCTCAAGCGTTGGCAGGCATACTCTAGGTGTGGGATCATAGTTCAAGGTGGTTTTGAGTTCGGTTGGAGAACAGCATGCCACTATTTTACCGTGATTGATTATGCATACAGTATCTGCGTTTTCTGCTTCATCAATATAGTGTGTGGTTAAAAAAATAGTCGTGCCAAATTCTTTCCTAACAGTGTCGAGGTACTCCCACATGCTTCTTCTTGATACGGCGTCAAGTCCCGTTGTCGGCTCATCTAGAAAGAGAATTTTAGGGGTGTGTATTAAACTGCGTATGATTTCAAATTTTCGCTGTTGACCGCCCGACATTTTTTTGACCGGTTTGTGCAAGAGATCACTGATTCCGACGATTTCTGCTAATTTTACGACCTTTTCCCTATAGGCTTTCGGCATTAACTTAAAGGTCGGTCTATAAGGATAAACACCATACAGACAGGCATGAAAGCGTATATTTTCCTCAGCAGTGAGCTGAATGTCTATACTTGGCTTTTGGAAGATAATGCCCACATTTCGCCTGATTTCCTTGGCTTCTTTGTCAATGTCATAGCCACAGATTTTGACTTCACCAGATGTTTTCCCAAGTGTGGTGGTCAGTATGGAAATTGTGGTTGTCTTCCCAGCTCCATTTGGTCCAAGAAAGGCAAAAAATTCCCCTTCCTTCACATTAAAGCTCACATCATCTACTGCTGGTGTAAATGACTTATGGTACTCTTTGACGAGGTTTTTCACCTCTAATACGTTTTTATTCATAAAAATACCTCCGTTTTTTATAAGCTGTTCAATAACTACATGAATGAGTATAAATCGCTTAATTAAACGGAGGTTAAATTGAGTTTAAACGGAATGTAAACCAGGAAGAAAAACGGTTACATTGGTTCCAATACCTTCTTGACTGTCTATTTGAATACGGCCTTGATGAAGGTCTATGATTTTTTTGACAATGGAAAGTCCTAATCCATTGCCGCCTAAGGAGCGTGCTCTGGATTTGTCCGCTTTATAAAATCTCTCGAAAACATGGATCAAATCCGCTTTGGCGATACCGCTTCCACTGTCTTTAAACACGATTTTTTCTGTTGAAGCCATGATTTCTATTTGTCCGCCCATAGGCGTGAATTTTATGGCATTTGTCAATAGATTTGCCCAAACCTGAGCTAAAAGCGCTTCATCACCATGTACGGAAATTGCACTGGCCTCTAGCTCAATACTAATATTCTTGGATAACCATTGAGGCTCAAAGGCCAGAATTATATTTTGGAGCTGTTTATCCAATCTAAACTCATGTGGGTTCAATGGATTGATACCACTATCCAGTGCTGACAGCTTCAAGAGGTTTTCACTCATGGCCGACATTCTTCTGCTTTCTGCTTCTATAATCTCACCGTAGTGGATGCGCTGTTCATCTGATAGTTTGCTGTCTTGCAGGAGCTTTGCAAACCCAATCATAGAGGTTAGCGGCGATTGAATTTCGTGGCTAATATTCGAAATAAAATCCTGTCTCATGTTCTCAATACTCCCTAGATTTTTAGCCATGTCGTTAATGGCTTCCACCAGTTCTGAATGAGGATCTACTGGACTAGGATTCAGCAATATGTTAAAATTCCCCTTTGCAATCTCTGCGAGGGCTTCTGTCATCATGTGCTGAGGCACGAGCTCATACTTATCTCGATAGAGTCGCATTCGAATAAGTCCCATGAAGATCAAGCCAATTGAAAAAATCAGGATTCCCAGTATTCCAGTAAACATGACCGTCCAAAAGACTGAAAGATGTGTCAAATTGATAATCAATGCAAATGCAATCATGTAACAACCGAAAAACACTAGAAAAAAAACGCTGATTCCCATTATCATGTGCCATATGGAATGTCTCTGATCGTTCATGCTGACACTTCCAATCTATAGCCAAGGCCTCTGACTGTTGTGATTTTAAATCCGTATACCTCTTCTGGGAATCTGTCTCGAAGCCTTCCTATATGAACGTCGAGGGTTCGCTCATTGCCATCAAAATCATGTCCCCAAACGGACTCAATCAAAACATCTCTGGAAAAAGTTCGGCCGGGAAACCCCGCAAGTTTAAAGAGAAGTTCAAATTCCTTCCTAGGGATGTCCTCTGCCACACCGTTGATAGAGACTGTAAAGCGATTCCTGTCAACCTGAAGATTTCCTATCTGTATGAGCTGAGAAGATTCTATTTTGAACCGTCGAAGCAAGGCCTTGATCCTCATGAGAAGTTCATCCCCTTCAAAGGGCTTTGTCAAATAGTCGTCTGCACCAATTTCAAATCCCCTTATCTTTGCATTTAGTTCAGCCTTGGCAGTGAGCATTAATATAGGAAGATTTTCATAATACTTTCTCAAATAGCTGCAAAGTTCGTAACCGTCCATATTGGGCATCATAATGTCAATAACAGCGCAGTCGCACCCTTCTATTTTTGACAGTGCATCTCTACCATCCACAGCTTCACGAACTGAAAAGCCGCCATTCTCTAAGATGGTTTTTAGAAGTTCACGAATATTGACATCGTCATCTGCAATAAGAATTGTTGCCATAAGTTATCACCTGATTTCTTTTATGCTATTGCTTGTATATGAAATGGAGGGCTTTATGCCCCTTTCGTTTCTGCCTCTATTTTAACAAGACAATTTAAACGGAAGTTAAATTAAAAGCCATATAAAATAATCATTTTAAACCGTCATTAGAAGTGCTTTGTTTATATAATTTTGAAATCCACTCATAACAGTCTGCAAGTTCCTTATCACTTACCAAATTTGACTGATGTTCAAACAAGATTTTTAGATGGTTTTCTGATTTGTTCAGTATTTGAAAATAGCGTTTAACATCTGCCCATCCCTCTTCTACCCTCAAACTTGGCAGTGCGGGATAATGCCCATATGAAACGCTGTCGGTTACTTTTATATTCCAAAGATGAACTCCTGACAAAAACGGAACAATAGACTCTAGAAATTTAAAAGAGTCAAAATGGGAATCTATTTTCTGTTGAAAATGCAACCTGCCAATATCTGCAAATATCTTTATATCAGGGTATTTTTTTAATAGACGATTCAGTAAATCCCCTTCGTATACATAAGGCGGGATGGCATCTAATTCAATAACTGGTTTGAAGGCATGCTTTTGCGCTTGAGCTGAAAACCAACTGAAAAATGCATCTGTTCGAGATTCAAATACCTCAATATTCATGTCTGAGAGATAGCAATATTCAGATTCGTGAGCAAATCGCCATTTCCATGCCAGCCATTCAACTCTCTCATCTAAAACAACTGGTTTTGGCCAGTGAACTAAGATGTAGTCTGGATTCAGCTTTCCAGCATACTCAAATTCCTTTTCCATATACGCATAGGATTCTGTTCTCACGTCTTCATTATTAGATAAATACTGTGGATCTCTTGATATCCATAAATTGGCCCTCAGTGGAAAATGTATGCCAAGATTGATTTGATGTGACTTGATATGTCGATGCAGGGCTAGTATTTCCGCTTCACTTTTCATCATACAGGCTTCAATTCCCCAAAAGGAATCACGATAGTCTCTCTTCTGCTTTTCTCTGTCGAATGCTCCATAATGTCCTATTAAAAAATTCTCCATTGAACACCTTCCCATTGTGCCTTTTTCTCTTAAAATTTGCAAAAGAGAACAAAAAATTCATGCTGTCCCCTTATATTTGATGATTTATAGTTATATCCTCATTCCAATTGAGACTTCGGATTCTTCGATAAATTTATAGCCCACCTTAGTGTGGCTCGTCTCCAATCGCATTAATCACTTTTTCTCATAATATAATCAATAAACCCTTGCTTAATGCGCTCTCCCTCAAAAATACGTTCAATGATTCGACGCTCCTTTAGCACAAAAGTCATATCTGAAAACTCGCAATCTGCTTCGTCGTATTCAAAATATGAGTGAATGACAGGTTCATCATCCATTTGTTCGTATTGATTTTCGCCTAAATGAGGCCCTTGACCACATCGGGAGTCGTCTACAGACAGCATATTGACAAATAGCAACCCTCCTGGTTTTAAGACCCTTTTCAGTTCATCCAATGCTTTTTTTATCTCAACTTTTTTCATGTGAAAAATCGAATTGTATGAGTACACAAAATCGAAAGTTGCATCTTTAAATTCAAGTTGTGTCATGTCTCCTTTTATAATATTGAGATTTAAACATTGATTTGCCTTATCAATTTGGCCTTGATCTAGTTCAACGCCATAGGTCTCGTAGCCATGAGCATGAAACAGCATCAAAGGCGGCTCACTTCCACCAGCGCCACAATCAAGAATCTTAGGGGATTCTGATGTCTTTTCATAATTGCAATATTCCAAAAAACGATATAACGGCGTCTGTTTGTAGATTTTATTCATGTAGATAATCTCCTTTCATATAATTCTTTAATTACCAATCTCTGGTGACTTATATCTATAATACACCTTCATAAAGGAAATCTGAAATTAAAAATTCTTTACATGAATATTAAGTTTATTTTGATATGAGGGTTACATCGTGTAGTTTTTGAATTTTACTTGGTACTTTAACGTCCTTCCGTACATTATAAAAGATAGGGTCATTGATAATATAATTATCAACAAACCTACCTTATAATCGAGTTCATATAGAATTATATATTAAACCACCACATCGTATAAAAAGAAAAGTGGTATTAATGTCAAAACCATAATGCTAATTGTCTTGATTCTATTTAGAAGCATTGTTTTAGAAATTGTTTGGTAAACCATAAATATCCCACTAAAGGCAATATATATGATAAATAAACATAAATATATTATTGGCATTGTGTTTTGAAACTCCCCTGAATCTGTTTTAAAGGTCATTAAATAACCAATAACTAGCATTACGAACGATATATAAAGCAAGTAGATCCAAGTCCATCCCATTCCTGATATGAAGGTATATAAATTAGCACTGCCTTTAAATAGTTTGCAAATAAAATAAAGTAATATTACTGAAATAAAATAGAAAGCAGCTGCTCTCAACATGTTAAGAATATCTATCCCTGTTCCATTTGGGTGCTTAATAATCATTGCGAAAATATTTGAGGAAACGGGAAAGCTAGCACTTCCAATTATCCCAACAAATATTCCTATTAGCTTATTGTCTAAAACATTGATTTCTCTAACTGCTTTCTTAGGGTTTATAAACGTGTGCAAAATAATTTTAAGTAATTCCATTTTCTGTCCGCCTTCTGATTATTTAATTTATTCAAACAGCACTATTATAGCACATATACTTCCCAGTTAATAGAAGGTAATCCATAAAACAGAACATTATTTTATTATTCAGCAATTGGAACAACAGTTCTATATCCTCTGATGGTTTCCACAACAACTTCAATTCCATAAACATCTTGAATTAACTGATTTGTCATAATAGATGAAGGGCCATGCGCGTGGATTTTATTGTCCTTTAGCATGAGGAAGTAGTCGCAATATCTCAGTGCAAGATTTAAATCATGGATGACCATAATGACACAAATCTCATCTTCAGTTGCGATTTTTCGTACGATGCTTAGAACCTCATATTGATTTTTTAAGTCTAAATTACTTGTGGGCTCATCTAAGATCAACACGTTGGGTTTTTGTGCAACTGCTCTCGCAAGCATCACCTTTTGAAGTTCACCTCCAGAAAGCTCATTGATATTTTTGAGCATATATGCATTTAACCCTAACCGATCAAGTACTTTTCTAGTAATTGCATGATCCTCTTTAGTCGGATTTAATCTAATATGAGGGGTTCTGCCGAGCAGTACGGCATCATATACCGATATACTTGATGGCTCTGCTGTCTGAGCAACATATGCCATTTGTCTGGCAATTTCCTGTCTGCTAAGTCCTTTCACATCTAGATTTTGAACCATTACTGTTCCCATCTTTGGCATCAGAATCCGATTGAGGCATTTAACCAAAGTGCTTTTGCCTGCACCATTGTTGCCGAGGACAGCGATGCACTGCCCTCTTTCTGCTTTAAAGCTAATATTTTCCAAAATTTTGTGATCTTTGCCATAGGAAAAATTCAAGGCTTTCACTTTAATCAATTTGTACGACCTCCCTTGAGCAATAAATATAAAAAGAGCGGTGCACCTAAGAATGACGTAATAGCTCCTATAGGTAGCACAACAGGCGACACCACTGTCCTTGCAATTATGTCACTTGTCAGTAGCATAAGTGCACCCATCAACGCTGAAGCTGGCAATAAAAACCTGTAATCATTTCCAATTAGACGCCGCATTAAATGCGGGGAAACCAATCCTACAAAATTGATAATTCCAATAAAGGAGACAATTGAAGAGGCAGTGAAAGCACACAGGGTCATTCCAATGAGTCTCACTTGGGAAACTTCCACCCCGAGCCCCTTAGCATTGGATTCTCCACTTTCTAAGGCATTGTAGTTCCACCGATTTATAAAAAAGTAAATTGAGGTCAATAGCACCAATATTGCCATCAAACGAATCTGATCCCATGAAGTTCTGCCCATATCTCCAAATGTCCAAAAGACGATGGAAGCCAAACTCACGTCATCAGCAAAGTATTGAAGAATTGTCGTGCCACCTCCGAATAGAGCACTCAGTGAAACGCCGGATAAAATCATGGACTCTGGAGTTATTTCACGTAGTTTGGATAACCCGAGTATAACTAGAGTTGAAAACATGGAAAAACCAAAGGCACAAAGGGATACTAAGTATGGATTCGTAATGCTCACTGCATTATTGGTTTGAAACTGTACACCTGCATTAAGTATGACAATTGCAAAGGCCGCTCCAAAGGCAGCCCCTTGTGAAATGCCCAATGTTGATGCTGAGGCCAACGGATTTTTGAGAATACTTTGCATAACACACCCAGCCACGGCTAAGCCAAAGCCCCCAAGGATAGCTGTTATAACACGTGTCATTCTAAGTGAAAAGATAACCGTCAATGTCAATTCGCTTCCCCTACCAAAGAATGCTAGTAATATATCTTTGACAGAAAGTCCTGCTGATCCAATTAAAATACCCATTATTGCCATAACAAAAGTGAGCAGTGACAAAACTAGCAGAACAAACACTTTATACTTTACATAGGCCTGATAACTTTTAAATTGCTTTTTCTGAATCATAAAATGCATCTACTTGACTCCTAATTCAATTTCACCAAATGCGTTTCCAGTTGTGTTTAAAATATCCAAATAGGATTTCCCAAGCATCTCTATAAAGATTTCATCAGCCTTTGCATTGAAATCAATATCTGAAAAGGCCTCAGGATAAATGACACGTCCAGCATAGTAAGCATCTGCTATAGCTAGCTCTATATTCGTACCATAGTAATTATAGTTAATCATCGCATATATTCTATTATTTTGGACGGCATGTAATCTTTGATAGTAATTTGGATTCTTGGCATAGTCTTCATTTACAAGTCCCATATTGTTAGGTGTCAGGAAAATTATATCCGGGTTCCAAATGAGCAATTTTTCTTTTTCGAGAATAAGTGCCCCTGAAACGTCAGTCTCATCGACTACGTTATTTGCATGAATTGCGTTAAATGGAGGAAATTGTCCATATGTCCCTTCAATTCCATGTCCTCCTTTGAAGCTAACTGCACCTGCATAAACAGAAGGCTTTTTATCTTCTGGTATGTCCTTGGTGCGCTGCTCCAAATCAACTTGCCATAGTTTCATAGCAGCTATTAGGGAGTCACAGCGTTCTCTTGTGTCCATTATATCTCCAATAAGTATCAGTGCATTGTAAACGCTTTCATCGAAAATACCGTCATAGTCTAAGACAATCACAGGAATTTTGAATTTCTCCTGCATAGTGTTCACGGCATTTGCATCCATGCTATTAGTAAGAATAACGTCAGGTTGAAGCATCAATAACGCTTCTTCATAATTTTCACTGGCTGCACCTCCAGAGGCAACTGGTGTGAGTTTTGAAAAGAACTCTTTGTTCACGTATGCATACGGCATTCCTTGATTGGCCCCAATTTCCAAATCCGAAAGACCTGTTATTCGATCCGCGCATCCTGCATAGACCATCATTCTTGCAACTGAGCCGAGTGTTGCCACTTTACTTATTTTAATTGGAATTTCCACTTCTCGACCAGCCATGTCAATTATAGTTCTCATTTCCCTTTCATTTTTTTCAGTTTCTGCTTTCTCTTCATCATTGGTTTCAAAGGCTGTGCTTAGATTAACCGATTCCCGCTGAGTACAACCAAATAGAAGAGTCAATCCTAAACTCATAATAGTTACTGCTATAAAAAACCTAAGCCATAAACAATTCTTATCTGTTTTCACGTCTCCTACCATCCTCTATTATATTCAGTTACACAGTCTAAACAAACTCTTTTGCCTCCTGATAATCTCATCTTATGTTCGGGAGCGCCTTCACCGCAAAGTTCACAAACTTCTGTGTTGAATATCCTTGCACGTTCAGGTAGGTCGTATTTGGGAACAGAAAATTCGAAAACTTCCTCTACTGGTGCTTCGAGTAAATATTTCTGCCAAGTTTTACGGTCAATATTTTGCGTGTTTTTTGCCTTTAGGCAAACTCTTAATTTGTCTCCTGTTTCACGGTTAAAAAAAGAAAAAGCTTGTTTTCCAGTTCCTCTGTATATCAAATTGCCTTTTCCAATCGTACTGTAAGTAACGGTGCTAAAATACC
>DKFC01000010.1 GCA_002452745.1 Firmicutes bacterium UBA6806
ATTAATTTTTTTTCTAATTTTTTTTTGCGTTTGAAACTTTCTAGAGATTCACTGGGTCTAATGGGTGCATCGGCAGTTAGAACCAGAAAAAGACAAACGGAGTACAGGAGGTCACCGTGTTATTCACAATTAGCAAATCAGAGCGACTCAGGCGTGAAGAACGCCTGATAGAGCTGATCGAAACAGATAAAGTGCAGTTTTATCGAATTGCATACAGTTATGTTCACAACGAGCAAGACGCACTGGAAGTGATTCAGGAGAGTGTTTGCAAGGCATATAAATCGCTACACAAATTGAAATCACCTGAGTATTTTAAGACGTGGTTTATCAAAATCGTCATCAATACGGCAATTGATATGCAAGGGGAGAGGGCGAAAGTACTTCCTTTTGATATGGGAAGAGATGAACCTTCCAGCCATGCTTCGTCAGAAAATCCCGATGAAATCAAGGCTATTGAACTCAGGCTTGACTTGGAAAGAGCCATGAATAGATTGGCTCAGCACGAACAGCTAATCGTCAGCCTCAGATACTTTGAAGAGATGAAACTGGAAGAGATATCGGAGATTATGGAAAGGCCTGTCAGTACGATAAAATCCACACTTTACAGGAGCTTGAAGAAGCTGAGAATTAATTTAGAGGAGGCGGAAATTCAATGAGAAGAGACAGTATGACATTAGATGATTTAAAACCTCTTAGAGACTCCTATCAAAAGATTGAGATTCCAAAGGACTTGGATCTAGCCATTCGAAAAGGCATTGAAAAGGGAAAGAAGGAAAAAATGAAGATTGAAAATAGACCGATGGTGATGGCGGTAAAAAGTGCTGCAGCAATTTTAATTGCACTGACAATTTTTACAGCTTCACTCAATCTCTCACCAGCATTTGCAAATACCATGAGTGAAATCCCGATTATAGGGAAATTGGTGAAGGTGCTTATATTTACAGATGGAAGGGCAGAAGGTGGCAAAATCACTGATGGGACAGATGTCAATGAATTGACACTTGAACAGGATGAAAACCGTGAAGTGGTGAGCATACACTTTGAAACAAATGATGCGGAGCAGACAGAGGCAAATCATTATGAACTGCAACTCTCCCATCAGCCATCCGTTTTAACAGTGACTTTAAGTGGTGTCAGGATGATTTCCGCAGCAGAGGATTTTGACGAGATTAGATCGGCAAATTATGTTCGAGACATTTACACCTTGATTACATTGGATGATTCCATGATTCGCCTTAATATTGAACTGGAACCAGGGGTTCAAGTGACGGCAAAAGAATATGGAGACCCTGCAAGTTTAGAACTGATTTTAACAAGACCAGTAGAATCTGCCGATGAAGCGACGATCTATAGCGTCAGAACGGCCTCATACGAAAAGGGTGAACCATTTGCTCAAATGGAAGAAACCCTCTTTCACCTGGGAATTCCATATAGGATTTTGAGAGACTCGAAAGGTGCGTTTCTGTATGAATTTGAGACTTTTGACACAGCAGAAGCAGCACGGCAATATTTGGATGAAAACAGTGCTCAGATAGGTCTCCCCCTAATGGTGGAAATGAGAAGTGGAAATGACGTGCCTAATGGGATGAGTGAAGACATGCCTGAACCCTCTGAAACGATTGAAGGGACAGTAGAAGACAAATCTCCAGTTGAAGTGGTGTCTTCATCAGAATATCCAGTCTCTCTCAAACTAAATGGAAACTACACGGATGCGACTTTAAAAATCACTGAGGCTGGCATTGAAGCATGGGATATGATGGACATAGATAAATGGCTTGTAACCATTCCCTATGAGGGCGCTTCTTTTAAAAAATTAAAGGGAGAGGCATCATTTATCCTAAAAGTTGAGTTCGACAGCACTGAGATAGAAATCAGCGGCGTCTATCAAGATTTCTTTGATGCGATTAAGCCTTACGCGTCAGTTGAAGAGTAATACCATCTTTAAACAGTCATCGTCTTTCAAAATGATGGCTGTTTTTTTATGTCACTTAAATTTAATGGAAACCCTCTTACAGATGCATTATAATAAAAGCACTTGACGTCAGTTAATTGATAGGGGAAAGCGATTATGAAGTACATAGAATATCAAAATGAATACCAAACCGAATGTGAGAGAGAATCATCAAAAATGACGGCGTATTTGGAAACGGTTTCTTATTGGCATAACTTGACGCCCAAATTATGGGTGAGTGATTATAGCGTCAAAACAGAGGATGTGTTGGAGACGAAACAACGTATTTTAAGCACGGAGCCTGCCTGTCTTTGTCTGATATTGGCAGTTGATGAAGAGGAGGCAATCAAGGGATTTATCTGGGCACAAAGGGAGAGTGATAAAGCAGATTCTGTGATGATTCTATCACTGTATGTTGAGGAATCAGTCAGAAAGATGGGCGTTGGAAGGACACTTAAATTGGCCCTTGAATCATGGTGTTTGAGACATGATGTTTATAAGATCAATACGACAGTCCACTATACCAATAAAAATATGTTGGAAGTCAATTTTAAGATGGGATATCGTGCGGGCATGGTATCTATGACCAAGCAGTTAAAGGCTTGATGTCTTTGCCTGAGTACAGGGTCAGCATAGGTTTTGAAATTTGCAAGTGTGGATTACAACAATGAGCGTGAACGGCGAACCTGAAAGGCAAACATAAATGGTAAAATTAAAAGGGACTATTGCAAGTTTAGATAAACTGTAACAGTCCCTTTTAATAGATTAATGTCCGAGATAGAGGGCTGTGCCATCTTCTCTATCTTTCAAGATGTCGTTGTTCATGATGGCAATCCCGCTGACGTCTTCCAAAGAGTCAATTACAGTGCCTTCATTGACAGATTGATAAGTGCCTTCTGTGCTTGTCAGCGTCACATAACTGCCCTCTGCACCGCCTCCTGAGCGATAGACAATGATGTCCTTAAGGCCCTTTGTCTTGTGATCGCTGATGATAATAGGCTCTCTGAAAAGGGTAAAGATTTGATTGACAGTGAGCTCAGAATCATGCACCAATATGTGCATTGCTGTGCTGCCGCCTGAACCGCTGGTGTATGGGCCCATAACCAGTACGAAGAGTTCGCTGACACTGTCATCGTTTAAATCCACATAGTTGTAATAATACTGTGTTTTGTCGAAAAATTCTTCTGGGATATCCAGAGTGTCTATGATGGTTTTTTCAAGTTCAGGGTAGGGCTCAGTTTCTGAGGCTATCCCTGTAATAGATGGTCCTAAAATATCCGAATCGTCTGTGAGGCCTTCACTTTGAACCGAATTTGCATCTGTGCTTTCTTGAGGTGAAGAAGTCTCCTCTGAGACAACTTGATTCAAGGGGGTGGGTTCAGTCGATGCAGAGTGGGTCTCTGGTGTGGGGAGCGCCTCTTCATGACCGCAGGCAACTAGGCTCAGTGTCATAATCATGAGGGTTAGAAGCGCAAAGAGCGGTATCAATCCAAATTGTTTCTTTTGGTTGTCTATAATGTTTTTTAATCTCGTTTTCATACTTTTTATGCCTCCGTTAAACTGTGTTGTCAGTGGGTGATTTCGTGCCGCTTTTACAGGCAGAGCGTCAATAATTGTTTCCATGTAGCGCCTTTGCGCGTTGGGACGTTCATCCTTGACCACTTGTGCGTCACATGACATTTCAAGCGTTTCGTCAATATCAGAGACCATGAGATAGACCAATGGGTTAAACCAGTGGATTATCTTGGCTGTAAACGCGGTGAATTTGATGAGTAAATGATGTCTTTTTAGATGAATGAGCTCATGTTTTAAAATTAATCGCAGATCTTCTTCACTGTACGCCTGTTCAGGCAGTAGAATCGCAGGAGAGATAATGGAGAACATCATCGGACTCTTAACCAGTTGGCAGTGCATGAGTTTGATGGATGATTTTATGCCCAGTGAACGCCTAACGCCTTCAAGAACTGCAAGGTATTTCTCAGGAACTGAACGATACCACCTGCGATAATTTCTAATCGTCAATAGGTAACTAAACAGTGCTGTTATGGTCGTTATAAGAGCACCGACAATCCATATGATAAACAGTAGATTGAACGGACTTATGGGATTCATGTGCAGGGGTTCAACAGCAGAAAATGACACTCCAGAAGGGGTGGCCTCAGGGAATAGGACACTTCGTTGAAGCGCCAGCACAGAATTGTCAAGTGGAATTGTAACCGGTGCGTTTGGAACGGTCATAGAATAGGGTGCAATTAACCGAAGCAGAATAAAACACCAGATGACTAATTTCATCTCAGGACGGTATTTTTTGTCTATATACCGTGAAAACAACAAGATGCCGCCAATCATCAATGAAGTTGAAAAGAACTCACTGACGATTGAATTGAAATACGAGTGAAGCATGTTCATTCCTCCTTGGTAAGTTGATCCAAATATGAGCGAAGGGATTCAATGTCTTCCTCTTCAAGTGCCTTGCTGTCGTTTAACTGCACCACTAAATTCTTAATGGAGTTTCCAAAGAATCTCTTGAGCATGGTTTGACTTTCGCTGTTGATGTAATCCTCTCTGGGAACAAGTGATTCATACCAATTGCTCTTGCCTTGCTTTGTCACCTTGACAAACCCCCGTTGCTCTAACCTAGATAAAAATGATAGAATTGTGGTAGGTGCCAGTGACTTTGAATCCGGCAGTTGATTTTGTATATCATTTCTGGTAACAGGTGTATTTGCCTCCCAGATAATTTGCATTATTTCCAATTCAGAATCGGGTAATCTTTTCATTAAATCCTCCTTCTACAAATGTCGAACGTCCGAATAAAATTCTACACTTGTAGAAGATGCGTGTCAATACCTGAATGATTAAATTTATGAAATGTTTGATTGTTTTTAGAGGAATCCTGCACTTGAAAAGCGAATATAAAGGGTCATGGAGGGAAATGTGATGAGTTATGACGATATTGAAATCCAGCGATTATTAGAGGCGCTGGAGATTCCATACAAATGGATTGAACATGATGCAGTTTACACAATTGAGGACATGATGAATCTGTCTTCAATACTGAAAACAGAAACAATTCCCAAAAATCTTTTTTTGAAGAACAGTAAAAAATCTCATTTTTATTTGGTCGTTTTAAGAGGTGATAGACGACTTGATCTAAAAGTCTTGAAGACTATTTTGGGAGAGACACAACTCAGTTTTGCTTCGGAAGGCAGCTTGATGGAGTTGCTTCACTTAAAAAAGGGAGCTGTTACGCCTTTGGGGGTATTAAATGATTTAGAGAACAGAGTTCAAGTAATCTTTGACAGGGAAGTAATGACATTTGAGTCGATTGGTGTTCATCCATGCAGAAACACGGCAACTTTGGAACTGAAAACCGTGGACTTAATGTCGCTTTTAAATCACGTAAAGCACGCTCCCAAAATCATTGATTTTTAAAGAAAAATTTATCAACTTAGATACTTATATGAGCTGGGGAGGGGTTATGGTTTTAAAATTGTTGTTGGCACTATTGGTTGCCGCAAATATTGCAATGAGTACAGATATCGTCAAAGATGGCACTGCAAATGATGTGCAGATCAATGAATCCACAGAGATGACAGAGCCAGTGGATGGCAGTTATGGTGAAGATTTAAATTATGATGCGGTCTATAGCCTGGTGGATATTGCAATATTTGAATCGGATGAATTTGCAAAAGCCTCAGTCAATAAGGATTATGATAAAATAGAGAACTTGCTGAAAAATTTGGTTGAAACAAGTCAGTATGAACTCTATTATGCCTATTTTGGCGATGAAAGCGGTTATTTTAAAATGTATCCAGATGAACAACTGCCAGAGGGATATGATTTTAGGGAAAGACCTACATATACTTCTGCATTGGAGGAAGATGTGTTTATTTCAGAGCCTTATGAGGACTTTATAACCGGTAGGGCAATTGTGACAGTGGCTGTTTCGGTTTATGCTGATGACACTTTAATAGGCGTGCTTGGAGTAGACGTCTATGTTAATTGATAGGAGAGGACAAATGAAGAAATATAAATATTTTCTGTTCGATTTGGATGGGACGTTGAGTGATTCCAAACTTGGAATCACAAAGGCTATGCAATATGCACTAAATCACTATGGCATTTATGAAACGATAGAAGATCTAGAGGTATATGTTGGACCACCACTGCATGAGACGTTTATGTCGATATACGGATTTGAAAGGCAAAAGGCCGACGAAGCGGTCTCTGTTTTTAGAGTGTATTTTGCTGAGAAGGGCATCCATGAAAATGAGCTCTTTGATGGCATCAAACCAATGCTCAAAAGACTGCACGAAGAGGGGTTGAATCTGTATATTGCCACTTCAAAACCACGTGTTTACGCTGAACAGATTTTGGAACAAGACGGCATTTTAGAGTATTTTAAAGGCGTCTCTGGCAGTGAATTGGACGGTTCAAAAAGCGGTAAGGACGAAGTCATTGCAGCACTTATAGAGGAAAAGGGGATTTCACAAGAGGAGGCGCTGATGATTGGCGACAGAAAGCACGATTTAATCGGTGCTGAGAAGAACAAAATAGATGCTGTTGGTGTTCTCTATGGCTATGGCAGTTTAGAAGAACTTAAAACGGCAAAATCAGTGGAAATTGTGGAAACGGTAGAGGCGCTAGAAGCCTGCATAAGGAGCTTACGATGAAGAAGAGTATTTTAAATACGGTCTCGCTTGAACGGGAAGAACGGGAACAGATGATAGAGGAGATACAGCATTTTTTTAAAGAGGAAAGGGACGAGGAACTCGGCAGCATTGCCGCAGATGTTATTCTGGATTTCTTCGTGGACAGCTTGGGGAAAGTTGCCTATAATAAAGGACTGTCGGATTCAAAATACTGGTTTGAGAAGCGACTGGAAGAGATATCATACGATTTTGAGCTCCTGTATAAACGGGGCAGATAATAGAGGGACAATAACAGGAGGAAAACGAGCAGATGAAATTTTCAATAGAATATGTAAAAGGCGATGACAGAGAGGCGCTAAGGGCATTTTGGACGACTTGTATCACAGAAGCTTTCAAAGTAGAGGGGATAGAGGACGAAGCCTTCATCAAAGAGGAAATTGCCGAAAAAATGTCACTTTTGGATCACTCGCTATCTGGGAAAGACGGTAGATATCACTTTTTGATTGGCAAAATGGCATCTGAAATTGTGGGGTCAATTGGATATGTGCCGGCTGGAGAGGCGATTTTAAAATTGACAGGCGAAACATGTCTCGAAATGGGTGAGATTGGAACTGTTTTTGTAAGACCAAATTTTAAGGGAAGAGGCGTGGGAACAAAGCTCATGAACGCCATGCTTTTATTTCTCATGGGAAAGGGAATTCAGTCATTTTGCCTAGATAGTGGATATGGCAGTGCTCAAAAGGTGTGGACACATAAATTTGGAGCGCCTGTGGTCACAGCAAAGAATTTTTGGGGAGAGGGACTGGACCACATGGTATGGATTCAAAAAATAGAGGATTTAAAAATAGTCATCTAATTTTAAGGTGATTCTAAAATAAAGAGGAGTATTTGAAATGTTAAAAAAATGGCTTGTATTTGCAAATTTTGTAGTCATCATGATCATAGGTGGTTATTTGGCTTATTTGCTTTCAACGGTTATTCCCATACCGGGCAGTAAGTTTCTGATTATGGGACCTTTCTTGACGCTGGTGTTGATGATTCCGCTTGAACGATATCCAAAATTGGGAACGCTCTCTATTATCAACCTCGTCTTTGGGCTTGTCCTGTTCATGATAACGCCTTGGATGACTTTGGCAATTGTGGTATCAGGACTTGCAGCTGATTTGGCAATGCTATTCCCCACAAGTCACTGGATAAAGCGAGTTGTCGCACTTGGCGTTTACAATACAGTGAGTTTTGGATCAACCTTCTATATTACCAATTTCATAACGGGAAATCACTTATACGTGGTTGTTGGGCCGTTTATGATTGCGGGGATTTTAGTTCTAACATTTCTGGCAGGCGTCTTGGGTGCTCTTGCCGGCAGATGGATTCATATGAAGTATTTGCGAAAGGTAAAATAGAGTGTTCAGAATCAATCGGCGATGAAGTTGAAGTGTTAACGTTGCAGACTGAGAGGGACTGAAATAGGATCGTTGAAGTTGTGAAGCAAAATTTGAACTTAAAATTTGAGAGGATGTGTGGAATGTGAATCAAAGTTCGAGTAATTCAGAACTAAAATGGGTATTAAAACAAGTGGCAACGGTTTTAAATCGTGAGAAGATCACTTGGGGCATAGGGGCATCCTGTCTTCTGGATTATTATCACATCCTCGAAAAGCCTCCAAGAGATGTGGACATACTCATAAAACTCAGTGACGCAGAACATGCTGATGTGACTTTGAGTGGTCTTGGAAAAAAACAAGTCTGGGAGGCATCTGAAAAATATGCCACCAAGTATTTTTTGGAATATGTGATAGACGGTGTGGAAATTGATGCTATGGCTGGCATGACCATTGTTCGAAATAAGTTTCATTATACATATCCTTTTGATGAGAGAGGTATTTGTGGATACTGGAATCTAGACGGAATTGAAATCCCGCTAACCTCGCTTTCTGACTGGTATGTTTTATATCTTATAATGGGCAGAGAGGCAAGGGCCGAGCAAATTTCTGACTACTTAAAAGGGATAAAAACGCGTGAACTCAATCTCATCAAAGTGGAGGACTTGCCAAATGAAATCATCGGTCAAGTGGAGGGATTTATGAAGGGAGAGGCGTTTAATGATTAGACTCGCATGCAAAGATGAAATCAAGCAACTAAATGAACTCGCCTGCGATTCTGAGGCTCACTGGGGATATGATGAGGCCACTATGACCGCTTTTAAGGAAGTCTATGAAATCAACAGTACCTTCGTAGAGGAAAACCCCACCTATGTATTGCAAATTGAAGGAGAGCTCAGAGGATTTTATACCTTGATTGTGGAAGGGCATGTGGGCACTCTAGAGTATTTTTACATAAGGGCAGATGATATTGGACAGGGATATGGGAAAAAACTTTGGGAACATCTTGTGAAGACTTGTGAGGCATTTGATGTCGATAAAATTGTGTTAGTGACAAGTCCACAGGCCTTTGCGTTTTATGAGAAAATGGGGGCGATTAAAACGGGTGAAGTTGAATCGCTTCTAAACAAAGAGCGTATGATTCCCACGCTGATGTATGTGGTTAAATCTCAGGAGGGGAATCTTTAAACCCTGAGAGGGGAATGGGGGGAATACAAATGGATCATGAACGGATTGAAAAGCTGATTCAATATGTGGAGGGCATACAGGCCGGAGAAAATGGAACAGAGCTCCACCGTAAATTTAAAGCGGAAATAGAGAGTGTTCAACCTTTGGAAATTTTCCATATATTTGATAAATTGTTGGGTGAGGGTGGTCGTGAAGGCGATATCATCCAATATGTTGATAAAGTGGTCAACGTCTTCTACAAGAGCCTTTCTACCTATGAATGGCAAAAGCCGCCTGAAGATGATTTTATAAACGATCTCATGGCAGAAAATACAGCACTGGTCTCCAAGATGGACACTTTAAAAGACCTTATAAAAAAAGGTGGATGCTCTGAAAATCGACAAGAGATGATTGAGGTGATCTTGGAGCTAAGGCAATTTAACGAACATTACATTAAAAAGGAAAACATCCTATTTCCATATCTTGAAAAATCTTCAGTGGAATTTCATGGACTTTCGATTATGTGGGCGCTGCATGATAAGGTCAGGCATGACCTCAAAGAATCTGTAGAGCTTCTTAAAAATCCGCTGTCTGGCGAAGAGGAAATTAAACGAAAAGTTGGCAGTTTGATCTTTGGCATGCTAGGTGTCCTCAAAAAAGAGGAGCTGATCCTGTTTCCAGTTGCCAGTGAAGTTTTAGAACATGCCACTTGGTCTGAAATGTATAGACAGTCACTTGAGTACGAGTATGCCCTTGTGGAGAGAGAAAGACCTCAAACACCTCTAAGGGAGACTCTCGTAAAATCAGATGATGAGGCATTTCCTCAGGCCGTGTTTAAAACAGAGACGGGGGAAATGAGCTTTAGCCAACTGAAGGCTGTCTTTGAGGCCTTGCCAATGGATATGACTTTTGTGGACGCTGAGGATAAAGTTCGGTATTTTTCCAAACCCAAAGATAGGATTTTCCCTAGATCAGCAGCTATTTTGGGACGAGATGTGAGAAACTGTCACCCGCCTGAAAGCGTTTATAAAGTGCTGGAAATTATAGAGGGATTTAAAATGGGGACTCGTGAGAAGGCAGATTTTTGGATTGACCACAGAGGCCACAAAATTCTGATTCAATACTTTGCTTTGAGAGATACGACTGGACAATATCTGGGAACTCTGGAAGTCAGTCAAATAGTAGATGATATAATGCAGCTCGAAGGAGAAAAAAGATTGCTCTCTGAATGAGAAACCAACGAAATGTAAAACTTGTTAAAAGTGTAAATAAAGACTTGAAACATCATGAAATTAGTGTTCTAATTACTTTGGGACACTAATTTTTGTTCCGTGAAACGCCTGAAATGGCGAACTATCAGACTAAGGTTATGGGGTAAGAAGTTTATGTTTAAAGAAATGAATATTTATAAGGCGTATGTCATGCTCTTTCTATGTGGAATCGGATGGGCTTCAAGTACCATTATCATCAAGATTTTTATTGGAGAAGTTGACCCATATCATTTGATGTTTGGACGCTTTATCTTTGCATTTTTGCTGTTGCTTTTAATGAAGCCTGAGAAGTTTATCCGCTGTAAGAGGCGAGAAGCGGTGATTTCAATGACCTTGGGCGTGATTATATACGCTGCATATGCCACTGCCATTTTGAGTCTAAAGTACACAACGGCAGCAAAATCAGGATTTCTAATAGCCTTGCCTGTGGTGCTTGTTCCGATTTTGCAGCTTATGGCAAATCGAGTCAGGCCTAATAAATGGGTGGTCTTCACAGCGGGCATGTCTGTTATGGGACTTTATTTGGTCTCTGATATGGACGGAATAGGCTTTAACTTTGGTGATTTACTTGCAATGCTCTCTTCACTTGCCTACAGTATTTATATTATGATTGTGGACAAAGTGGCCAAGACAATCAGCGAGTATACATTGGTACAATATCAATTATTGACCATGAGTTTGCTCTCACTTGTAGCAACGGGATTTGTCGGTGGTTTTCATGGAGAAATTCTTGTGGCGGGTGCTATGCCAATTATTGTCACAGGGCTGTTTGGAACGGCTATGACACTTTATTTTCAAGTTCATGCCCAAAAGGTAGCCTCTCCAGAAAGTGTGGGGCTATTGCTCTTGACAGAGCCTATTTTGACGTTTTTTATGGCTTGGATCATTTTGGAAGAGGCAGTGAGCCTGCGTGGACTTATAGGGGGCGCAATTATTATTGCCGCCATGGTAACTGCAATTGTGAAGAAGCTATAGGAGGGCCTGATGAACACTTTGATTGTTTTCTGTACAACTTACGGAACCACAGAAGAAGCGGCAAAAAGACTCAGTGAAATGCTGGCGGGAAATGTAAAGCTGGTCAATTTGATGAAGGAAAAGGACATCTCTTTAGAGTGGGCAGACAGAGTGATTTTAGGAACATCTATCTACATGGGACAGCCACCAAAACAGCTAAAGGCATTTATTAAGAGCCACGAATCTGAACTGTTGAACAAATCACTGGGACTTTATCTATGCAGTGGTGTGGTGGCCGATTATGAAAAAAATCTGGAAAATGCCTATACTCAACCCCTCATTCAGCATGCGGAAAAATGTTCGTATTTTGGTGGAGCATTGAAACCCGAAAAAATGAGATTTATGCATAAAAATATCACTAAAATCATGGTAAAGGCAAGCGAAAAAGACGGGATTCCACTTCCGAAATTAGAGGTTTCGGCAATTGAGAAATTTGCGAGATATTTCATTGAAAAAGGATATTAAGCCATTTTTAGAGTGAAAATGAGGGGTTTTAATGCACAAATAAGGACTATTGTTTCTGTATTTATAAAACTAAAGTCCCTTGATGCTATTTTGTAATAACTAAATCTGTGTTATACTCATAAAAAGAGTAAAAAAAACGTACTTATGCAATGGAAACACAGGTGTGTCAATTGACATAAAAGGATAAATCGAATATAATTTACATATATATGAAAACATAATTTCTATCTTATGAAAACTTATATTCTAGGGATAATTGATATATTGCGGTTAGACAATAAAAGAGGAAATATTCAGCTTTTTACGTAAACCAATATAGTGATGATACTATATTGGTTTTTTCTATTTTATAGGCTTAAATTCATGGAATGCTCTGAATATGTCTTGTGCAAGCGGGAAGGTTATATCGGGATTTGTGCTCTATGAAAGGAGTTCATTTAGCATGTAAAATATACATTGGACACTAATTATTTGGGTGCAAGGAGGGATAACTTGAATAATAAAAGGGATTGTGAAAGGGCGATACTGTCAAGATATATCGGTCAAATAAAACAAGTTGGTGGCAGAGGACCTAAGAATATTCATGTGAAAATTAGCGGAAAGCAGATTCATATCAATTACACCTTGGTCTTTTCGCCTCTTGAAAACTTCGTTTATGAGAATCTTGATAATTCTATCAACCTTTTGACCGACTTATATCGAAGGGTAGGCAATGTCATGATTGAGAGGAGCATATCTGATATCAGCAACGACATTTGTCAACCTGTGAGCTATGTGGATTATAAAGTGGATGTTCAGAACAACAAATTCCAAATTATTTTGGAAGCGGAGAATGAAATTCGATTCGAGTGAGTGCTGATATGAAAAATTATATGATGGAGTTAAAAACTAAATACGATATGCTCTTTGATACTTTTAGGGTCATTGATACTGAGGAGAAGTTGGCCTTTATGATAGATGAGCAGGGAAAAGTGGTCTCTTTTCCATGTCATCAGCTATGTCGTTTTAGAACGGTAGGTGATAAGTGTTTTTGTGACGAGGTTGCAAATAGCATGGAGAAGAAGACAAGGCTCGAATTTTCTGAAGGCGGCAGCTTTGTCATTATGGGATACCCTGAAAAGCGTCAAGAGAAAAAGTATATAGTTGAGTTGACCTCCAAAATAGATGGCAGCAGCTTGATTCAGAGAAAACACAGCGATGATTTATCTGCCATTTTGGCTGGGATGAACAAAATGACAATAACAGATGACCTGACAGAACTCTATAACAGAAGGTTCATCACACAAAGATTGCCTCGTGATTTATCAGTGTCCAAAAAGAAGAACGAGAAAGTCGCTGTTGTCATGGCGGATATTGACGATTTTAAAACAGTCAATGACAATTACGGTCACGATGTGGGAGATCAAGTCATCAAAGAATTTGCCGAATTGCTCAAGACTTCTGTGAGAGGCGATGACGACTGGGTTGCAAGATACGGTGGTGAGGAATTTCTAATTGTTTTAAGGGGAATCTCCTATGACCAAATTACTAAAGTGATTTTGCGGGTTAAAAATCGAATTGAAGGACATGTGTTTTCTTTGATACCAGAAAATGTGAGGTTGACCTGTAGTTTTGGAATTGTCATTTGCGACGGTTACAACGGTCACTATGAAAACATGATCAAGGAAGCTGATTCCTGTCTACTCGAAGCAAAGTACTCGGGAAAAAACAGGGCAATTTTCAAACATTATTTAGAAAACTCTTAGCGGATACGCTGAGAGTTTTTCTATGCAAGGAGGCGTTAATTCGATAAAATAGAGGTGAGTCGTATCAAAACATAATAAGAGCAAAATTGAGGAGGCCATTTGTAATGACTAAGATGAAGACAACGGCAACGACAACAACTGATAAAATTATAGGTTCAAAAAGCCGCAGGGTTCAATCGGGGATAAAGATGGCGGTAGTTTTATACATAGCATTTGTCTTGTTAATGTCCCCTGTATTTGCAAATTCAGGGCCGGTCATTATGGAGGGGCACCCAGGAAGTGAAATGATTGTAGATGAAAACAGTCAGATAGAAGTGATGCATGAATCCCTTTCCTTTGATGTTCAAGAGGGGGATTATCGAGTTGACAGTTTGGTTGAAGCAGATTATCAGATGCATAATACAGCAACCGAATCTCAAACGGTTAAAATGGCCTTTCCACTAGTGTCTGATATCATGACGCTACAGGAAAAAGTAAAAGTAGAGGTGAATGGGAACGTGATTCCCTTTGAAGTGACGTATTTGGATCAATTTGATTCATCCGTCGATATGCCTTCTTTCAAAACGATGCTTCAAGAAAGGGAGGCAGAAATCACAGTTCCAATCAACTTAGAAATGAAGCAGTATACATTTAAAATTCCTGAGGATATAGAAAAATGCAACCTTGAAATCAGATTTGACAAAACCAATTTAAATGCACGTGTATTTGTCTCAGAAATAAATAGTTATGGATATATGGACGGACTGTTCACTGTTGGTAAATCCTATTTTGGAGAAGATCATCGAGAGATGAAGCTGATCTTAGAATCAGGTGAGCTAAAGGACATTCAAATTTTTTGCAAAGATGAAAATGGTGCCGATTATAAAGATAAAGTGATTGTGGAAGAGAAAACTATAACTTCGGAGGCGTTTTATGAAAGCGTCGCTAAGGACTTATCTGAATTTGCCAACCTTGATACGCTCACAGATCAAAAGGCTAGTTTCTTGGAAAAGGCCTTTAATGAGATGAGGGCATATGAAGGGCGATCGTTAGTCGTTTTGGATGATATCAGCAGTTATTTAACCTCCCCTAGGATTATTCTGCTCACTTATGAAGTCCCATTTGCGCCCAATGAAGAAAAATCAGTTAAAGTGACCTACAGCCTCAGGGGAACTTTTGATAGAAGCAAGAGTAGCAGGCCGACGTTTGAGTTTGACTACTTCTTGAGTCCTGCCTCTTACTGGAAGGACTTTGAGTCGCTGACAATAACAGTTAAGACCCCGAAGGATAAACCATATGTAATTGAATCTTCACTGCCGCTTGAAGAAAAAGCACTTGAAGTCTCAGATGGATTGGGCAAAGTATATACGGCTGAATTTAGTGGTTTGCCAAAAGAAGATTTTACCTTTATGGTATATGAAAAACCGTCTATTACGGCAATGGATAAGGCAAAAGGCAGATGGAGCAGATATTATAGCTATCTGTTCGTGTTCTTTGTACTGCCCATTTCAGTGGTGATTTTGTCGGCAGTTGCAGTGATCGTTCTCATTAAATTTCTCCTAAAGCATAAAAAAAATAAGTAAAAACGCAATTTGTAACCTGTGTTACTGAAAATAATTCTCATTGATGTACAATAAAATCAGATAACGTATTGACTCCATTAGGTGAATATGATAATCTTTATCAAGTAGAAGGTCGCATTTAGAATCGAGGTGATTATATGTTATTATCCAAAGTCAAAATCGGACAGACTGTGAATATCATCAAAGTAGAAGGCAAGGATAAGAATAGAAGATTCTTGTTCAGCTTAGGGTGTTTTGAGGGGGAAAAGATAACATTGATATCTGTTTTAGGCGGAAATTATGTCATTAATATCAAAGAGAGCAGATATGCCATTGATGAGTCCTTAGCGAAATCAATCGTTGTTGAATAACAGTAATAGACGTAGAGAAGCCATTACTTTATGTAATCTGGCAATAAACTGAGGATTCGATGTCTGAAGTTTTTTTATTAATG
>DKFC01000076.1 GCA_002452745.1 Firmicutes bacterium UBA6806
TCTAAAGATGACGCTGATTTAGCATCAAATTTACATGAGCGTTACCCCACAAAAAACCTCTATTGTTAAACATCTTTTTAAACCTCTAGCAAAATTTCTAGGCATTTACGTGCTGGATGATCGGATAAACACTGTCCGTTTATAAGACATTCAGTGACTCTAGAAAGCGCTTAAAAAAATACCACAATGCGGTGGTATTTTTTTATGGCACTATTTATGGCACTATCTGTTTTTAAGAAAGACACATGGGTAAATATGGGTTATAAATCGGACAAGGAGGCAATTATGTTCAAAAGAATCTCATCTAAGTTAGTAGCCGCATTTGCGATTACCACGCTGATTGCCATCTCCATTGTGATTACATTAACAACCATAACTTATTCGAGGCAAAAGACGAAAGCGCACGAAGATGTGTCAAAAGCAGAACTGCTCTTGCAAGAATTAATTGAAGTCAAAAAAAGTGATGCCATATCAATCGCCGCCAATTATGCGGGAGACAGCCGCATTGTAGAAGCACTGTCATCTGATAGCAGAGCAGAAATGCAGGCGTTCACAGTGCCTGTTTTCACCACTTTTTCAGAGCTGAATGGATTGGCAGTGTTTGAAGTAGGGGACAGCACTGGCAAGGTATTTTTTAGAGCCCATAATCCTGATAAATACGGTGATGACAAACATGAACTCAAGTCCATAGCCATGACACTGGAGGGAAACCGCCTCGCAGGGACAGAGACGGGGTCTAGTGGAATTGCCATTAGAGCTTTTGCACCTATTATGAAGGGCGAAAAGGTCATAGGAACTCTACAAACAGGTTATTCGGGTGATTTTTTTGAATCTTTTAAAAAGTTGTCCAGTGTGGAAATTGAAGTATTTGACCATGAAAAAATGCTCTTTTCCACTGTGGCAGGACAGACGGCAGCGCTAAAGGACTTGCCGGAAAACGAGCAGAGTCAGCTGACACAGTCTTTGGGTGGAAAGGCCTTCGAAGCCACTTCGGGTGAGTACATATACAGATATCTGCCAATAGAAGATCCAAGTTGAAATGAAACAATCGGAGCGTTTAGACTGATTTACAGCATGACTGAAATCAATGCCAGCATCCGTCAGACCATTTTGCTCAATAGCGTATTTGTGGGCATTATCATATTGGTGGGCATTTTGTTTGCCGTCAATTTCAACCGGACGGTTGCAAAGCCAATTGAAGAGTTCACAGGTTTCTTGGTTGAGATGGCAGATAACGATTTTACTGCAAAAGAACTCAGCAGGCCAACCCTTCAAGAAAATCGAGATGAAACAGGACGGCTTGCCAAAGCAGTGGTGCTTTTGTCACATACCATGAATGACGTCGTCGGTCAGATTGTGGAGTTGTCAGATGAGCTGTCACAGAAATCAGATGTTCTAAAAGAGAGCTCTAATATGGGGACCAGTACGATTTCTGAGATTAACTCTGGATTTTCAGAATTTACACTGGCGCTTCAGGAACAGGCAAAAGACGTGGGGGAAAGCGTGGATGCCATCATAAGGCTGGCTGGATTTATTGAGAAGAATCAAAAGTCATCGCTCAACATTCAAAACAGCGCTTCGGCAATTGAAGAAAATCAGCGGGCATCGGAATCCATCTTAAAGGAAATGACGGACAGCTTTAACTTGACGCTAAAATCCACTAAAGTACTGGATAAGACAGTTGAAGACCTCTGAGCAAATCGAACCAAATTCAAGAGATTGTCACGGTGATACAGGGAATTGCAGAACAGACCAATTTGTTGGCACTCAACGCTTCTATTGAAGCGGCCAGAGCTGGCGAGCACGGCAAGGGTTTTGCAGTGGTTGCGGATGAAATCAGAAAACTTGCTGAGCTGACATCTCAGTCCACTGATAATATTCACACCATTACCACGGCTATTTCAAAGAGCATAGACGATGTCAAGGAGAATATGGTGGAGTCCAACCAGAGCCTGGAATCGGCATCAAACAGCATGAAGCAAGTTGGCAAGTCTCTAAAGGATATCCAAGAGAAAGTTGGTTATACATTTGGTGAGGTAAATCAGCTAATCGAAATCAACCAAAGTATAGAGACCTCTAAGGAGATCACAATGCATTCACTTGAATCGGTCTCAGCGGTTATTCAGGAGAGTGCGGCAACTGCTCAGGAAATTTCGGCGAGACTGGATGTTCAAGACCAGATGTTCAAGGAAATGAATCGAGAGGCCAATGAACTGTCTCAAATAGCTGGACATTTATCAGATACAAAGGACAAATTCAAAATATAAAAAATCTGTCTTTAAGGTAAAAACAAAAAAGAATAACCAGTTGAATAATTTCTGAAAATTTTGAATAATTATCGCGTCAAACTTGTATTGGTATAGACAAATATACCATGCGGTGATATAATTCAAGATGAGAAAGTAGAATGTCAACAATGGAGATAGGGCGGATACGTTCGTGTATCTGGCCGAATATGGTCTCGAATAGCTGAACTTGCCAGTGGTTTTAAACGACTTGGGGTTAAGCCATTCGAGACACTTTATAATAGGGGGGAAATCTATGAAGAAACTAATGAGCGTATTGCTGATACTGGTGATGATTTTGAGTCTTGCCGGTTGTGGCAATCAGGCAACTGGTGACTCTCAGGCTTCTGGGACAACCGAACCAGCGGAAAAGCACATATTAAACTTGGGGATTACTGCTTTTCCAACAAACACGAATCCATTTACTCAGACCATGCAGGCAGACCACAATGCACTTAGGATGTACGAACATTTAGTGGTACAGGATTCCACGCTTGAATACAAAGGTGAGCTTGCTGACAGCTGGTCGGTTTCGGACGATGGATTGGTGTGGACGATTAAACTAAAGGAAAATGTCACATGGCAGGATGGCGAGCCATTTAATGCAGACGATGTGATGTTCACATACGGTGTGATTATTGACAACAGAGACAATGAAAGTGCTGGTTTTGCCAGAAAATCTGACCTCAGCTCGATTGAAAAAATTGAAAAAACAGGAGACTTTGAGGTCAAAATGACCACCAAGACACCTGTGGCAAATTTTCTGGAAACACCACTTAATTCAATTTATATAGTGCCAGAGCACATCTTCGGCAAAATGAGCGTTGAAGAGATGCTGGCTTTTACTAACCCAAATCCAATTGGGACTTCTCCTTGGAAAATCGTCGGCGAGTTCAACCCTCAAAATACGGAACTAGAGTATGAACAATACGAAGGATACACTGGAACAAAACCAGGTCTTGACGGCTTGCTGTTCATCTTATTTGAAAACTCTGACACGATGTATCAGGCCTTTAAGGCAGGTTCTATCGACATGTTCTCACCAAGTGGAACGCAAGCTGAGGAGCTCATGAAAGACGACTCAGTAGTTGTTGTTAAAAACATGCAGCCTAAACTCACTGAACTGGGAATCAACTCGTGGACCGATCCAAGTTCCAGAGGCAACAAATTGCTTCTGAATACGAAGATTAGAAATGCCATTAACTATGCGCTGGACAAACAGACGTTGGTAGATGACGTTTTAAAAGGTGTTGGATACGCGGGAACCACAATCGTGCCAAAATCTGCGGGCAAGTGGCATCTTGAAGGCGAGCATGTCTACGATCCGCAAAAGGCAATTGAAATTTTGGAAGCAGAAGGTTTCACGGAGTTTGAAACCGTTCAAATAAGCGGAAGAGATGTACAGGTCAGAAAGAATGCCAAGGGAGAAAAACTGCTATTTAGATTGGCACTCTTAACAGATGCCTATGCATGGCATTACCGTGACAGTTCGCTTTACATGGTCAAATGGCTTGAAGAGGTCGGCATAGGCGTTCAGATTGAATCTATGGATGGTTCAACGCTAGGCGACATGATGGATCCCAACTCTGAAACTTACTGTGACTTTGACATGTACATCTGGGGTTGGACACCAGGGTACGATCCTGCATTTATCCTGACTGTACTCACCACTGAACAAATTGGCGGACGTCAAGAAGTCATGTATTCAAATCCTGAATACGACGCCCTAGTAGCACTTCAAATTACACAGGTCAACGAGGCTGAGAGACTGAAAACAGTTAACGAAGCCCAACAGATTATACTGGACGATGCACCGTATATTCCTCTTTACTACCAAGGATCTTACGATGCCTATAGAAGCGGCAAATACGAAGGGTATGTTCAATTTGCTGGCGACGGTACAATCTTTAACAACGAGACTTATTTAAATCTCAAGCCCATTTCAAAATAGCCCTTTCTGATATATCCCATCCGAAGGCGATAACTGTAATCGTCATTCGGAAAAGAGTGCTCAACTAGATGTGGGCACTCTTTCTTTTAACGCCATTACTGTAAGTAATCTGGAGGCTTGATATATGAACTTTAAATACTTTTCAAAAAAAATAATACAGAGCATGATTACAATTCTAATCGTTTTAACCATCAGTTTTATCCTGTTTAGAATCATGCCGGGAGATCCGACTTCTATGTTTGTCAAGAGCGGTATCGCACCAGAAGATGCTGCGAGGATTAAGGCGAGCTTTGGATTGGATTTACCAATTTATCAGCAGTATTTTATCTATATAAAAAATGCCATAACGGGCGACTTTGGAATTTCGTTTTCGTTTAAGAAACCTGTTATGGAAGTTATTGGGGCAAGACTGCCCAACACGATTTTACTGGCGCTATGTGCTCAGACTCTGGCGATTGTCTTCGGCATCGTCTTTGGAACGGTGGCGGCGGCGCACAGAGGTAAAAAAATTGATGTGGGTCTGCTTGGATTGGCGCTGCTAATCTATGCGATTCCGGCATTCTGGTTTGGCATGGTGCTCCTAGTCATCTTCGGCGTCAAGCTGGGGTGGGTTCCTCTGTTTGGCATGGTGACACCAGGACTGAGAAACGTCAGTACATGGAAATATGTGACGGACGTGGCACATCATTTAATTATTCCAACCATTACGTTGGGACTTGCTATTTTTGGCAGTTACGTGATGATTATGAGGAGCTCTCTTTTAGATGTGTTCACAGAAGACTACATCAACACGGCAAGGGCAAAGGGCTTTAATCGAAAGTACATCATCAGCAAGCACGCCCTTCCAAATGCCATGCTGCCCATGGTAACCGTCATTGCAACGTCGATTGGATTTATTGTGGCTGGAGCGATTCAGACTGAGACGGTATTCACTTGGCCAGGCGTTGGAACACTGCTTTTAAAAGCACTTACAGCTAGAGATTATCCTCTGCTTCAGGGTTCGTTCCTGATAACCAGTTTTGCGGTGGTTGCGGCAAACTTCATAGCAGACATCATCTACATGTATATTGATCCTCGGATCAGGTATGAATAGGGGGATAAAATGACTGAAATTAAAGGATATAAGAGAGAGAAACGGGAAGTTAGAATACAGAATATCAAAAGGCTCGCAAAGACCTTTTTCAGCAACCGGATTGGAACGCTTGGATTTGTCATGATTGTGATCTTTTTTCTAATTGCTTTCATCGGGCCCGTGGTCTATCCTTATTCCACAGTGGATGTGGGAAAAGGACCGCTCATGTCGGCACCATCTTCTGAATTTTTATTTGGAACAGATCACCTCGGCAGAGATATTTTTGGTGCGATTGTGCATGGTACAAAGACATCGCTGATTGTTGGATTTTCTGCTGCTGCGATTTCTATTTTCATAGGGACGACGATAGGTCTTGTGGCTGGTTTTATCGGGGGTGGCCTTGACAACCTTCTCATGCGATTTACAGACGGTATGATGGTGCTTCCAAAACTACCGCTGATTATGGTCTTATCTGCGCTTCTCGGAACGAATATTCGAAATATTATTTTGGTGATTGGCTTCACTGGCTGGACGGGAACAGCAAGACTCGTGAGATCACAGGCACTTTCCATTAGAGAAAGGCCCTATATAGAGAGGGCTAAATCTATTGGAGCAGGCAATGGCTATATCATGTACAAACACGTACTGCCAAATGTCTTTCCAGTGATTTTCGCCAACACGATTTTGGCAACCGCATCGGCTATATTGGCGGAGGCTTCTCTTAGCTTTCTCGGACTTGGCGACCCGCTTTCAGTGAGCTGGGGGCAGATTTTAAACGGCGCATTTGTAAACGGTGCAGTGAGTATTGGCGCATGGTGGTATTTTGTGCCAGCGGGGGTTGCCATTATTCTACTGGTACTGTGCTTTACGTTTGTAGGGTACTCGTTTGACGAGATATTGAATCCAAAACTGAGAGGGAGATAGTATGGGGGAAGACAAAAATAAAGTATTAAGTGTAGAAAATCTCAGCATCTTTTTTGATATCAGCTTGGGAACTGTAAAGGCAGTTGAAGAGGTGAGTTTCGATTTGCATGAGGGAGAGTCGCTTGGACTCGTAGGGGAGTCGGGATGCGGCAAGACCACAACGGCACTGTCCACAATGGGCATGTTGCCTGATAATGGCTATGTTCATCAGGGGAAGATTTTGTATGAGGGCAAGGATCTTGCTCAAAATTCAGAAGAGGAATGGCAGCTCTATCGGTGGAACGACATTTCAATGGTTTTTCAGGGAGCGATGAATGCTTTAAATCCCGTGAAGAAAATTAGCTTTCAGATTGCAGAGGCCATTACCCTCCACAATCCGAAAATGAAGCAAGGAGATATTAAAAATAAAATCATAGAACTCTTTAAATTGGTGGGGCTGGATTCCAGTCGGATTGATCAGTATCCACATGAGTTTTCAGGTGGTATGAGGCAACGGGTGATGATTGCCATGGCGCTTGCCTGCGACCCCAAAGTGCTCATAGCAGATGAACCCACCACTGCGCTGGATGTCATGGTTCAGGCGCAGATTATAGATTTGATTAACAGTTTGAGAAAAAAACTCAACATGAGCATGATTATCATAACGCATGACCTCTCTATTATTTCAGAGACATGCGACAGAATTGCGGTCATGTATGCAGGTAAAATCGTGGAACTTGGAACGGTTAGGCATATTATTCAGAAGGGCCTGCATCCTTATTCTCAAAAACTGATTGCCTCCTTTCCCAATATCTATGGAGAGAAGCGCATGATTGAGTCCATTCCTGGGACACCTCCAAATCTGTTGTCACCCCCTTCAGGCTGTAGATTTCACCTGAGATGTGACAAGGCAATTGATAAATGCAGTCAGGTTATGCCTGAACTTTTAGAATATGAATCAGGGCATTATGCCGCCTGTCATTTGCTAGGAGGTGAGGACATATGAAAAAGCCTATTGTTGAAGCTAAGGATTTAAAAGTACACTTTCACGTGAGAAATGGCTTTATCAAAGACCTCATCAACAAGGAGGGAACGGTGGTAAAAGCAGTGGATGGGGTGGACTTGGTTATTCAGAGAGGAGAAATCGTGTCCTTGGTTGGAGAATCAGGGTCTGGAAAGACCACGACGGGGAGAGCCATCTTAAACCTCGTTCAGCATGAAGGTGAACTCAAATTTGATGAAGAGGCCTATGACGTCAAGAACAGACAGTGGATGCAGCGATTTAGAAAACGGGCACAGATGATTTTTCAAGACCCGTATCAATCCATCAATCCAAAGTATATGATTATCGACGTGGTTTCAGAACCCCTAAAGCTCATCGAAAAAAATCTGCCTCAATCTACTATAAAGGAACGCACGATTCAAGCGCTTGAATTTGCGGGGCTTAAACCGGGAGAGGACTATTTATATAGATATCCGCATGAACTCAGTGGCGGTCAGAGGCAGAGGGTGGCTATTGCGGCTGTGTTTATCGTGTCACCTGAATTTATCGTGGCTGATGAACCCGTCTCCATGTTGGATGCTTCCATCAGAGCGGATATTGTAAAACTCATGTACAACATGAAAGAGGAAAAGGGCACTTCATACCTGTTCATCACCCATGATCTGTCACTGGCATGGCTGATTTCAGATAGGGTTGCAATTATGTACCTTGGCAAAATTGTTGAAATTGGCCCCTCTGAAATTATAGCGGGCAACTGCCGACATCCGTATACACAGGCGCTTGTAAGCGTCTTGGCAAATGTCGATCTTGAAAAGAAACGCGAAAAGATCGTCTTAAAAGGGGAAACCCCTTCTCCGACAAACTTGCCAGAAGGTTGCAGGTTTCACCCTCGATGTCCAGTGGCACAGTCTATCTGCATGCAGCGTGAGCCAGAGCTGAGTGCAGTGGGAGACGGACATATGGTGGCATGCCACAATCCGGAAAAAATATTGAAATTTATCGAATCGTAAAATTGAGTCCATTAGATGCTGAATCATTGGCAAAGGAGAGATGGAGATGGAGAATCGACAGGAACTCATAAGAAAACTCGATGCCTGTATGGAACTTGGTGTCGAAGAGGGGGTTTTTCCAGGAGCGAATTATGCACTTGTCATAGATGGTCAGACTTATTATGGCAGTTTTGGCAATCGGGCCTTGATTCCCAGAATTGAAAAAAATCATTTGGATACCATTTATGATATTGCATCGCTCACAAAAGTCGTGGGTACAACCACTGCTGTTTTAAAACTCATGGAAATGGGGAAACTGAGTCTTGAAGATAGACTCAGTGACTATCTGGAATACATTAAAGATGAGCATGTCACTTTGAGAGACTTGATGACGCACAGTTCTGGATATCCGGCGCTTACACCTGAAACGGAGACAATGACCAGTGTCAAACCACTTTTGGAGGATTTGAGAAATTGCAGATTGGAATACGAGACTGGTACAAAGGTCATCTATTCAGATGTGGGCTTTATGTATTTGGGATTTGTGGTGGAAAAGCTGACGGGTTCAATGCCCGCTTTTTTGGACAGGGAAGTCTTTGAACCGCTAGGCATGGTGGATACCTGTTATAATCACAAGCACATTTCCAGAATTGCGCCCACAGAGGAATTTGGATTTAGAGGACTGATACGGGGAATGGTCCATGATGAAAAGGCTTTTTTACTCGATGGGGTGGCAGGTCACGCTGGACTATACGCCACCGTTTCAGATTTGTCGATTTTTGCGAAGATGCTCTTAAACGGCGGCGTATATGAGGGAAAACGCATCTTGGAAGAGACATCTATAAACCTCATACGGCAGAAAATTATAGTGGAAATTAACGACTACAGGAGTATTGGATGGGCAGTGAAGCAGGCAGGTGGACACGATGTCGTCTACCATACGGGCTTTACAGGGACGAGCTTAAATGTGGACTTTGAAAAGAATATGGCATTTATCCTCCTCAGCAACCGTGTCCATCCAACGAGAGAGAACATAAAGATTAGACCTTTTAGAGGAAAGGTAGATGACATTCTATATGAAAACCTATGACAAAATAAATTTTGAAGAGGTAAACAAGGGAAATCTGCACACCCATACCACCAGAACTGATGGCGAGTTTTCAGTGGATGAGATTGCACAGCTCTATAAGCGAGCGGGCTATAAATTTCTTGCTATTACAGATCATAGAATCTACTTTGACAAGCCAGAATCCGCAGAGGGAATGATTCTGCTCTCAGGATGTGAATACAACTGCTATTTGGATCAGGATGAGCGGATTCACTTTCACCTCCTCACGCTAAAGGACAGCAGAGAGGATGACCTTGACAGAATTCAGCATGATGACAATCAGTATAAGAGCCTTTTCTTTAGAAAGCTCTCAGAGGTTCAAGGGCTGATTGATACCCTTAGATACAGGGGAAATCTAGTGGTGATTGCACATCCAGACAACCCATTTATCCCGAGAGAAATGCTCTTTGAACTCAAGGACTATCAGGGAATAGAAGTTTTTAATACCAAGGCGGATCAAGATGCGACAGAGTTAATGGAAGAGTTGTTTGAACAGCGATTTGATTTGTTGTTCACTGCGGCTGATGATGCTCATAGACTTGAAGCGGCAGATGGTAGAAGTCTTTTTTATAAGGGGTTTATCGTGGTGGAAGATGGCGTTCGAACAGCGGAAGATGTCATAAAGACCGTTGAAAGGCGACGCTTTTATGCCTCACAAGGGCCATTGATAAAAATGGTTGAAATAGAAGGTGACTTGCTGACGGTGAAACATCATTCGGTAAAAAAAGTGGAAATCAAAATGTACGGTCAGCAGTATTTAGAAACAGTTGTATTATCTGGTGAGAGCGGATACACAAGTAAGCTGTTGAACACCTCGACAGAGGGCGTTATCTTAAAATTAGAAGATCAGTTTGGAAAGAAAGCATGGTTTGCCTACAGCTGTTAGTAGGCAAACCAACTGCAAAATTTGTCTAGACACATTCAATAATTGGTATAGACAAATATACAAATGAATGCTATAATTTTGTTGTAATGAGGTGATTATTTGTTAAAATCGTTGGAGTCGTTGACCACAGAAAAGGTCAATAGTAAAAGTAAAACGTTAGATCATATGACCACTGCCGAATTCGTCAAATTGATGAATGAAGAAGATAAGAGAGTGGCAGAGGCAGTTGAAGCGGAGCTTTCGAGCATTTCTCAAATGATTGATGCCGTTGTGAAGCAGATGAAACTGGGCGGCAGACTTATTTATATAGGCGCAGGCACCAGTGGCAGACTGGGCATTTTAGATGCGGTGGAATGCCCACCTACTTTTGGCACAGATGCCTCTTTGGTAGTGGGGATTATCGCTGGCGGAGAAACCGCTTTTGTCAAGGCAGTGGAAGGTGCAGAAGATGACGAGTCTTTGGCAGTTAAGGATTTAAAAGAAGCTCATCTAACCGAAGAGGATGTGGTTATCGGACTGGCAGCCAGTGGCAGAACACCATACGTCATAGGTGGCCTAAAATATGCGAAAGAACTGGGCTGTGTGACGGGTGCTGTAAGTTGCAACAAGCAGTCTGAAATAGGGGCAATAGCGAATATTGCCATAGAAGTGGTTTCAGGTCCCGAAGTTTTAGCGGGTTCAACAAGACTCAAGGCAGGTTCTTCGCAAAAGATGGTTCTCAATATGATTTCCACAGGGGCTATGCTTGGACTTGGTAAAATGTATAAAAACCTCATGGTAGACCTTCAAATGACAAATCAAAAATTGGTGGAGCGTGGCAAGGGCATTATCATGAAGGCGACAGATGTGGATTATGAAACCGCATCGGAATATCTTGAAAAGTCAAAACATCAGGTAAAAGTTGCCATAGTCATGATAGAATGTAAGTGTGATTATGATGAGGCGATAAATCGACTTAAGGCAGCTAGCGGCATATTATTTAAAGCGATTGAGGAGTGATTATGATGAAAGTGATGTTTGTTTGTGCAGGTGGCATGTCTACAGCCATGACTGCTAAGAAACTTGAAGAAGTTGCAAAGAAAAACGGTGTTGAGATGTCCGTGGAAGCACATGGGACAACTGGATACTTAGGCCCGCTTGAAAGTGGCCAGTTTGACGTACTGCTTGTGGCACCTCAAATTCGCCACAGATTTGATGTTATCAAGGAAGCAACTGCAAAATATGATGGCTTAATCGTGGAGAAAATTCCACCCAATATGTATGCACCAATGGAACCGATTGTAAAAAAACTCTTTGACTATATCATGGAGAAAGTGAAGGGATAAATACGTGTCAGATTGTCATATCAATCCGGCAGAAAAACAGGTTGTCAACCAAGTGCAGCAGGATGCAGGATCAGTCGCTCATCAAAATCACATGATTCGCCCCCGCAAAACTTGGTATAGCAATAGAAACTTTTATATTGAGGGGGTAAAACCAAATGATGGAAAAAATCATGCTTTGGTTGGATGAAAAGTTTTCAACACCGATGGCCAAATTGGCAGAGCAAAGACACCTTCGTGCCGTTCGGGACGGAATCGTGGCAACGCTGCCAATTATCATCGTTGGATCCTTTTTTCTAATTATTGCGTTTCCGCCAGTACCGGCAGATACGGCAATTGGGCTCTGGGCAAGTGAACATCTTGTGACCATATTGTTGCCGTACAGGCTTACGATGTATATCATGTCCCTGTACGCCGCCTGGGGAATCGGATACAGCTTGTCGCGGTCCTACGATATGGATGGCGTATCAGGCGCCAATCTCGCAGTTGTTGCATTTTTAATGACCATTGTTCCACAAGCAGCAGAGGGAATCGGCTGGGTATTGCCGATGGCCAATCTAGGTGGAGCGGGTATGTTCGTCGCAATTATCACATCTATTTTAGCAGTAGAACTGATGAGACTGGTCTATAAGTCAAATTTCAAAATCTCAATGCCTGAACAAGTTCCAGCATCTGTTGCCAGATCGTTTGAGGCGTTAACACCAACAGCTCTAGTGGTTGTCATCATGACCTTTATCACATTTGTATTCGGATTTGACTGGCATGGATTTATTGCAAAAGTCATGGCACCGCTTGTAACCACATCGGATACACTTGTTGGCGTGTTGATACCAGTTATTTTGATTACACTTTTCTGGTCGGCGGGAATCCACGGGGTTTCAGTTGTCGGATCGGTTGCAAGACCAATATGGACAGTTCTTTTAGATGCCAATACATCAGCAGTTGCAAATGGTGCACAAATTCTGCCTCATATTGCACCTGAACCATTTTATCAGTGGTTTATCTGGATTGGTGGTGCGGGCTCAACAATTGGCCTTGTGCTCTTAATGGCATTTGCGTCTAAATCAAAATATGCAAAATCACTGGGAAGAACAGCACTTGCACCGGGACTTTTCAACATCAATGAACCGCTTATTTTCGGAGCTCCAATTGTCCTCAATCCAATTCTAATCATACCATTCATCCTTGCGCCAGTGGTGCTTGCGATTGTGAGCTATGTGGCAATGGCACTGAACTTAGTGGCAAGACCGTTTATTCTGGCACCTTGGACGTTGCCAGGTCCTATCGGTGCATTTGTGGCAACTGGTGGAGACTGGAGGGCAATCGTCTTGAATGTCATCTGTATCTTCATAGCGGCCGTTATCTATTATCCGTTCTTCAAGATTTACGACAACAAACAACTTGAACTTGAAACAATGGAAGAATAGAATAGAACGTGTAAGATCATAGTGCTCATGATTTAGATTAGGATTGTTCTCATGAACAATCCTAATTGTATTTTAAAATACAATTTGGTTGAATGTGAAAAACGTTATTATAAATACTTTAAGTTATCATAAATACAATAAGCAAAGGAGTAGGGGATGACGGCGTCCTCACACAGACGATATGGAAATGGATGAAATGATGATCTTTGGAATAATTTCCAATGCCGGCAATGCCAGAGGGTTTGCTTATGAGGCAATTGAAGCTGCCGAAAATGGAGAGTTTGATAAGGCGGATGGCCTTCTAAAAGAGGGAAATGAGGCAATTGGAGAGGCACATAAACTACAGACCAAGATGATTCAAGAGGAAGCTCAGGGCAAGCATACAGATGTAAATATCATTGTCATCCATGCTCAGGATCACTTGATGACAGCCATGACAGAACTGAATTTAGCGGAGAAGTTCATAAAACTCTATCGTAAACTCGATGAAAAATGCGGAGGGAGCAAATGAGAAAATTAGGGATTTCGATTTATCCAGAAAAGAGTACTTTTGATGAGATGAAAGCCTATATTGATTTAGCGGCTGAAAATGGATTTGATAGAATCTTCACCTGCCTGCTCAGTGTGGATAGGACACAAATTGATAAAATTGTCTCAGAGTTTAAGGAAATTAATCAGTATGCTGCCGAGAAGGGCATGTTTGTCATAGCGGACGTCAACCCAAAAGTGTTTAAGGACTTGGACATCAGTTATCAGGAACTATCATTCTTCAAGGAAATCGGAGCACATGGCATTCGACTTGACATGGGATTTTCAGGCAGTGAAGAATCTCTAATGACCTTCAACGAGCATGGTCTCTTGATAGAAATCAACATGAGCAATGATACCCATTATGTGGACACAATCATGAATTATATGCCAAATAAGGACAAGCTCATAGGATGTCATAACTTTTATCCACATAGGTTCAGTGGTCTTAAGATGGAGCATTTCTTGGCCTGTACAGAGCGGTTTAAGAAGCATGGACTCATCACTGCTGCTTTTGTGACTTCGCAGACAGAAGGCAGTTTTGGCCCTTGGCCTGTGACGGATGGGTTGCCGACTTTGGACTGCCATAGAGAACTTCCAATGGATGTTCAAGTTAAACACTACATCTGCATGAACGGCCTGATTGACGATGTGATTATTTCAAATTGCTATGCGTCAGAGGCAGAACTCAAAGCAGTGGGCAAGTTGAGACGTGATCTGGTGACGTTTGAAGTAGAGTTGATTGACAGCTTACCTGAGATAGAGCGCAAAATCGTTTTAGAGACTTTACATTTCAATAGAGGTGACGTCTCTGAAAACCTAATTCGCTCCACGCAATCCAGGGTCAAATACAAGGGTCATCACTTCGAGGCGATGAATCCAAAAGAGATCAAGAGAGGCGATGTCATCATAGAATCCAGTGAATATGGGCACTATGCGGGCGAACTTCAAATAGCACTTACAGATATGCCAAACTCAGGCAAGAGCAGTGTGGTTGGACATATTAGAGCAGAGGAACATTTCCTTTTGGATTTAATCAAGCCTTGGCAAAAATTTGTCTTTTCTGAAAAGTAAAGGCGGTGGCATCTTTGGAAGCATATATCATTGTGATAGATGGCGGTGGCACTAAAACCAAGGGAAGGGCTTATGATCTCTCGGGAAATTTGCTAAGAGAGCATGTGGACGGGTTTGCAAATCCTATGGTGGACATAGATCTCAGTGCAGATCACCTGTCAGATACTGTGGAGGCACTTGCCGTGGAAGAACTGCCGAAGGCAATTGTCATGGGCGTTGCAGGAAGCCTTCAAAAGCGAACGGGTGATCTCTTGCTAGACAGTGTGAAACTGCGCCTCAAAAGCGACTTGAAGAAAGTGGAGATCATCTTAGTGGATGATTTAACGCTGAGTTACTATGCTGTTTTCAAACGGGAATCAGGCATCCTCGGACTTGTGGGCACTGGATCTGCGCTTCTTGCAGAATCTGATTCGAAATGGGTTCGAATGGGCGGATTTGGTCACATTTTAGGGGATGAGGGCTCTGGTTATGTCTTGGCAGTTGAGACTGTCAAGGAGGCCATCTGGCGAAACGATCGAGGTGACGAGCAACTGGCCAATCGTGTTGCGGATTACTTCGGTATTGATGACATTGAAGCGATAAAAGATGTCGTCTATAGAGCACCTAAGAGTGAACTAGCCGCACTGTCCAAGAAAGTGTTTGAATGGGAGCGTGAAGCGGGATTGACCCATATCATCGAGGGACAGATAAAAGCCTTTTCTGAGCTGGTGTTGGCACTGGTGAAAAGAACTTCGAAAGAGAAACCTGAAATCAAACTGATTGGCGGAATGGTTCAAAACAACCCCGGTTACTTCAATCGAATTAGAGAGGCGGTTGTATCCCTTCTGGCATCATCTGGATATATCTGTACAGTGACCTGTGCAGAAGCAGATGCCTGTGAAGGCGGTCTGTATCTTTATGAAAAGTATGTGAAATAGGAGGATTATATGGGACTGGCAGT
>DKFC01000075.1 GCA_002452745.1 Firmicutes bacterium UBA6806
AACTGGATGAATAATTCAGGCTAAACTTATAATTTTTTTGCCCTTCAATATCCGTCACCTCTTATTTTACAAGAACATAATCACATAAATAATCTATCATGCGACGTTCATCTACACAAGGTTTCAAACCTGTTTCTAAAGATTGAGTAACAACTTGTACTTCAACATCAACATAGTACCATTGATTTTTAGATGCAGGCAAAAAACCACCATCTTCATCATAGTATAAACATGCACTTTTGCTTTTATCATCGAATTTAAAATATAAACGGCCTCTTAACATTTCACGACCATTATTGTTAATATATAGAAGAGTTTTATCAGTGATAAAGTAGCTTTTCATTATTAAGGTATCTTTTTGAATATTTGATTTTAAACCATCTATCAATTTTCTTGTATATGATGATTCATACATATATTTATAAAGATTTTGACCATAAACATCTAAATTGTCTTGATAATTGAAGTTATATCTTGTGTTCATATAATTTAAAATTGTTTGATATTCTTCATCAATAATTTTGGTTCTACTTTCAAGAGTTTCACCGCCCCATCCTGGCCATTTTGTATTAATATAATCTTGATAATGTATAACATCACCTAAACCAAGAGTTCCAATATTATCATTGAGAGCTTTTAATTCAGAAATGATTTGTGATTGATTTAAGACCGGTTCGCCATTTTGAAAATTCATTGTAACTGATTTTGTAGAAACTTTTGGTAATATTCTTGTTGATTTAAATGTTACATTTTTAGTCAATTCGTTTTTGTCAGCTCTTTTTGTTGGGTCAATAACTCTTTCGATAATTACACCTGTAGCACCTCTTGTTGTCTTATCGGCAGGTAAAAAATTATTATTTGAACCAGTAAACATTCCTTGTTGTAACATTGAATAAACAGCATCAATGTATTTAGAGTCAATTTGGGAATGGTCATAGATAGCTTGATTTAGTGTTTCATCATATCCATGATTATAAACTAATCCTTCTTTAATTTTTAATGCATTATAAAGGACATAAGCACTTTCTTGTCTTGGAATTGGTAGGTTAGCATATTCTAGGTTAGCCATGTTATCACTTGTTTTAATTATGCCAATTTCAATACTCTTGTTAATGATAGGCTCGTACCATGCTTGGCCATTGGTTGCCGTCTCTGGCTGAATATCCAAAGCCTTGAGTGTCAACACTAAAAACTCAGCGTATGAGACTTCTTTATCAGGCTTAAACGTCCCATCAGGATATCCTGATATTACCCCTTGATTTACAAGGGATGTTACAAAAGCCTCTGACCAGTGACCACCTATATCGGTTGGTAGTGAAACTGCAAATGAAGCATTTGAAATAACTGCTGATTGAGCTAAAATAGAAAGGCCTAAAACGCCTGTTGTAATTGTCTTTGTTATCATTTTTGTTCTTTTCATCGTATTTTTCTCCTTTAGTGTATGTATTATTGTTTTTTTAAAAAAGGGTACAGTGGGAAAGCACGTTCAGCACAAACACCACACCCAGTCCCACAGAGCTATATCCTTTACATAGATTACTCCACAGCATCTGCACTTCCTCCAGCATCCCCATATACTTTGCGTAGGTTACTCCGCAGCGCCAGCGAGGACTGGGAACCGAAGCAAAGTATATGGCACGAAAAACAGAGGTGTTCTCACACCTCCTTAAATTATTTATGCCTATTCATTTCTATGTACGATTCTGACTTTTCGATCTTCTATATGTTCTTTTTCCACTCGCCCATGATCTAAATAGTCTTCTCTCTTTTCTGCAAATCCATTACAAAGAATGACTGGAACTAACGGTTCAGGTCTCATCCTCATTTCCCTCCTAATATTTAGATTATCCACTTCTATATAATTGTATTTAGTGAACCATGATGCTTTTAAAGTATAACATACTTTGCTCACCATCCGCAACTCAATTTTGTAATTTTTTTACATTTCAATCATCACCCTTTCATTTCACGAGACGATCTTTCTGCCTAATTTAATCAGTGGTTATCATTCAGTCCTTAGCTCTTTCTTTAATTTCTCATACAGTTCCCCAAAATAAAAAGCTACTTGAAAAACAGAAAATCAATGGTTTCACAAGTAGACACTATATAAATATCGAATATCAATTTAAGTTTCAAAAAAGGTTAAAGCGCCATTTGGGAGATGGCGCTTAGCAAATCGGGGAGTGGAGAGTTTTGGGCGTCTCTCCACAGCAAATTATGTTTGGGTTGCCTTAAAAGGTTAAGCTAAGTGTAACACCGCCGTGTGTCCTTTCTGTGAATTTTACATAAGAATTTCATTATTTTTTTAAATCTTTTATCAATTCATCTATTTTATTTTGACTTGTCTGCCCTTTATGAATAACTTTTGCATCTTTTTCTTTTTTAGTCATACAATCCACGATTTTATCAATTTCTTTTTGATTGCTCATTGAAACCTCTCTCTATCATCTAGCTTGCTTTGATAAGATTTAAACTTATCTAGTTAAGACTTTATATATGTTAATATTATTGTTGACTTTTATCAAGTGGTTTGATCTCAAAATGAAAAATAAGGACTATAGACCTATTTTTAAATGTCCTTTGTGTGAACATTTGTTACATATTAGTTTTTTTCAAACAGTAAAATCCGAAATTCTAACTTTATCTATCTTTTCCCATATCGAAATCTTGTATCAAAATATAAGAAAAGGCTTAGGGTTCTTTAGAAAAAAAGCCTTTTACACTTTATTCATAGTTCCTATATAGTTTCGTCATAAGTATTCTGTACAATGAAACTACCTTAAAGAAATGATTAAGGCAATAGATTGAAAACGTCCCCCCGTTTTCACATCTCATTTCCCCCCTAATAGAGACTTGGCAACAAGTCTTTTTTTTATGCCCTGAATAAAAAACCAGCCAATCGCTAATTGAATAATTACCGCTGGCTGGTATCTAAGTTATTACCTTTTACATACACCTAATACATAAGACCTAAAGCCCTTTTAGAATGCGTTCAAAATTTTCATGGGCTATCTTTCTAAGTGCCTCATCTGAATAGCCTAAATCGCTTAATCCCTTAAAGAGAAGAGGAACTTTATGCGTTCCTTCAAGACCACTTAAAATATCCAGCGACGCATTGTTGGGAGAGTGATCTTCCTTTTCCCAATTTAGATAATCACAGAAATCAAACCCACATCCCACATGCTCAATCCCGATCTTGTTGACTAGGTAATCCACTTGCCTAACCAAGTCCTCTAAATTTCTATTTTCACCGACAAAGGCTGGATAGGCATTCACCCCCACAACACCACCTGTATCTCTCAGAGCCATCAACTGGCGATCCGTCAGATTTCTCGGATGCTCCCAAAGGTCCTTGGCATTGGAGTGAGATGCAATAATCGGCCTTGTACACACAGACACAATATCCCAAAAGCTCTTTTCATTGGCGTGTGACACATCCACAATCATCTTTAATGACTCGAGTTTGGCAACAGCAGTTCTTCCAAGCTCAGTAAGACCTCTTTCAGGCGTCCCTTTGACACCTGTCGCCAAATGGTTCTCTTCGTTCCAAGTAAGAGAAGCATGTCTTGCTCCAATGCTGTGCAGCCATTCAAGAGGCTCTAGGCTGTCTTCAATATAGCTCAATCCCTCAAGTCCTATCACAGCAGCTATCTTTCCCTGCTTAATTGCATTTGCATAGTCGTCATAACACCTGACAATCTGCAAAATATCTTCATTCTCTTTGATTTCAGCTTGCATTTCAGCTGCAATTGTCTCAAGGCGTTTCATCGGACTTTCAGTATGAGGCGGATCAATCCATATGACAAAAATGCCTCCGCCAACTTGACCCTGTTTATGGCTCTGAAGGTGTCTGTTTCTAAAAACGTGTTTCTCGCCTTGCAGCCGCCTCTGAGCCACATGTGTCCATATATCTTCATGTGCGTCAAATACTCTCATTTTCTATTCCTCCTCAATTGAAACCATCCAGACATTGTCATGATAGTGTTCTGAATATAAGCCAAAGGCGTTGGTTTCTGCTTCGCCAACCTGATTGTCATAAGGGTCATCCCGGAGGTATTTCTTCGGATGTTCAAACGGTACTTGGAAATCAAAATTGTGCATGGCACGATATGGATCGAGATTTCCAAAATAAAATTTCCACTTATTCATCAAGCCGTGTTTATAAGCACTTTCCCCATAAGAAGTGTCCACAAATCGCCAGCCCAGTTCAGGCGTATAAAATGCGGCCCAATCGTGCATACCCACTCCATTTCCAGGGGGACTCATGAGACCAGAGGCAAACGTTGCAGGAACACCAGCGATTCGACAAAGTGTTATGAAGAGCAACGCCTGTACCCCACAGTCTCCTTTGAGATTGAGAGCGCCAAATTCAGGAATATTAATAAGTGCCCTATAAGAACTCATGAAGGTATATTTGAGATTCATTGTAATATAATCATAAATCTTCCTCGCCTTCAGCAGAGCATCATCCGAAAAGTCAACAATCTGATCCGCTATTTCCCTTAAGAGCGGTGTAAAGAGAATATGAGGAGGANNTTAATTTCGGGTCATTTTGAGTCATTTCATTTCCGGCCTCAGATGATTCTTCACCTTGGGTCAACATTTCTGCTGTCAAAAATGGATACTCATCCTTTAAAACCTTCGGCCACGACGAGAGCATTTCTAGTTTCTGATTGCCTGCTTCTAAAAACTCTGATAGCTCATGAACTGGCAAGTAATCCATGTCATTTTTAAATGTGTACTTAATATGATGCTTTTGCCCCTTATTCGCCTTTGCATAAACCGTCCTCTGTGGATGATTGGGTTTGGAGATATGTATCTCTCCCTTTGTAAATACCTGCATCTCCAACATCTTTGTAAAGTGTTCACACCTCGGAATTGGCAAGTGCAAATGCCTGATGCCATCGTCTTCTATCCCCCTTGATTCAAATGCCCTTTCTATGACCTTTTCATCAAGTGTCAAACTGGCTTCAAGGGTTATTACAACCTCAGACTTTCCAGCTGCTTTCATATGGCTTATGGCCTTATCAATAACCTCTCGTTCTTCATCCACTGCATGCTCTTTCAAAATTGTCTTCACCGCCCGCTTGTGATACCGCTTTTCACCGTCAACCATATGCCAGAGCATGCTGTCATTCTCATCGAATCGTGCCACATCAATCCTCGTTAGCCCCTTTATGTGAGAGGACAGTTCCTCAAAGAGCATCTCGCCAGTTACAGTGAAATCCCTTCTAATCAGCTTCATTGACATAAGCTCATGTTCCAGTCTCTTCCTTAGTAAAGGGGGGCAGTCCAGCGACAGCCTTCTCTGTATCGCCTTTTCCGCCCCTTTAAAGTCGCCGGATTTAACGAGCAAATCAATGGCAGTTGGACAGTTCACCATCAAATATCTCAAATCCATCACTTCACCTATCTCCTTATGACGTATACAATTCCATTCCAGACGTTTAAAAACTCATGGACTAGATATTCCCTAGGCACTTTGTCAGAAGTATTTGCCGCTGGATCGTTTACCCTAAAATAGTAGTTTCCATCCCTATAAAATGCCCCAGTAATCACCACCAAGTGACCTTGAGGATATGTTTGATAAACGCCGTGAAGTGCCTCCAAATCTTTCACTTTGATAGAAGCAATCAATGGAATGCCCTCTTTTAGATACTCTAAAATATCTTGGGCATCTGAGAGCCTTTCAACATGTGCCCTGAAACCACGTTCATTTGCATAGGCCACATTATAGGACCAATTGCCATAAATACCCGTTCCATTGTCGATAACACCTTTTGCCGTATCTGTAATTTGCTTTTCAAGGCCATAAAAAGCCATGACCATTGTGACACATGTGGGACTGCATATTTTGTTTCCAATCTCGGGAATATCAAGCTGCGAATAAGGCTGAACCTTAATTTGGATATCCAAGGATACATCGTCCAACTCTCGCCCTTCTGTGGGCTTTGATGCCTTAAACGCAATGTAGTAATTTTCAAATACAGGGGTTGGTGTCTCCACATCTTTTCTAAAGAGTTCCACCCGAACAGCACAGGCATCCGCGCTGCCCCGATTCACCAAGAGCAAATCCACATCGAGTGTTGCCAATATGTCCTTTTGACCATTAAAACTGCCAGTGTTGTTCCCCTGGTCACTCCACTTTCCATAACTGAACCAAGAAGACCACCGTCCCTCGGTTCGAATCTTAATCCAAACCTCAGCCGATGCATTTTCATGTGTCTTCGATCGCCATGACATCACTAAATTTGAGAAGTCATCAACTTCATGCACCTCAGATTCATAAACGCCATGACACGAATCATGATTTAGTTTTAACTGGCCTTCGGTTAAAGACAAGTTATCATATGTTCCCGCATACAAGTTTCCAATTAGAGCATTTTTGTCCATCAATTGCCCCCTAACTTTCCTCTAATTCTCTTTTATAAATCTCATATTCCTCTTCATTTGCCAAGACCCAGTGTTCGGGCCTTATTTCCATCCACTTAGGCGGATTGTCGTCATATTTGTGGATATTCTTGTCGTATTTTTCGATTTTTCTATGTTTTTCTGTCTTTGGATCTGGCATTGGAATTGCTGACAAAAGTCCCTTTGTATACGGATGAACAGGGTTTTGATAGAGCTCTTCTGTTTCAGCAAGCTCCACAATTCGCCCTTTGTGAATAACAGCCACCCTGTCCGTAATAAACCTCACCACGGATAAGTCATGGGCGATAAAGAGATAGGTGAGCCCCAATGTCTGCTTTAAGTCGTTCATGAGATTGATGACCTGAGCTCTGATTGAAACGTCCAGCGCCGAGATGGGTTCATCTGCAATAATCAGCTCTGGCTTCATAACCAATGTCCTTGCAATTCCAATTCTTTGACGCTGTCCACCAGAAAATTCATGTGGAAATCGGCTTGCAAATTCAGGCAATAGCCCCACACTCAACAGTGCTTTTTCCACCTTCCGCTTTCTATCAGCTTCATTATCGTACATCTTCGTGTTATAAAGGCCCTCTGAAACAATATAATCAACCTTTGCCCGCTCGTTTAAAGAGGCCATTGGATCTTGAAAAATCATCTGTATATTTTTTATGACTTCTTTATCCAGCTTCTTGCTAATTTTACCATTTATTTTCTGACCATTAAAGAGAATTTCGCCGTCATCCGTCTCATTGATTCTCATGATGGCACGTCCTATTGTGGTCTTTCCCGAACCCGATTCGCCCACCAGTCCAAAGGTCTCCCCCTTATAAATGTTGAAGTTGACGCCCTTTACAGCCACAAACCGGTTTTTTCGCTTTCCAAATGCCACAGTTAAATCTTTCACTTCCAATAATTTTTCTCGACTCATTTGGCCCTCCTTTCACTTAGCAATTCAATGATTTTGGGCCGTTCTATCTCTGGTGCACGCTCATCCATGAGCCATGTCTTCGCATAGTGCGTCTCTGACACTTTAAAATATGGCGGGCGCTCAACAAAGTCAATTTTAAGTGCCTTCTCATTTCTAAAGGCAAATGCATCCCCTTCTATTGTCTTAAACAGATTCGGTGGTGTTCCCTTGATTGCATACAGTGGTTCTCCCTTGATTCCAAGCTGAGGCAACGATGCCAAAAGAGCTGACGTATAAGGATGCCTCGGATCGTAAAATATTTCCTCTGAAAGGCCAATTTCCACAATATCGCCTGCGTACATCACTGCAACTCTATCTGCCACATGCGCCACCACGCCGAGGTCATGGGTTATATAGACAACCGTCAATTTATATTTCTCTTGAAGTTCACCAATAAGCTCCATAATCTGGGCCTGAATGGTCACATCCAGTGCTGTGGTTGGCTCATCGCAAATTAAAATCTCTGGATTGCAGGCAATGGCAATGGCGATGACCACTCTCTGCCGCATCCCCCCTGAAAATTCAAACGGATACTGTTTATACCTGCCTTTGGGATTGTCTATACCCACATTTTCAAGGATTTCATAAACCGCTTTTTTAGCTTCATCTCCTTTAAGACCCTGATGTTTTACAACGGCTTCTTTTACTTGATTTCCAATGGTTTTTAGGGGATTGAGGGAAGTCATAGGGTCCTGAAATACCATTGCAATTTCCTTCCCTCTGATATTGAGCCAATCTTTTTCCGATTTGAACTTTGCCAAATCATAGTCCTTGTATTTTATCGAGCCTGAGTCAATCCAACCATTTGAATCCAAAAGCCCCATAAAAGATTTAGTAAAAACGGATTTTCCCGAACCCGATTCTCCAACGATGGCAAGACTTTCTCCTTGGTACAGAGTCAAGGACGCCTCGCGTATGGCCGTTAGGGATTTTCCTCTTAAATTGAATTTCACCACTAGATCTTCCACGGTTAAAACAGGTGTCATCGCATCAAGCGGGTTCAGATTGTTTTTCTCTGTCATGATACTGCCTCCTCATTAAACGTGATTTCTAGGGTCTGCCGCATCGGCAAAGACATTTCCCATCACATAAAAAGCGATGGTGATAATTGAAATGACAATTGCCGGAAAGAACAGTTGATATCTCAGTGAAGGGCTCATCATAAGAAGTCGGCCCTCGTTGACTAAGTTCCCCAGAGACGGAATGTCCACAGGAAGGCCTAGTCCTATATAGGTTAAAAATACCTCAAGACCAATTGCCGTCGGTATGGCCAGTGCCATCCTGAGCATAATCACTGAAACCAGATACGGCACCAAGTTCTTGGAAATAATTCGCCTCACTGGTGTGCCCAGACATCGAGAGGCTAAATTGTATTCCCTGTCTCTTAAAATGACGATTAGATTTCTAACCAGTCGAGTCATGCCGAGCCAGCTGGTAATGCTCATTGCAAAAATCAGGGTAAAGACCCCTGGCCTCATGATATAGGTCAGCAAAATCAAGACAATTGTGGTTGGTATGTTATTCCAAACATTGTAGATTTCTGTGATAAGCCGATCTAACTTTCGCACATATCCCCAAAAAGCACCCACGATTATACCCACCACAACTTCAAATAGTCCAACCATAAAGCCTATGATAAGTGAAGTTCTCGTACCGCTCCAGATTCGAGACCACAAATCCTGTCCGATGGAGTTCGTTCCGAACCAAAATTCACTATTGGGCGCAACATTTCGGAACTGTAAATTGGTTTGCGGGTCTGTATAAATTTTAGTCGGAAGTTTCTGATTCGGCAGCAATGGCTGTATAAATGTAAAAGCCAACAATAGAAGAATCACCGCCAGTAAAAAAACGGCCACTTTATTTTTAAAGAACACGCGTATGGTTGAATGCCAGTAAGAGTAATTCGAATAGCCGATTTCCTCACTTGCCGCCTGATCGTATTCGGCAAATGTAAAGAGCGTTTCATCTATGTTGTCCGCCATTTGCTTCATTCTACTGCTTATCATCTGCCGCCACCTCCTGCATCGAATTTAATTCTCGGGTCAAACATAGCCATGAGCAAATCGCCCATCAAGAGCCCGAAAATACTGATAGCCGCATAAATTAAGACCAGCGATTGAACCAGTGGGTTATCCTGACGTTGAATGGATTCCACCAGCAAACTGCCAATCCCCGGAATCGAGTAGAGGGATTCGATATAAAGCGAACCACTGATGGCAAACAGGATGGAAGTTGGCAAATACTGAGCCATTGGAACAAAGGCATTTCTCATGACATGCTTGAACATAATCTCCTTGCTCTTTAGTCCCTTTGCCCTTGCCAATCGAATGTAGTCCTTATTTAACTCATCCACCATATAGCGTCTCATCCACATGGCGTATCCCGCCAAACTCACCAAGGACATGGACAGCAGCGGCAAAAAGAAACTGGCTTTCTCATCCACATCAAACAAAATCGGCAACTTGAGCCAACTGGTCAAATATAATTGCAGAAATAAATAATATACAGCCGACGGAACAGCCCGTATAAAGACAATATAAAATGTTCCCGCCCCATCTATAATGCCATCCTTGTGATGTGCCATGCTGATACCCATCCAAAGACCAAAGATGATGGCAATGCCAATTGAGCTAAGCCCCAGCCAAAGTGAATACGGTATTTTCTTTGCCAAGATTTCAGTTACTGGCACTTTCGGCCGGTAAGTGATGGACGTCCCAAGGTCTCCCTTCAAAAGCCCTTTATAGAAGTGATAAAGCTGAATATGCATCGGATCTCTGAGTCCCATCCCTGTCATAATGGCTTCTTTTTGCGCTTCGTCCAATTTGTCATACCCATCGCCAAAGTACCCCTCTTCTGGCATCATTCGCATGAGAATAAAGACGATTGTGGTGACAATAAAGAGCGTTATAAAAGATCTGATGATTCGCTTAAGTGTATATTTAAGCATGATGTCCTCCTCTAAAGATGATTAAAGGGGTGCTCCATAGACCTAAACCTTCTAGGAATCACCCCTTTTGAGTGCTGAGGCACTCTGTTAATTGGGATTTATTCTGCTTGTTTTAAAGCCTTTTCACGATCTTCCTGCCATACTTTAATTGCCTTGTCGTAGTCGTCGTTGTTCATTGGCTTAGCCAAAATGTGTTGCAATTTATATCTTTCTGATGATACACCAAATGGAGAGTACATCGCTTCAAATGGATCGAGTTTTGAAGAGACGTATCCACCTCCACCAAGTGCATAAGGGACTACAAATGCTTTGTCTATTAAATAGGCCTCAGCCTTTGCAAACAATTCATATCGTTTTGCAATATCAACTCTCTCCGCTTTTGCCTCGTTGACAATTGCCTCATAGACTTCATAGACGTTGTTTCCGTTTTCGTCAACTTCTGTACAATACTCTGGGAAGTTGTAGTTTGAACCGCGGCTAAATGGATCTGTATATGTTTCTGGATCGGCGTAGTCAGGACCCCAGTTAACTTCCATCAGTGAATAGTTTCCAGCCCTTCTAGTGGCGTTTAAGAAGCCTGTTGGCGGATACGGTGCAAGGTATACTTCTATGAAATCATCTCCTAAAGTACCTTGAATTTGCTGTTGGATAACTTGTGCCCTATTGGTTGCATCGGAAGAGCCCGAGTTGTAAGGCATGTAGAGTTTCACTGGGAAAGTAGCCTTTCCGTCTAGTTCCTTCATTGCCTGCTCTTTATATTTAAGCGCTTCTTCAATGTTAAATGACTCCTTGTCCACAAAGTTTGCAAGATCAGAAATCATGACATAATCCTGTCCATCCACGCTTGTGAAGTTTTTAGGTGTGATTGTGCTTGACAGACGCTTTTCAGGATTATACGGTTCTGATGTGAGCATTGCCGCTCTTTTATCCAGTGCATGGAAAAGTGCTTTTCTAAAGCTGGTGTTGTTCACAGCCACTTTCCAATTATCTGGTTCAAACGCCTCTTCAAAATGAGGATCAAAATTCAAAGTGAAGAAATAAGTGTAAAAACTAGTGGTTGCAGGTCTAAACAAATCTTGTCTAGCAGGGTCATTCATCCACTCATCAATAGATGAAGATGGAATTTCAACCATGGAAATTTCCCCTCTCAAATAGAGCTCACTTGCAAGTGCATCTGCCTCTTTATTGTACTTAAAAGTCAGTTTTTCAATATGGACATTGTCCTTATCCCAGTAGTTTTCGTTCTTGGTCAAAACCCTCTTCGTCTGTGGTTCAAAAGTTGTCAGGATATAGGCGCCATTATAGAGCAGTTTTTCGTTATCTGTTCCAAAGCGATCTCCTGCACTTTCTAAAAACTCACCATTTACTGGGAAGAAGCAAACATAGGTAAGCATGGATAGAAAATAAGGCGTTGGTTGCTCCAACGTGTATTCAAGTGTGTATTCATCAACAGCTTTAACCCCTACTTGGCTAAAATCAGTGATTTTTCCATCATAGAAATCATGAGCGTTCTTTATAACATCATAAGCAATTTGAACGGTTTTTGACTCGTTTGTGGGATTGAGAATATACTTCATAGAATCTACAAAATCCTGAGCAGTGACATCTGCCACTTCGTTGCCCTCGTTGTCATACCATTTGACGCCTTCTCTGATTTTAAATGTCCAGACGAGGCCATCTTCAGATACAGACCAATCCGTTGCAAGAGATGGTTTGACTACACCGTATTGATCGTACTCTATAAGCGTATCAATAAAGTTAGCTGCCACCCCAAACTCGTTTGTTGAAGCAGTCGTCAAATAATTGAGCGTTGTGAGCTCGCCAGAATAGACACCTTTATATTCTTGAACGGCATCATAACGATCTGCCTCAGCAGGAGCCGTCGTGTCAGTCCCTGTTGCCTGTGCAGCGTCCGTACTTGGCTCTGGTGTAGTTTGTGATGCTTGCTGACCCGTGCCACAGCCAGAAATCACCAGCATCATCGCCAAAATCAGCATTAATATTTTTTTCATTTGATAATCCCCCTTCTTTTTTCAGTCAATTCACTCTGACTTTCGTGTGAATCAAATACCCTTGATATAAACCTCTCCCCTTTACCAGTGCAAACCTCGTGCCAAAATGAACATTTCGTAATAAATATTTAAAAAAATTCACACAAACTGTGGATTTATCTTCTAAACAGGTCCTTATCCAAAGTTTTAAAGATCACAAAGTTTACTCCGTGGTCTATACAAAAAAATCCTGAGGTCAGGATTTTTGAGTCCCGTTCTCAGGATTTTGTAATATCATATTTTTTCAGCTTTTCATAATACACGGATCGAGATAAGCCAAGCTGTTCATAAGTTTCTTTGTGATTATATTGGTTCATTTCAAGTGCCTCAATGAGCATATTCCTCTCTACAATTTGGATTTGCTCCTTCATATTCATGGGTTTTGCCTCAGGTGAGACATTAATCGTAATGCCCTCCGATTCAATGATATCAGAATCTGAGATATTCATCGCCCTCTCAATGACATTTTCCAGTTCTCTGACGTTGCCCGGCCAATGGTAGGACACCATTTTGTCCAGTGCCTCTCCTGAAAAGTCCTTTTTCGGAATTTCAATTTCTTCAGAGAGCTTTTCCATAATATTCCGGATTAACGGATATAAATCCGTCTTTCTCTCCCTTAGAGGCGGCATTTCAATGGGAAAGACGTTGATCCTGTAGTAGAGGTCCTCTCTGAACTTCTTCTCCTGTATCGCCTCTTCCAAGTTGACGTTTGTGGCGGCTATAACCCTGACATTTACATGTGTTGGTTGTAGTGCTCCCACTTTGTAAAAGCTCTTATGCTGTAGAACGTGCAAAAGTTTGCCCTGAACATCCAAGGGAAGTTCCCCAATTTCATCTAAGAAGATAGTGCCTCCTGAAGCCAATTCGAAGAACCCCTTCTTGCCCCCTCTCTCAGCACCTGTAAATGCACCTTTCTCATACCCAAAGAGTTCACTCTCAAAGAGGGTACTTGGGATTGCCGTACAATTTACACTGATAAAGGGCTTGCTCTGCCCTCCTTGAAGCCTGTGGATTTCTTTGGCAATAAGTGATTTTCCAGTGCCGCTCTCCCCTGTAATCAAAATAGTGGATCGAGATTTAGAAGCCTTGTACGCCAAATGCATCACATGCTGCATCGGCTGGCTTGAGCCAATGATCTTTTCAAACATCTGATTCAGTCCATCGTTTCCCTCATTTATCAAAGAGGCATTTGCCATCTCCATCTTCATGAGAATTTCATTTCGCTTCATCATCAAAACTTCCAGATTTGAAACATCGACGATTTTAAGTATCACCCCTTCTGGGCTATCTGGCTCTCCCATTGGCTGTAGGGTGCATAGCGTCGGCCTCTTGTTTATCTGGTAAAAGGTCTTCTCAAAGTAACAGGCCCTGCCGTTCAGGCTGTCATAAATTTTGCTGAGGAGTTCGTTGTATTCAAATATATCGCCAATTTTTTTATTTAAGACTTCATAGGATTCCTCATTTGGCACTTTTGCTCTAAATGGCTTACTGGTGAGCAAGTCTCGAATTGTCTCACGCCTGATGCTGTATCCCCTTGCTTGATGGAATTTTAAAACACCTGTTTTGCCATCTATCACCACAGCATGCCCAATTGCATGTGTATAATGCATGATATATGGAATGTTATCCACAGCTATTTCCATCATTTTCTCCACAATGTCGATGGTCACCTCTATAAACCGACCTGCAAAGGCGCCTGAATACTTTAATTTTCGGTTGATAGCCTTATTTCTCCAGTTCTTGATAACCCCTTTATAACTGTTGTCGTCAAAGATGCCCACCGCTATAAAAGCGTCCCCTGGCTTTAAGTCGTTGTAAGGTAAATTCAACACGTTCAAGTCCTCAACTGTCAAATTGCCGTCGTCGTACCCCATCCGATTGTTGGCGAGGATTACCAGATCACCCTTTTCAAGTTGCCCTGCAGGGTGAATGCTGGTTCTGGCAAAGACCACTCCTGTAATTTCCTTTGCCACTTGATTATAGGCCTTGACAATGCCTTCACGGTCAATATAGATAAATCCTTCGTCAATTTCATCTAATAGTCTCAATGTCTCCATAAACTTCTCCTAAACACCTATAGCGTCCCGTTTTCAAGACGGTTTTCCACATTCTGGGCAACTTGCCCAGCTCCCCATTTGTCATATTGCCTTTATAAAAAAATTATAGCATAATGAAAAGCATGAATCTGCACAAATCCCAGCAACTTTGAAATGGGTATCTCAAAATCCCATCGCTGGCACTTATCTTGCATTTTATATTAACCAAAGTTCTTAAGAATTTCAACTAGGAGGTTTATATGAGATATCCAACACCCTTAAAATCTGGTGACAAAATTGCAATTATCTGTCCCTCGACACCTACTTCCAGAGAGCGAGTCGATAAAGCTGAACAAGCAATGAAAGACCTTGGCTTCATACCTGTTATGTATCCATCCTGTTATGCTTATCACGGTCACTTATCCGGCCCTGACCAGCTGCGCGTGAAGGATATAAATGATGCCTTTAGCGATGAAAACATTCAGGGCATCATCTGCCTAAAGGGAGGATCAGGCTCAACGAGACTTTTAAACGATATTGACTACGACATCGTCAAAAAAAATCCAAAAGTATTTTTAGGCTATAGCGACATCACCGCCTTGCTTACTGTATTCAATCAAAATTGTGACCTCGTCACTTTCCACGGTCCAATGGCATCTTCAGATGTCTTCACTGATTCAGCTGATAAAAATTATCTAGACCCTTACACCGTGGAGAGTTTTAAGGCAAACATCATGACTCATGGGTTTAAAGGCATCTTAAAAAATCCCGAAGGTGAAACCTTCAAGACCCTTGTGGCTGGTAGCTGTGAAGGCCTTTTATGTGGCGGAAATCTATCTCTGTTGACGGCCACTCTTGGGTCGCCTTATGAAATCGACACCAAGGGAAAAATCCTGTTTATGGAAGAGGTAAATGAATCCAACTACAATGTGGATAAAATGTTGACTGCTCTTGCCCTTGCAGGAAAATTTCATGACTGCGCAGGGATTATACTCGGCACTTTTAGCCACTGTGAACCAGAACTCAAGCAGAGTTATGGTGGTCACGACTTGACGCTTGAAACTATTTTTGATGAAGTTCTCGCAAAATATCAAAAGCCTATTCTGGCGAATTTGAGAGCCGGACATAATTTCCCACAACCGACACTTGCAATGGGGGCACTCGTTCGACTTGATTCAGAAAAACAAATCATTGAGTTCATCTGATAACCCCACCCACGTCAATGCTTTAAATCAATACCGTCTAAAACCCTTTAAATTTATGAATTACCATCTATAAAAAAATGCCCGTTTTCCAGGGCATTTTTTGTTCCAATTGTGCCTTAATTTGTTCCAATTATACCAATTTAGTTTAAAGTGCTTTCCAAAATGCTATCATCAACTTAGCAGCCAAATTTGTTGCCCTGTTTTAAAGTAAAGCGTTCTTTCCAAGAAATCCAATTTACCCTTTTCAGCATAGTAACCTACATACCAACTCAAACGAAAAGAGGCATAAAAAATGAAAAAGAATTTTGTTATCCTCACAGTTGTTGTCTGCCTCCTGGGGATTAACGTCTATACATTCCATCAAAAAAATCAGTTGGCGGAATCGCTAAATGCATTCATGCTCAGAGCCGACGTTGCACCAGAAACTTCTCAGTCGCTCGAACTCGCTAAAGGGTATCTTGGGGCTTTGATTGACGATATCAATCTTTTAAGGGAATCAGAAGTTTTTCCTGTGGTTAACGCAGATACAGACGATGAAAAAGTCCTCTTGCTGAAACTAAAAGACCATGTGGAAACCGACCTCGGTGAACTGGTTGTCAGTATCGGACCCCTAAGGGCAGAAAACGACGGGACTTATTTTGTTGAATGCCTTACCTTTAAAGACATGAATCAAGAGGCCATAGAGGATTTACTAAAGACGTCCATTCCAACGAACTTCTTAAGAGCTCACTCCATAAAAGTAACTGGACAAGAAGATACTTTGATTTACGAGATCGTTGAATAGCCCTGCTGGATTGACACGCTTTCCCGCAGTTTAGGTATGGCTGCAAACTATACTGTGAAGCTCATTTAAATCAGATATTGACCTAAACAGAACTAATTCAAAACGTCTATAAAACGAAAGGAATGCCCGTTCTCAAAACCTGAGACAGCATTCCTTTTCTATTTAAACCGTTTTATATCACTCTCTATAATCAAAAAAATAAAAACTCCTAGCAACGGGCTAGAAGCATAAAAAAATAAATATGTTTTTAGGGGGGAATTGCACGAGTGGGCTAATTGGGGGGTGCCCACTCGGGAATTCATTTTGGGGTTTTGTTATTAATTGGGGTTAATAATGTTTGGGGTTTATGGGGTTGTTAAGTAATCACTTAACATAGTCTTAGTATAGATTCCACTTATGTCTACACTATGAAGCAATTGTGAATAAAGTGTGAAATGAATATTGCAATTTTATTTCAGAAGTCATAATTTTGTAATATTTCTTGCAAATTTTGTTGGATATCAAAAGAAAATTGCAATTGCTTGTTTTCAAACTTTCAATTACCTCATAAACAACTTATAATTCACACTATTTTCCTAAATAAAGTTATTGAAATTTCAACTTTAGCCCTAACTGCTCTCCAAATAGAGCTCATAATTATGCAATAGAATACGCAAGAAGTTGTTTAAATATTTCATACACAACTATCATTGATTTCTTTAGGTTAGGATTGTTTAAATTATGAATTTATCAATGAATGCCTTTAATTCATCTGAAATTGCAGAAAGATTTTTCCCAGACTCTGCAATTTCTTCGATGGTCGTTGCCTGCTGATCCATGGAAGCCGCCACTTCTTCTGTTCCAGCAGCATTTTCCTCAGAAAATGCCGAAAGATTTTGTGTGAGGTCAATAATTTGATTTTTATTGCCAGTCATCAGCTCTGTCGAGTGACTCAGTTCCTCAATTATGGTTTTAATCAGGTCTATATTCTCCGCAATCTGCTCAAATTGTCCCTCAGTGGCCTTGACACTCTCCATTTGACCTTTTCCAATCAGTTGCATTTGGTTCATCAGGGAAACGGCCTTTTCAGAATTCGTCTTGAGCTCATCAATCACCATTTTAATTTCATCTGTAAAGCTGCCAGATTGTTCAGCCAGCTTTCTAATTTCATCTGCAACAACGGCAAATCCTCTACCTGCTTCTCCAGCTCTGGCAGCTTCTATTGCCGCATTTAATGCAAGCAAATTCGTCTGATCGGCGATGCTCTGTATCATAACACTAGAGCGCTCTATCTTCTCAGCACTTAGACTGTTGCTTTCTATGATGCTATAGACGCTGTCCGAAGCCATGTTGTTTTCATCCGTCTTTTCAATGAGATCCTTTAAGATTTCAAAGCCTTGTTTTTTACGATCATCTATTAGATCGGCAGCCTCGTTGAGTTTTGAAACATGCATGGATTCCTCTTCAAGAAGTCTTCCAAGCGTGTCAATATTGTTGGCCGTGATTTCAGTATCCCTCGCCTGATCGCTTGCACCTCTTGCGATTTCCTCTATGGTCTTGGCCACTTCTACTGCGGTCACAAGTGCTAAATCCGACTTTGTATTTAATTCTGCTGCGGAGATTGACACGCGTTCGGCTGATTTGCTCGTTTTGGCGATAAACGCCACAACATTTTCTAACATGACTTTTAGTGCACTGACCATGGTGCCAATTTCATCTTTTCTGTATAGATATCTCTCGTCATCTGACTTTGAAAAATCAAGCTGTGACAGCTTTCGTATATGAGCTGTTACCGAGATAATCGGATCGGCAATGTATTTGCCTGCCACGTAAGAGACGGCAAGAACTACTAGGACTAGAAACACCACGACAACGGCAATCGACCCAATCGTTCTCTGTCTGCCCGAGTTCAAAATGGCGTTCACTGAGCCGCTTTCAACACCGACAAAATATGCGCCAATCAGCTGTCCCTTTTCGTCCATCATCGGCGAGTACTTAGTCATGTAGCTCTTCCCTTTAATGTCTGCTTCTCCAAGATAGAAATTTCCACTGGTAAGCGTCTGATATGCTTTTCCATCCTTAGCCAACACACTGCCTATAATCCGCTCATTTTTTTCATCCAAAATCGTCGTCAATATTCTTGTGTAATCTGTTCCATTGAAATCAAAAATCGTCGCTACAATATTCATTCCGTTTGATACTTTGTCGATGTACTCATACCTTTCTGCAATGGATTTTCCACTTGAATCCACAAGTCCAACACCTTCCGAAAACTCGATGCTTCCAAACTGCTCCGTCATAAGTGTTTTCAGCATGTTCTCCGAAGCATTTAACTTATCTTCAAATTGAGATTTTACAACCTCGTCCATGACCTTAAAACTGTTTCTTTAAGCTCACCACCACTGCAACCGATGCCGCTGCAACAGTTAAAACCAGTATAATTGCAATAATTTTTGTCTTTAGACCCTTCATAAAGTGTAACGCCTCCTAGTTATCATGATCTCCTGTCATCCTCATTTAAATTCGAGCTCTATTTGAAACAACCTGCTTTCATAAACTGTAGACAGAATAATTCTAATAATATATGTTTACACCCATCTGACAAATTTAAACACTTTTAAAAGTAAATTAAATCATTCAGACATAAAATTCGCCTTCTGGACTAAATAGTACAGCGCTATCTCAATAAAAAAAAGCCGATAGTCAAGGGATCAATGACTTTCGGCTTGAAAACAAAATCAATATTAGCGTCGAACGTTTCCGTTCGGGTGTTAAGGTATTTTTTTGCATGAATTTTGCCCGTTCATCAGTTGGCGCTCTCTGGTCCGCCACTGATTTCTAAGCTCTATAGAAAATCGCCTAAACGAGTTTTCTCTCAACAACTTGTTGAACCACAAATGAAGCTACATCTTCTGCAAACGTTCCCGTTCCGAACCCTGCGTCAAATCCAAGTTCTTTTGCAAGTTCATATGAAACCCTAGGGCCACCAGCACATACGATGAGTTTATCTCTAATGCCTTCTGACTCTAAAAGTTCAATTAACTGTGTCATATTTGGGATGTGAACATCCTTTTGAGTTACGATTTGAGAAACGATAACAGCATCGGCATTTAATTCTATTGCCTTGGCAACCAATTCTTCATTTGGAACTTGTGCCCCTAAATTATATGCCTTGATACCGTGGTATCTTTCCAAACCATAGTGTCCATCATAACCCTTCATGTTCATAATTGCGTCGATTCCAACAGTATGAGCATCTGTACCTGTACAAGCACCCACGATGACCACATCTCTTTTAATGTGTTCACTTATATAATCTTCAACGCCATATTTGTCCATGACATCTGTTTCAACTTTTGGTACTTCAATTTTGGTATAATCTACAGTATGAGTACATTTTCCATACATAACAAACATAGTATAGCCAACGCCTAAATCCTCAGCATGAACAACTGCTGGCTCGTCTACACCCATCTTCGTCAATAATTGTTTTGCAGCCTCTTTACTTTCCTCATTGCAGGGAATCGGCAAGGTGAAGCAAAATTGCATCATACCATCGTTCATGGTATCACCATAAGGCTTAACTTTCGTTAAATCTAATCCGCTATTTACGCTCATTACTTGTCCCCTCCTAGCATCATTGGAATAAATGGATTGAAGTAGTTTCCACCCTTTTGAGTAACGCCATCAAGGCCTTTACCGCCATCCATTTTACGAGTTACATCAGCAAATTTTCCCTGTTCAATCGTACTCATGATGCCGATTTTTTCAATATCTTTCAGCATGTCTGCTGCTTCTTTGAGAACGCCTTGAGCTCTTTTTTGGATCATACCGTCTTTTTTGAACTCGATTTCATCGCCAATATGTCTCATATTTTTGAAGATATATTTTGCGTTTTCAATGGAGAGGGCACGGTCTTGAAGCAATGGTGTATGGATTGCTTCAGTCAACATTCCCAGCAATTGGATGCCTTGACCTGTCATGATAGAAACGGTGTTGAAAAGGGCATCTTGAACATGACCTTTAAAGATGTTTCCGTTCATGTACTTAGTAGGAGGCATATATTTAAGAGGGGCTTTAGGGAATATTTCGCGCGCCATTTGTGCTTGTGAGAGCTCTAATAAGAAACCGTCTTCTGTATCAGGATTCATTTCAAACGCGTGTCCTAATCCCATTTGCTCCTCTGGCAATCCAGCTAATAAAGCGAATTGCTCATTTATGAATTGAGATGCCAAAACAGTATGGGCTTCTTCAATTGCATCTGATGTTGTCAAATAATTATCTTCACCTGTATTGATAATTATGCCTGCAAAGCCGTTGATGACCCTTGAGAAATATTGGTCAACCAATGTTCTTTGCATATTGATATCACGGAACAAGATACCATAGAGGGCATCGTTCAGCATGACATCCAGTCTTTCCACAGCACCCATTGCTGCAATTTCAGGCATACAAAGTCCAGAACAGTAGTTACAAAGTCTGATATATCTACCAACTTCTTCTCCCACTTCATCAAGTGCTTTACGCATGATTCTGAAGTTTTCCTGAGTTGCATAAGTGCCGCCGAAACCTTCTGTTGTTGGGCCATATGGCACGTAGTCCAAAAGGCTTTGTGCGGTTGTTCTGATAACTGCGATAACATCTGCGCCTTGTCTTGCAGCTGCTTGAGCTTGAAGAACGTCTTCGTAGATGTTGCCAGTTGCAACAATAACATATAAATAAGGTCTAGGACCTTCGCCTAATGTGGTTAAATATTCATTTCTCTTTTCTCGGTTGCCTCTGATTCTATCAACTGTATTCTTTGCAGTTTCGTTGACAGCCGCTTGAATTTTAGCGAGGTCTTGGATCTCAACTTTTGTCAGATCAAGTTCCTCTTTTGAAACCAATTCAGCGATTTCTTGAGGTGATTTAGAAAGTGCCACCATTGCATTTCCAATCCAGAATGAAGCGCCTTCAGAAAGTCCGCCACCATGTTTGATGTTATCAATCACTACGTTTGGAAGTGGTCTTTCCAGATCGTCAATTCCGTCAATACCGAGAAGCCTAACAACTGTTCTCTCAACAGCAACCGTTGTATGGCGTTCGATAAATTTCTGTGTATCTTCGGCGATTATTCTCGCTGATTTTCTAGCGCTTTCAACAACGCTGAAATCAAGATTTAATTTACTCACCATTTGATCCTCCTAATAGTTCTTTTGCTTTGTTTATAATAGCCGCATCAAGTCCCATGAATTCCGATATTCTAATTGCATCCTTTGGAATCTCAGTTATGCTACTCACTTTTGAAAGCCTGTAGTCCATGAGTTCGTGCAACAACATCATGCCCTTTTCTCCGCTCAGATTTTCAAAATCGACTCCTGAAAGTCCCAAAACTTGATAGTGGTCAACGCCTTCTATCAGCGTCAAACCGTCATAATGCGTGGTGATGACGGTGACAAAATCGCTTTGAGTCAAGTGGTCGATCAACGCATGAGAAATTGCATATCCCTCCATTGGATTGGTTCCCCTTGCCAGTTCATCAATTAAAATAAAGCCCTTCATGTTCACGTGCTTTAGTACTTTTCCAATTTTATGGATTTCTCCACCAAAGGTGCTCAGTCCCATGTCAATCGACTGGGAATCCCCCACCGATATAAACATGAAATCAAAGAGCCCCACATCTGCCGACTTACACGGAACAAATATGCCATAATGAGCCATGGCCACAATCAGGCCAATCATCTTCAGCGACACGGTCTTCCCACCCATGTTCGCACCAGTGATAAGCGTCACCTTTGAATTTATATCCACATCAACCGGTGTATAAGCCTTCTTTTCAACCGACAGCCTGTGTGCTACTTTTAAATGTCTGCCTGCTTTAATGAGAATATGTCCATTGAGGTTAATCTTTGGTCTGACGCAGTCAAATCCTCTGGAAAAATTGGCTCTTGCAATCAAATAATCTGTTTTTCCAATTTTTCTTGAGTTTTCAATCATGACATTTAAGTGTTCTCTGAGTTTTAAAGAGAGTTCAGTCCTCACACGATACTCTTCCTCTTCTTCCAAAGTGGTTAACCTCTCAACCTCTTCAAGAACATCTGTACTCTGCTCAACTCTGTAGATAATCATCGTCGGCATTTCTGACTGATAGGCTAGCGCATCACATGATTTTGCAAATTCAACTTGTTCAGCATTCGTCTTTGAGACGTGAACTTCTCCATTTGCTCTTATTTTAAGTGACTTCTCATTGAGCATCTCCTGTACAGATGCCTTGTGAGTTGCCAGTTTAGCTTTTAGTCTATCCATCTGCCTGCGAATTTCTCTGAGCGACTCTGAATAGGCATTGTAAATATAAAAACTCTGTGTCCCCGTCTTTTCAGGGTCTAGCAGTTCCACAACCTGGAGAACGGGCTTAAGTCCATATCTCAAACCGTTTTCATTCCATCGAATCCGTTCCATTACCCCCATGGCTTGCCTCATTAGCATCGCCATTACTTTGAACTCAAACAGTTCCGTTACAGAAAGTGTCTCTTCTGCCTCCAGTCGTTCATAGGTACTGCCAAGCTGTTTCATATTCTTATAGACGCTCTTCAGTTCCAAGAACTCATATCGCTTGTCATTCAAGAGTTTAATAACCTTTTCGAGATCTTCGAATTCTCGTTCCAGCGCCTCTATCTCCTGCCTCTTAACTGGAGAAGCATTGCGCTTTTCGATCTCCCCATAGGGTGTATCCACTTGAATTCTGTCAAAAACAAAATCTAAATCCAGCTCTTTGAATTGCATTTCGTCTAAAAACATGCCCAGCTCCTTTAAAGTGTCATTACATCTACCACAATTAAATCCTTCAACAGTTCAGACAGCCTCCCTCTAAAGCTCTCAGAATCGTAAAAATAGCCTGCTGGCGCATAAGGATTTACCGTCAAAGCCATCAAGTTGATTTCATACCTGACACAGATTTTGATGCCAATGCGCATGAAGTAATTCCAGTCGCGGTTTTCTATGAATATCTTCGTGGCATCTCCCACCACAAATGTAATCGCTCTGGCATATGGTGAAGATTCCAAGATGTCCTTAAGTGTCTTTGTGACGAGCGCCCCTTTGATAAAGACATATCGGCTGTGTTCATCTAAGTGCTCACTGATTATACGTCCGGACATCAGTGCGGTCTTAACTGCCTTTAGATGTGTTGTCTCTCCAAATTCGTCCACGATGCAGATGCTCATGGTCGCCTCTTCTTCATCCCACCTGCGAATCAGCATCTCATCCTTAAGTCCATCAATTTTAAATAAATTTGCCCGGTGTACCGTTTGGTCTATCGTCTTATTCATGTCACGACTGAGAACTGCCCCTGTTGAAAGGATGCATGCATCTGTAATAGCTGGTGATGCAGATGACGCTCTATCCAGTGCGCCATCCACCAGCACCCGCTTCGCTCCCAGCTCGAGCATTCTCTCTGATACGCTTCTCACTGCTGTATTCGTCGTAGGGCCACCCAATTGAACATAACCATCTGAAATTGCCCGACCGATGATGATTTTGCCCATGGATGTCTCATAAGAAGTTACTTCAACAATTTCCATTTTGGCCTCTGATAAGTTGAACAGCATCTCTGCTGTGGCAATTAAAGTGCCTTCGGTGATGAAAATCATTGGTTTTTCCGTTCGAGTTACGATATCCTGACGCTCGCCATCTCTCCCTATAGACGTGAGCCCAAGTCGTATTTGCTTTTCACTCGCCAAATCTATCAGATAATTGAGTGTAACTGTCTTACCAGCATTTTTTGCCATGCCGACAATTGAAAGGATTTTATATTCATTTTCAAACAGTCTTTGCATGGTGGTCCTCCGATGTCATTCCTTGTATTTGTTCACAACTTTTGATTATTCGTGATGTGTTCTTTTGCTTCTTTCAAGTTCTTTTAGTTCAATTGAAACACGGTTTCCTTGTAAAAGACCGCCAACACCAAACATCTTGTGGTTCTTTTGTTCTTCTGTTTCGTATGCGCCTTCTCTTTGAAGATCATATGGAGCAGGTTGTGCATAAGTTGTGATAACGCCTTCATAGTTTCTAAGGATAACTCTTTCAGGTGATTGAGAAATCATATATTGAGGCATTACTGGAATTTTTCCACCGCCGCCTGGAGCATCAACAACGAAAGTAGGCACACAGTATCCTGAAGTATGGCCTCTAAGACCTTCGATGATTTCGATACCCTTAGCAACTGGTGTTCTAAAGTGTTCGATACCCATTGAAAGGTCACATTGATAAATGTAGTAAGGTCTTACACGCATCATAACCAAATCATGAACTAAATCTCTCATGATGTGAACGCTGTCGTTGATGCCTCTTAAAAGAACAGATTGATTTCCAAGTGGAATCCCTGCGTCTGCCATTAAAGCACATGCTTTTTTAGCTTCTGGTGTAATTTCTTTTGAATGGTTGAAGTGTGTATTTAACCAAACTGGATGATATTTTTTAAGCATGTTTACAAGCTCAGGTGTAATTCTTTGAGGACAAACAACTGGTGTTCTCGAACCGATTCTGATGATTTCAACATGTGGAATTGCTCTGAGTTTGCTGATGATGTACTCGAGTTTTTCATCAGAAACTAAAAGCGCGTCTCCGCCTGATAAAAGTACGTCTCTAATAACAGGTGTGTTTTTGATATATTCGATTGCTGCATCAATTCTCTCAGTTGCAACCGCACCATCATTGTGACCTGCAAAACGTCTTCTTGTACAGTGACGGCAGTACATTGAGCACATATCTGTAACGAGGAGTAAACATCTGTCTGGATATCTATGAGTTAAGCCAGGAACTGGTGAGTCACCATCTTCGTGAAGTGGGTCATCCATATCAGCAGAACATTTATGCGTTTCATAAATTGTAGGAACTGCTTGCATTCTCACTGGGCATTTAGGATCATCTTTGTCCATTAAAAGTGCATAGTAAGGTGTGATACCCATTCTTAAAAGAGCCAATACTTCTTTAACGCCATTTTCTTCATCTGTTGTTAAATTAACCACTTGTTTAAGCGCTTCTAAAGTTGTGATTCTGTTTCTAACTTGCCACTCCCATGAATCCCATTCTTCTTGAGTGACGTTTTTCCACATTTCGATTTCTTTGTAATTTCTCATGTTATTAACACCCCTTGAAATTTATTTGATTAAATCTTAAATAAATACCTCTCGATTTTACCTAACCTTTAATTATGCATATAAATCTTCGTAGATTTTTCTGAGTTCAGCACTTTCTCTCATGATTTGAAGTGTAATTTCTGCATGGCCTTTTGTATAACCGTTACCAACGATCATTTGAACGTCTTTACCTACGCCTTCTGCTCCAAGAGCAGCTTTTGTAAAGCTAGTTGCCATACTGAAGAAGTAAACAAGTCCATCGTCTTTAGTTGCCAAGATAGAAGCCATTTCTGTATTTGGAACGTTTACGCAGTTGATGACGATATCACACATTTTACCGTCAGTAACGTCTTCGATTTTTCTCAGAACTTCCACTGCATCTGTTGCATCAGCTGTAACATAGTGGTCTGCAAGGTTAGCACCCATAACTCTGTCTTTAGCACTGTCTGAATGTTGGAGACAGATAACTTTACCAGTTACGCCAGCACGTTTTTTTGCTTCATATAAGCAGAGCATTCCAGATTTACCAGCACCGCCAATAACGAGTACGGTATCACCAGGTTTAACGAGTTTTGCAGTTTGAGCTGGTGCACCAGCAACGTCTAATACTGAAAGTGCCAAGTTTTCTGGTATATCTGAAGGAATTTTAGCATAGATGCCGCTTTCAAATAAAATTGCTTTTCCCTTGATGTCTACTTGGTCAATATTTTTTCTAATTTCTTTGATTTCTTCAATAACAAGTGGTGTTAAAGACAGTGAAACCAATGTTGCGATTTTATCGCCCACTTTAAGATCTGTTTTACCCTCTAAAGCAGGTCCAATTTTTTCAACTGTTCCGATAAGCATTCCGCCCGATCCAGTTACAGGATTTTTATGTTTTCCGAATTCCTTGACTATTCCCAAGATGATTTCTTTAATTTTTGATTCTTCTCCACCAGCTTGTTCTTTGATTTGAGTAAAAGAAGCTGAGTCAATATTAAGTGTTTGTACATCAATTAAAACTTCGTTGTCGTAGATTTCCATATCATTTGAAATCACTTTAGCTGGTTGAGGTAATATTCCCTTTGGTTCAATTACTCTGTGTGTACCGAATTTGCATCCTTTTTTCATCTCTGAAACCTCCCATAAAAACACGTTGTTTTGTTCGCTTTATATAATCGCAAGAGTTATGCCAAAGTGTTAAAGAATTATCAAAATACAGGTCTCTCAAATTATATTTTCTATTGAAATGTTTAAATTTCAATACTTTAAAATATTTAAGCCCTCATCAAATATCCCCATGACATCTCATCTTTTATAGTCACCCGTCCCGAAATTATGTGAAAACTCTGTTCAATCAAAGAAAAAACCGCCCAAATTTGGGCGGTTATTCATCTGATTCCGGTTCTAGATGATACTTTTTTAGTTTATATTGAAGGGTCTGCCTTGGTATCTTCAATTGTCTTGCCGTTTTAGTGACGTTGCCGCGATGCCTTAAAAGAGCATTCTCTATCACGCGCCGCTCTGTCATTTCCAGTATTTCATTTAAATTATCTATCCCCTCAAACCCTATGCAAAAGCCGATTTGATCTTTTTCAGGCTCTATACTGTCGTAAAATCGCCTGAGGTTTGGCGGCAAGTCTATAATGCCAATCTCAGGGGTTTCAACGAAGTTGATTGCCCCTTCTATAACATGCTCCAGTTCTCTGACATTGCCTCCCCAGTCGTATCGCATAAACAGGGCATCCACTTCCTTGGAAACACCCTGCACATTTCGATATAATTTGTTGTTGTATTTGCTGATAAAGTACTTTGTGAGAAGCGGTATATCTTCGCGTCTATCGCTGAGTTTGGGAATCCAAAGCGTCACTGTGTTGAGCCTGTAATAAAGGTCGCGCCTGATAAGCCCCTGCTCTAGCGCCAGATTCGGTTCAATATTGCAGGCGGCGATGATTCGCACATCTACATAACGCTCTTTTGAGTCTCCAATCCGTCTGAGTTTCCCATCTTGAAGCACTCGAAGCAGCTTCGCTTGAAGCTCCACAGGCATGGAGTTTATTTCATCAAGAAAGAGCGTTCCACCATCTGCCAGCTCAAAGAGCCCCTGTCTGTCCACAGCTCCTGTAAATCCACCTTTTGTGGTTCCAAACAAAATACCTTCCAAAAGTGCATTGGGAAGGGCCGCACAGTTCTGTGCAATAAACGGCTTGTTTCTACGCTTACTGCTGTTGTGAATGGCCTGAGTTAGAAGTTCCTTTCCCGTACCCGTCTCACCGTAGACCAAAACGGGAATATCTGTTCTGGCCGCTTTCATTGCAATTGTCTTCATCCTGTTGAATTCAGCGTTGTCTGTTATGATATCTTCAAAGTTATAATAGCTTTTTTTCACCTTGGAAGGCCTTAGTCCGCCGACGTTTTCCTGCACCTGGCTTTGAAGATCGAGGTACCGCTCTGAAAGCTCCTTATACTCCGTAATGTTCTTTGAAATTTCGATTGCCCCTTGAATTTCGCCCTTTTCCAGAATCGGAAGTGTTGAATTCACTGTAGTGACATCTTTTCCCTTATAAGTTCTATACGTCTGATCCTTATTGAGAATCGGCTCTTTTGACTCGATGACGTGCAGCAGTGTGGATTCCTCTTGAAGCAGTGAAGGATAGACTTCTGTAATATGCTTGCCAATTGACTCTGAAATATTGATATCATCCTGCATGGCGGCCTGTCTGTTGCAATAGACTAAGACGCCTTCACTGTTGACGATTTGAATGCCGTCGCTGATGTAATTAAGCAAAAATTTCACCTGTGCTTCTGTTAAAAAAGACCGCATGTTGCCCCCTTTATAAAAAAACGCCGAAATTTAGGCAATAGTGCCCAATTTTAAGCGTTATACAATAACTCCCTTGCCATACTCCTTTGCGAGAATGAGTTTTTCATAAGCAATATTTAAAATTTTATCTTCTGAACCTATCTCTGATATGGACAAAACTGCAAATCGACAAGTGATGTTTTCCGCTGCGCCAAAGGTGGTTTTTTCAACAGCGGATTTTAATCGCTCCGCTAACTTCAATGCATCCTTTACTGACTGGTTCGGCAAGATGAGCGCAAAAGTGTCTCCCTTGATACGTGCCAATTGCTCTTTATTGGTTATCAGCGTCTTCGTCAGTCGAATCAATTCCACTAGGACGCTGTCACCAAAATCATAGCCATGCTTTCGATTGATTTCTCCGAGGTCATCCACATCAAAAAAAATCACTGAGGACTCTTTATTGAGTGCTTGAACCCGTTCAATTTCAAGAGATAAAATATTTTTTAACTTCTCCTCATTATTGATGAGAATCAGTTCGCCGTTAATGAGCTTCTCGTTCTTCACAACGCCTTTGACTTCGTCTTTCGTCTTATTTATGAACCGCAAATACAGCTGAAGTCCGAAGGAGATAATCGTCATGCTGAAGATGAACTCTATCAGATACAGCTGAAAAAAAGTCGTTGCATGAATACTCAATATCAAAAGTGTCGGAATTAGCGAAACAACCATGCTAATGAGAATTAGCCGGACAATCATCAGATTTTGCTGTTCAATCCCCTTCTTCCATTTATTCATGAGCTAAGCCCCCTCTGTGGCATTCTCCTCAATGTGAATACAGATTCTATTTGTCTCACCGTTTCCTAAAATCTCTAATTCATAGTCAATATCAATTTGAAGCGGAGACATCCCCCACTGAATCGCATTTCCCTTTGTCATCATGGTGAACACACCGTAAGGGGTTTTATAAAAGTTTTCAGCTGTCTCTCCAATGTTGATTTTAAGCTCGCTGTTTACAGTGCCAAAACGCTTAATCAGCAGGCTTACGCCATCATACTTAAGCATGGTTTTTGTGCCTTCCATTCCAGTTAATTCCGATTCGTCGTAGAGCAAGTAGTGAATATCTCGCTTGAGCTCGTACTGTGCACTGGTATAAATACTCACCGACTCAGCTTCACCCTTTTGATTGACGATATCGCTCTTTAAAATAATTGAATAATCTTTCATCTCTATACTTCCGTAATCCATCGGTTAACCAGTTCGCGAATGCTCTCAACATGACTTTCCGCCTCTAATCTGGCTGCCTTCGGATCTCTATTTAAAATGGCATCAAATATCTTTCTATGGGATACTTGAATTTCCTGATAATTTGTAAATTCATTAAAATAAATGAGTCTGAAACGCTGAAATTGATCGTGCAAATCAAAGATGATATTGATGAGCCTTTGATTTTTACTTCCGTTGAAAATATAAGAATGGAATTCGTTATCGCATTCAATCATACGTTTCTTATCCATGCTAATCAGACATTCATTGAAGTTCTCTATGATTTTTCCCAGTTGTTCTTTCTCTGAGTCATTCATCCTCTCCGCGCTGAGTGCTGCAGCGAATCCTTCGAGTTCTTTTCTGATTTCGAGCACCTCTAAAATATCATTTTTAGTGAGGTCTGCCACATAGGCACCCTTTCTTGGAATCATAATCACAAAGCTCTCTTTTTCGAGTTTTCGAATGGCTTCTCTCACAGGGGTTCTACTGACTCCCAATTGGTCTGCTATGGTGACTTCCATCAGTCTTTCACCTGGTTTTAATTCACCACTCAAGATTGCATTTCTGAGATATTCAAAGACGACCTCTCCCAGTGGCTTGTAATTTCTAATCTCTAACTTATCAAAATTCACGCTCATACTCCCCTCCATTTTGAGTTTCTCTTTCATAGACTTTCATCGTTGTGCGTCATGACCAAATAGGTCTGTGGATAGTGTTTTTTTAGACTTTTAACGGCGTGTTTCGCCCGTTCATAATTCTTGTAAATTGCAAAAATCGTAGGCCCGCTACCGCTCATCAAAACACCATCAGCACCATATCTTTTAACAAACTGCTTAAGTGATTTTACTTTCGGATAGCGGCTAAAAGTCACGGTTTCCAAAACATTGCACAAAAGATGATTGACAAGATATCGATTATCTTCAGCCAATGCCGAGACCATAGCAGAGGTGTTCGGGTGTTCTTCTATGGTTTCCCAGTTCAGGTTTTGATAAATTTCCTTGGTGGAGACGCCAAAATTTGGCTTAATCAAGACGATAAAGGCATGTGACAACCCCTTAATTGGTTCGAGAACCTCTCCAAGCCCTCTTGCAATTGCACATCCGCCTTGAATGCAGAACGGCACATCCGCCCCAAGTTCAAAGCCCAATGTCTTCATTGCCTCCAGGTCAAGTGACAAGCCACAGACGTCGTTGATGGCCCTAATCACAGCTGCAGCATTTGTGCTGCCCCCAGCCAGACCAGCCGCCACGGGAATGTTCTTGTCTATATGGATTCGAAATCCGCACTTCAGTTGGTGTCTCTCTTTCATCAGCGCTGCAGCACGATAGGCAATGTTCGTGGAATCAACCGGTAAAAAGCTGTCGGAACAGGTCAGTACAATGCCCTCTGACGCCTCTATGCACTCTACACTCACCAAGTCATATAAATCAATTTGCTGCATAATCATTTCAACATCGTGATACCCATTATCTCTTTTTCCGATAACATCCAATGTCAAATTAATCTTCGCTCTCGCTTTTAACGTTATCATGTGTCTCCTTGTTTTTGATAATATTTTGAATACAAAATACATAATAAATACAATTCAATTATAATTTATTTTCTGCCGTTTGGCTACAGTTTTAATGCTATAATTTTAATATATGATGTCATTTAATGAATAGGAGAATTATATGAAAGCGATTCGCAACGGCCTTATCACTTCACTCATTTTGATTTTATTGATGACTACCTTGGGATACGGCGCTGTAAAGCCCTCTGATTCCAGTGATTTTGACGACTATCTTGCCACGCTCACTCTGAGTCAAAAAAGACTTGTGAAAGTCTTTGAATCCCTTAATCTGCTTGAGGACTTATCTGAGGAAGACACGCTGATTATTGCTGCCACTGGTGATATCATGTTCCACAAGCCTCAGATGACTTCCGCCTATGACACCACTGCTCATACATATAATTTCTATCCTCCATTTGAGCAAATCGCCCCATATATAAGGTCAGCCGATTATGCCCTCGCCAATTTTGAGACCACCACTTCCGGCTCAGAATATGACTTTTCTGGTTATCCAGCTTTCAATGCGCCTGATGAGACTTTAGACGCCATCAAATCAGCTGGATTCGACTATCTTTCGACGGCCAACAATCACGCTTTTGACCGAAAACTCGACGGGGTTTACAGAACCCTTGAACAGATGGATGTCAGAGGTTTCGATCACGGTGGCACTTATATGTCCACGGATTCTGAAAAGCGATATATTATTAAGGAAGTAAAGGGATTTAAACTTGGAATCCTCTCCCTTACTTATGGACTCAATGGCTTTGAAAAGGCATTTGATGCAGAGACCCTCTACAAAAATGTCAACTTAATCACCCCTGACGCCAATCCAGACTTTATTGAAACGCAACTTAAAATGATGGAATCAGAAGGGCTTGACAGCAGTATTGTCTTTATTCACTGGGGAAATGAATACCAGCTCGAACCCAATGAAGAGCAAGTGGCTCTGGCACATAACATGATTGAGTGGGGAGCGGATATCATCCTCGGTTCTCATCCGCATGTCATTCAAAAAAGTGAGATTGTGACTTATCAGGGCGAAGATAAGTACATTATCTACTCTATGGGCAATTTTATCTCAAACCAGAACAGAAAGACGCTCACCAGTATCAAAAATGCAAAGTACACAGAAGATGGGGTCATGATCTTCCTGACATTGGCGCGAAATGAGTTCAAACAGCCTTACCTCAAATCGGTAAAACATATCCCTACATGGGTTTACAGATACCCAAGCGGAGGCAAGACGCAGTATCAAATCGTTCCGACAATTGAGTACCTTCCGCCTGAGAATCCCGATTATGAAATTCCCAAAAACATAACAGACGCCTCTGTTCAAAAACAGATTCTTGAGTCCTATCATCAAAGCAAAACCAAACTCCTCGACTATCCACAGACTGTCATAGAATAAAGCGTACTAGAACTCACGAAAAACGCCTTCGAATAAAAT
>DKFC01000050.1 GCA_002452745.1 Firmicutes bacterium UBA6806
CTTGACTTTTTAATAGCTGGCTCCATATAATCTGATTTATAATTCCTATAATTATTATGCCCTTATAAACAACGCTTAAACAGGCAACTCTATGTATTTTCTACTAATTATCAACTTTTATACATAAAAAATCCCTTTTCCGGTGGTTACCAGTAAAAGGGATTTCATACAAAGGCAATCGCCTATAGTCATCTATTTTTTGCGGCAAGTCCACAAATCAATTAAGAACTCGAGAAATTCTAGATTGCTATAAAAATGATTATGCGCATACGTTGCGAGAGCGTGTTTTCTAAAGTAGCCACATTGCCACTTTCGACTGCCTTTCTTCGTTAAAATGAGCTTATCAATAGGCTGATGTTCCACCACAATTGACTTGTGAAACTCATGTGCTCTATAGTCAATAGCATATGTCCTTTCAAGTTCAAGCTGTTCTGGTGATTCAAGGTGTACATCGACCAAGCCGAATCTTTGTAGCTTCGTGGTCATTAGGGTATTGACGTCGTAAAACCCAACCATCTCATAAGGCCAGCTTTCAAGATCTTCAATCAAGTCTGTTAAGTACATTAAGCCTCCACATTCAGCATAACACGGCAAGCCATCAGTGAGTCTCAGATAGAGTTGCTCTCTAAAGGCCTTGTTGGCACTTAACTGCCCTGCAAAAACCTCCGGATATCCACCTCCTAAGTAGATGGCATCTATTTGCTCAGGCAGATAGGAATCCTTCATTGGGGAGAAAAACTTCAATTTAACACCCAATTCTCTTAAGGTTTCTAAGTTTTCATCGTAATAGAATGAAAATGCCTGATCTCTCGCAACACCAAGAGTCAGCGATCCTCGCTTCGTCAACAATTGTTTGATTCCGATCAGTTCATCTTCAACATCTGTAGGAACTTCAATCATCTCATCTAAAAAAATAAAATCTTCAAGCAGAGCATCTACGTCAACGGTCTTTTCAATTTGCGATGATATCACGTCTACTTTTTGATTTAAATCTGAAATTTCCTCCGCTTGAAGTAGTCCCAGATGGCGGCTCTCAAATACAATATCGCTATTCTTTGGAAAATAACCATAGCATTTTATACCCGTCTCCGATTCAATTGCCTCTTTAAGCATTTTATAGTGATGCTCTGAATTCACTTGATTTAGGATAACTCCCTTAATTTTGCTTGGCTCTCTAAATTCCTTGAATCCCTTCACAATTGCAGCTGCACTCAGTGACATGCTGCTGGCATTAAAGACGAGCATCACAGGCATATCTAAAAGTTCTGCCAAGTAGGCAGTGCTTCCCTCTAGGGATTTAACGCTTCTGCCATCAAAATAGCCCATAACGCCTTCCACCACAGCCACATCAGCATCTGCCAACCTCTTCTTAAACAAATACTTAACGCGATCATCCGATACCATCCAAAGCGGAAGGTTATAAGATGACGTCCCCAGTACTTTCCTGTGAAACATTGGATCAATATAATCCGGACCTGTCTTAAATGGCTGAATTTTTAGGCCTCTTTTTTGAAGCGCCTTCATCAGTCCAATAGATAATGTCGTCTTTCCAGAGCCGCTAGATGCTCCAGCAATGACCATGCCTTTTTTCATTATTAATCGCCCTCACTCTATTTAATATACTATTACTGAAATCAGCAAAAACGCCACTTGACACACTTCCACAACAAAGCCAATAGTGTCACCTGTCATTCCGCCAATTTTACCTTCAATCCATTTCATCATCAAATAGGCCAAAACCAGAGTTAATCCTCCAGCAAGAACACCGCTTGAACCCGCAAGCAAATAGGAAATTGCCAAGCAAGCCACTGTAATGCCTCCCGAAGTCGCCATGTTATGCGATTCCACAAAAACAGTTCCCATCCCCGGTGTCTTTCTCGCATATCCTGTAAATCCCGCTGCAAAAGCACCAGAACTCTTCCCAACAAACGGCATTAAAAAGATAAATACAGGTGGCAGTTCCTTAACCGTCGTATAGAAAATCAAAAAATAGAGAATCAAACCAATAACCCCAAAACTGCCAATTCTCGAATCCTTCATAATTTCCAAAACACGTTCCCTGTCCCGATTGCTGAATAACCCGTCCATAGAATCTGCAAGCCCATCCAGATGGATGCCACCAGTTACAATCAAATACGCCAATATGACGAGAACACTGACGATTGAACTGTTTACATTTTTAAACAAAACATATGGCACCATGCAAAGCAGGCCTATAACCATGCCTATATAGGGAAAATACTTGATGCTGGTTTCATAGAGTTCATCTGAATATTCCACCCTGTGTCCAACGGGAATCCTCGTAAAAAAAGAGAGAATCAGTAAAAATGCCCGCATACTCACCTCCTATTTAATTTTAATCGGGATGCCTGAAACTGCGAAGTATACCTCATCTGCTTCACTTGCGATCCTCTGGTTTACTCTGCCTGCAATATCTCTAAAAAAGTTGCCCATTTTGTAAAAGGGAACTAATCCCATACCAACTTCATTTGAAACAATCACCAAATTGAGATCATACGTTCTCACAGCTTTGAGCAATTTATCCACTTCCTCTTGAATACCACGTTCAAGTTCATTGACAAACTGCATATCCACCGTTTCGAAATCCACATTTGGTGCCATCATAAGATTGGTCACCATCACTGTGACACAATCAAAAATAATACCGTCACAATTCTTAAAGACTTCCTCTTTCAGTTTTAAATCGAATGCCTCATAGGCTTCAACAGTATTCCAGCTACTTGGACGACTCTCCTTGTGCTTTTTTATTCGATCCTTCATGCCATCATCAAACGGAACAGCTGTTGCAATATATACGATATTATCTCCAAATGTCTGTACCTTTTCTTCTGCAAATCGACTTTTGCCACTTCTTGCGCCACCCGTAACATAGATTATTTGACTCAATTTTACCTTACCTCCAACTCTACAGCAGTACAATCATGGGGTTATCAAACTGACTGAGTTTCACAACTTCCACTTCTACTTCATATACTCGTTTTATATTATCTTTCGTCATCACTTCTGATGGTGCACCCATTTCAACAATTTCGCCGTGATTCATCAAAACAATAAAATCAGAAAACCGATTGGCTAAATTGATATCGTGAAGCGTCGTCAAAATTGTCAAATTCTCAGTTTTGTTAAGACTGCGGCATAGCTTTAGAATTTCAAGCTGGTACTTAATATCCAAATGGGAAATGGGCTCATCCAACAACAGAATCTGTGGCTCCTGGGTCAATGCCCTTGCAATCATAACCCGTTGCCGTTCTCCCCCACTGATGGATTTTATGCTCTTACTCCTCAAATGATAAGTTGCCGTCTGCTGCATTGACGCCTTGGCAATGTCCATGTCCGAAGTTCTTTCCGATTGAAATCTCCCTATATATGGAAACCTTCCCATGAGAACAACATCTTCCACATTAAAATCAAAATCTGTACTGACACTTTGATGAACAACCGCCATTTTCTTTGCCAGTTCACGGCTTTTATAACCTTCTACTGGCTGCTCACCCACGACAATCACGCCCTCATATGGTTCTAGAAGATTGCATATATTCTTCAGCAAAGTGGTTTTTCCAGAACCATTTGGCCCTAAAATACTCACAAAGCTCCCCTTTGGAACTTCTAAATTTATATATTTCAATACATCTTCTGTCTCGTATTTAAAATTCAAATCCCGAATCTCAATTGCAGATGTCATTTGGCCTCCTAAATTAGAGATTTCTTATTCTTGTTCAGCAGATATAAGAAGAATGGGCCTCCAAATACAGCGGTTACAATCCCTACAGGAATCTCCATATTTGGCACCAAACTTCTTGCTATTGTGTCACAGGCAATCAGAAAAAAAGCCCCTCCAAAAAAAGACGCAGGTAGCAAAACTCTATGATCCGAGCCCAAGAGCAATCTGAGCAAATGTGGAATAATAAGTCCAACAAAACCAATGATTCCACTCACTGACACAGAAAAAGCAATTAGAAAAGAGGCGTACATCAAAACCAACTTCTTAGTCATTTCCACGTTGACCCCCATGTTTTGCGCATCTTCTTCCCCCATGACGATTGCATTTAAATCCCTCGCTTTTATCATCAGCAATACAAATCCAATCAATGACGGCAGCAGAATCATATGCACTTGATCCCACGATGCTGCATTGAAGCTTCCCATGGTCCAAGTGACAATTTTAGCGATATCCTCCTGATTGAGAATCATCACAAGTGAAATAATGGACGTCAATAGCGAATTCATGACAATCCCTGCCAGCAAAATACTAGTCGTTGAAATTTTAGTGCCAACCCTTGCCAGTGAATAGACAATTAAGACTGTGCTCAACGCGCCAAAAAAAGCCAGGGTAGAGATTGTTCCCAACCCCAGTAAGTTGGTGGATATCCCCATGACAATCCCCATAGTTGCGCCAAAAGCCGCCCCTGATGAAACACCCATGACAAATGGGTCTGCCATTGGATTTTTAAAAATTGCTTGAAAAGAAGCACCTACAATGGACAGAACGCCCCCCACTACAAAAGACATCAAAATTCTTGGCAATCTAATATTTTCTATAATGAACAGGTGAGAGCCCTTAATACCTGAAATTTCAGAAGTATCCCTAAAACCATGAACAAAAACGCGAAAAACATCACCGATAGGGATCTTTACAGATCCCTGAGTGATGGCAAACAAGCCTGTGACAATCGTTAAAAAGAAGAGCACAAGCACTACTATTCTATTTTTTCGCCGCCTGTTTGAATAACCCATTGATATATGACCAACCTATTCTAATAATTGAGGGAATGTTCATATGTCGGATAGAGTTCATGGATTATTATTTTTAATCCAATATCAATCACCCTTGGTCCGGGTCTGGAAAAGACATTGCTGTCAATCTCAACAAAGTGCTGATTTTTTAAAGCACTCAGACTCTTATAATTCTTGTTTGATATCATTGTATCATAACTATAGCTCTCACCCAATATATAGCTGGGATCATGCTCAATTAATTTTTCGAGACTATAGGACCACCCTTCGACATCTTCTGCAACATTTACGCCACCTGCCATCTTTAAAACTTCATCTATAAAAGTTCCCGAACCTGCTGTGAATTCCTTTTTACCAGTTCCCACAACATAGTAAACCGTTTTTCTTTCAGAAACTGGGATGCTTGCCACTAAATCATGCACGCGTTCCTCTTTTAATTTAAGAGATGAAATCAGTGCACGCGCTTCATAATTATGATCCACTAGCAGTCCCAACTTGGAGATAAATGTATAAATTTCATTGACTTTTTCAGGTGATTTTTGAGTTAAGATCTCGATTTTAGCACTTTTGAGGGTCTTTAAGACATCTTCATTCATATGAGTCGCTGCAATCACCACATCTGGCTCTAAATCCAAAATTCCCTCCAAATCGGGTTCATAAAGAGAGCCGACACTATGAACAGATGCCGCAGCTTTTGGATAATCACAATAAATTGTTCTGCCAATTATCACATCACCTGCGCCAATGGCAAATAAAATTTCGGTAACAGAAGGGGCTAAAGAAACGACTCTTTCAGCAGGTTGACTAAATTTATAGCGATTATCTCCATCACTGATTATAATTGGAAATCGCTCTTCCCCCAGAGGATAGAGCGTTATTTGACTTGTTTTACTCGACCAGCCCACTTTGTAATTAATCGTTTCAAAGAAGAATTTCAAAGGAACATAGGATACGCCGTTCTTAGCATAGCTTTTAGCATCTAAAGTCAATGATGCCTGATTGACATTTACCTTGTTGGTATCTCTGTAAAAAGTAAATTGAACCGCTGCGTTTGACACTTCAATCTGCTGGCCTTTGACAGTTGTCTTAAATCCAAATTGCATCAGAGAATCAGTTGAAATAAACGCACGTCCATCTTTAATTTCAAGGGTTAAATCCTGAGATTTCCCCCCTACATCAACTGAAGATGCAAATGCCAATTGATTTATCATTAAAATGCTTAAAACCAACAACAGAGATAAAATTCTTTTCACTTTACATACCTCCAATCACTTCTCCAATAACAGTCGCTAATGCAACATTTTCAGCATTGGATCTAAGTGCAATTCTGAAGTAGTCTTTGCCAAGCCCTTCAAAATCTTCACAGCGTCTCAGATAGTATCCTCTATCAATTAGTGCTTTGAAAGTAACATCTCCAAAACCATCTTTGACCTTGATGAGAACAAAGTTTGCGTAGCCTTCAAAGACAGTCAATTCTTGAACTTTTTTCAACGTGTCCATCATACAGTTGCATTCATCATTACTCCACTTTTGAAGCATCTCCAAATGCGCCTGCTGTTTTAAAAAAAACGGAATTGATTTGAGTGCAAATGCATTTAAAGACCACGGTTCTTTGTACTTGCTCATCTTTAAAATCGTATCTCGATTGCCAATGCCATACCCGATTCTGAGTCCAGGAACTTCAAAGTTCTTTGTCATAGATCGGAGCAAGAACACATGATTGCTCTCGCTTGGTTTGATTTCTATTCGCTCCTTGATCTCAGACTTTAAAAAATCTGAAAAGGACTCATCTATAAATACTTTCAAATGTTCAATTCCAGATTTTTCGATTACAGATTCAATCCAAGCAGCTTCGTAATAATGTCCAGTAGGGTTATTGGGATTGCACAAAACCAACAAATCCGCACTTTCACCCCTAAGTTTCTCGGCCACAGCCTCTGCAAAGGCTTCTTCATTTAAATTGATAGAGGAAATATTTCCATCTTGTTTTATCTGATCCAGATATGAAAATGAAACCACGTCAATTTCGTTTAATTCAAGAGCACGTCGATATTCTGTAAAAGTAGGTTCTAAAATCACAGCCTTTTTAATCCCAGTGCTTCTAGCATACAAATAGATTAGCTCAGTGGCGCCATTCCCAAGTATAATTTGAGAATCATCTACACCTATACTGGCTGAAATTGCTTGTTTAGCAGTTATTCCATCTATTTCGGGATATCTGACCAAGCCTTCAATTTCATCTATCAACAATTCTTTCAGCCCATTTGGATAAGGTAATGTTGGAATGTTTACACTGAAGTCCTTCAATTTTTCCTTTCCAAAATATCCTCCATGAAAATTCATCTTCTCTCCTTGTTTAAACTCTATATCACTCTATAAATAGCAAATAGAACAGCAAAAAGAATCACTTCTGACAAATACATGATTCTTATACTGCTATCAATATCCTTTACTTCAAATGCTCTAATGGCATCACCAATTGTTGGCTTATAGACGGATTGACCAAAATAGATATTGGTCCCCCCCAGCTGAATGCCCAAGAGACCAGCCGTTGCCGCTTCAGGATATCCGCAATTTGGACTCTTATGGTTTCCATGATCGCGGATGACCATTTTAATGCCCGACATAAAATCCAGTCTCAGGAAGCCTCCTGCAATAACCATGATTATTGCTCCAACTCTTGCTGGAATCCAGTTTAAAACATCATCGGTCTTTGCAGACACGCATCCGATCTCACGATATGGCGCTTGCATATAGCCCACCATGGAATCCAGCGTATTGACGCTTTTATAAATCATTGCGGTCACTACCGCCACCGAAAATCCATTTGTTTGCAGTTTGAAATCCACAATAGCACCCAATATCATATAAAACAGAGGTGCTAAAATACCATCCACCGTATTCTCAGATACCGTCTCAATGATGCCTCTTAAAACCTGCTCAACTGTCAAGTTATCCGTGTCACGTCCGACCAGATATCCAAGTTCCTTTCTGGAATCCTCTAATTTGTCTTCGACAATCAGTCGCTTAACTTTCTTGGCCTCATCCCCCAAACATTTGCAAGCAAGGCAAGTATATAATAAATATATGTTGATTAGTCTAAAAAAATAAGGATGGATAATAGCAGCAGCAATTGCATAAATCCCTAGGACAGTTAAAACCGTCAAGATCATTAAGAATGCACCGCCAACATAGAGGTTTTTGAAAAATCGACGAATCCATTTTTCATAAGTTGAAATTATCCATCCTATAAACCTAATTGGATGCGGCCAACTAGGAGGATCACCTATTAACCAGTCAAGAATGACTGCTGTGCCAATATTAATTAACAATCTAAAATCCTCGATTCATTTAAGAATTGATTGATTAATGTCATATCAACATGTTCTTTCACATGTGATGCCAATCTATCGTATTCACGGTCTTTTAGTGCTTCGAAGCTGACATCAGCCCCGCCATTTTCAAGACCCTTTTCTGCTCTAATCTTATCCAGAACTGCCTTTCTGAAGTTATCATTGTCGAAGATACCGTGGAAATAAGTTCCCATGACTTTACCACTTGCATCTATACAGCCATCTATTTGACCTTTAGAATTAAGTGCAAAAGATTGTATCTCATCACCCAAAGGTGTTGTTTGTCCCATGTGAATCTCATATCCCCCCACTTTCATGTCCTTTGTTCCTGCATGATAGTAATCGTTTATAAGAATTGCTTCACTTTGAACAGTTGTCTTTTCTGCCGCCATGACAGTTTCAACATTTAATAAGCCCAATCCATTTACCGTTTGATCCACGGACTCAACGCCCTCTGGATCTGAAATACTATTTCCTAAAATTTGAAAGCCACCACAAATACCAACAATTGGCTTGCCCATTTTATGGAATCTATAAATAGATTGATTAATCTTATTTTTAATCAGGTATTTCATATCGAAAATTGTATTTTTACTGCCGGGAATAATCAAGAGGTCACATGCTTCAATCTCTTCTTCTGCTGTGACGTATTCAAGGCTTACATCACTCTCCATATCAAATACAGTGAAATCACTGAAATTTGACATATAAGGCAATCTGACAACACCGACTTTAATCGGTTTATCGGTTCTCTGGAACAGTCGTTCAGAGACGCTGTCTTCATCGTCAATCTTTAGATTCTCAATGAATGGAACTACACCAACACAGGGAATCCCAATTTTTTCTTCCAGCATTTTAACGCCAGGAATCAACAAGCTGACATCCCCTCTAAATTTATTGATGACAAATCCTTTAATCCTCTTTTGTTCAGATTCCGACAGCAACATATAAGTTCCATAAATAGATGCGAAGACACCACCTTTGTCCACATCGCCAATCAAGATGACGTCTGTATCCACGATTTCAGCAAGTCCCATATTTACAATATCTCTAGATCTTAAATTGATCTCAGCAGGTGAGCCCGCACCTTCGATAACAATCACATCGTAATTTTGATTTAATTCATTATACGCTCTTTGAATATGAGGAATTAAGAAATCCTTCTGTGTAAAATATTCACTGGCCTTCATATTTTTATAAACTTGTCCATTGAGGATTATTTGCGACCCAACATAACTGGTTGGTTTGAGTAAAATTGGATTCATCGAAACATCTGGTTCCACACGAGCTGCTTCTGCCTGCACGACCTGTGCTCTCCCCATCTCTTTTCCATCCTTGGTAATAAAGGAATTTAAAGCCATGTTCTGAGACTTAAAAGGTGCCACCTTATATCCTTCATCATTTAAAATTCTGCATAATGCGGCCACCAGCAAGCTCTTTCCAACAGTGGACCCAGTTCCCTGAAACATAATTTTCTTTGCCATATCCTCACTCCATAAAAAAACACACGCGAGAATGCGTGTGTTGAACTAACAATTCAAATCACCCAACTTCCCTCCGAAGTAGACTAAATCAAAATCAAGGCAGGTTTCCTGGCTCATAGATCACTTTACTCTCCATCCTTCCCAATTTCTCAGTGGACTATTGGATTTCATCACTATATACAGTAGCGGGGGCTGCAGAGGATTTTAACCTCTTTCCCTCTTAGCTTAACAACTAAGCACCTTAACTTTCTCTTATGAATGCGCTTTGCGCATTGATACATCAAACAATTCATTTTGTATCACTTGTCACATTTATTATACTGTTGCGCAGACACTCTGTCAAGAAACACATAAAATAAAACAACTCTATATTTAGTGCCCTCAAAAAAAATCTCCCATATTGGTAGTGTAACGACCTCACTTTTCATCATTTGATTCATTATAATATGGTTCAATACGATTTATTCCATTTTAATCCTATGCAGAATACACCGTTATCTTTGAAGATGGTCCAAAACAGCATTTGCATGCCCCTTCGCCTTAACCCCTCTAAACTCAGCGACACATTTGAAACCTTTATCAAATACAAATGTTGATCGCTCTGTTCCCATCACAGTTTTTCCATACATCTTCTTCTCTTTTATCACATCAAACCAACCAAGCAATAACTTATCACCATCTGAAATCAAATCAAAAGGCAACTCAAACTTGGTTTTGAACTTTTCATGTGATGCCAATGTGTCCTTGCTTATTCCATAAACCTCATAACCAAGTGCCTTGAACTCCCCGTATAAATCCGAAAAATCTTGGGCTTCTAAAGAACATCCAGACGTATTGTCCTTTGGGTAAAAGTAGAGGATAAATGCTCTATCAGACAGAAAAGCCTTATTGATTTCTAAACCACTTGTTGCCTTCAACGTAAAATCTTCTTTAAAGTAGCTCATTTTTATTGCCTCCTACAGTCATATTCTTGATAGTCTTCATTATTATAATTATCATACCCTATTTCTTCTTTAGTGAACAGTCGAATAAAAAACATCAAAATTCTACAATTTCACTTACACAATAACGGAGTCCGTTGAGAATTCAACATGTTTCGAAATAAAAACATAAATTTTTTTTAACATTTGCCTTGTATACAAAAATTGATTGTGCTATAATCCTTATTAATATCATTTCGGCGAACAATTGTCCGCCCGAAAAACACACGGAGGTTACAATGGATAAAGGCAAATTTCTACTCATTCATATTGATGTCCTGCCAGAAGTATTTTTGAAAGTCGTAGAGGCTAAAACCCTTCTAAAAGAGGGAAAGACCCACTCTGTTTCCGACGCAGTCAAAAAAGTTGGCATCAGCAGAAGTACGTTTTATAAATACAACGATTATGTATTTGCGCTTGGAGATGGCGTCATCGGCAAAAAAGCCACGGTGTCCATGAATTTAGATCATCATTCGGGTATCCTCTCCCGTGTTTTGGAATGCATCGCAAGCAACAATGGCAATATTTTAACCATAAGTCAGAGCTCCCCAATTGATCAAATGGCAAATGTCACTATTACAGTGGACATTTCCGCAATGACAAATTCATTTACTGCCTTATCCAATGATCTTAAAAGCATTGAAGGCGTTCATAAATTTTCTTTATTGGGCATAGAATAGTTAACCTTTAGGAGGCAGAAATGAAAGTAGCATTATTGGGATACGGAACTGTAGGTTCTGGTGTCTATGAATTGATACAAAAGAACAACGAAAATATTCTAGAAAATTTCTCGAAAGATGTAAAGGTCGTCAAAATTCTCGTAAAAAATTTGGACAAATATAAATCGCATGAATCATTTGAACTATTCACCAATAAATTCACCGATTTAATCCAAGAGAACATCGACATTGCCATCGAAACAATTGGTGGAATCTATCCAACATATGACTACCTTGAATATTTTCTAAGCAAGGGGATTCCCGTTATCACAGCAAATAAAGACTTAATTGCTGAAAAGGGCAATGATCTTCTGGAAATCGCCAAAGCCAACAACACGATTTTGAGCTTTGAAGCAAGTGTCGGTGGAGGCATACCAATCCTCAAACCCCTTCAAGAATGCCTTGCAGGCAACAAAATCAAAAATATCAGTGCGGTTATCAATGGAACGACAAACTTTATCCTGACAAAGATGTACAGCGATGATTTATCATACGAAGCAGCACTTGAATTGGCTCAGAAAATGGGCTTTGCAGAATCAGATCCAACCTCTGATGTCGAGGGATATGATGCCATGAGAAAATTGGTCATCTTATCTTCAATTGGCTATAAGAAAAATATCAAGTGGAAAGAACTCCCCATTGAGGGCATTTCAAATATTTTAAAATCTGACATCGATTATGCCAAAGAAGAAAACTATCGTATGAAACTTTTGGCCTTTTCTGAAGATATGGGAGATGGTATCTATGGAACTGTCAGACCTGTATATGTAACTTCCAGTTCCAAATATGCCAAAATAGACAATGAGTACAATGCTGTTCTCCTCGAAGGCGATGCTGTTGGTGAATTGATGTTTACAGGAAAAGGTGCTGGAAAATTTCCAACTGCCAGTGCCATATTGGGCGATCTTCTAGATATCGTGCAAAATAAGAAGAAACATCCCTCATATCATTATCAAGACAGCATCCACATTCATCCATATTACCCTAAGCGGGCTAGATGGATTATTCGCTTCACCAATGGCAAACTAGAAGATTTAACCATGTTGCTCTTTCAAAATTTTTCGGCACATGCAATTAAGTTATCAAAAGGCGCTGATTCAGATGCCCTTTACGTTCAACTAGTCGCTGACAACGAAGAGGCTTTGCTTCAACAACTTAATCAAGTGGCACATAAAGCTAACTGTAAATACAAACACTTTTTACTATTTGACAAATAGAACTGATTGGAGATGAATACAATGTACAAAGGACTTATTAATCAATATAGAAAACATATGCCCCTTAAAGAAAATACTGAAGCTATCACACTTCACGAGGGTGCAACGCCCCTCATAAGAGCAACAAATCTCGAAAAATTGATGCCTGGCATAGAAATCTACCTTAAATATGATGGTTTAAATCCAACGGGTTCTTTCAAAGATAGAGGCATGACCATGGCCGTTACCAAAGCAGTTGAGGAAGGCTCAAATGCCATTATGTGTGCTTCCACTGGAAACACTTCAGCTTCTGCGGCGGCATATGCAGCAAAGGCTGGTATAAAGTGTTTCGTCATTATTCCAAACAACAAAATAGCACTTGGCAAATTGGCTCAAGCAATTGCGTACGGTGCAACGATTCTACCGATAGATGGCAATTTTGATGAAGCACTTGAAATGGTTAAAGCCATTTGTGCTGAGCTTCCAATCACACTTGTGAATTCCATCAATCCCTACCGCCTAGAAGGACAAAAGTCTGCTGCCTTTGAAATCTGCGATCAACTTGAAACATCTCCCGACTATCTGTTCCTCCCCGTTGGCAATGCGGGCAATATTTCTGCTTATTGGAAAGGCTTTAAAGAGTACGAGCAACTTGGCGTGATTCAGTCAAAACCAAAGCTCTTTGGCTATCAGGCGTTTGGTGCCGCTCCATTAGTGGATGGGGCCCCTGTTAAAAATCCGGAAACCATTGCAACAGCCATCAGAATAGGGAATCCTGCAAGTTGGGATTTAGCAGTTGCAGCTCTTGATGAGTCAAATGGACAAATCGACAAAATCACCGATGAAAAAATTCTTGAGGCCTACAATTTGCTTGCTTCAAGAGAAGGTGTCTTCGCAGAACCTGCATCTTGTATTTCAATTGCCGGACTCCTGAAGGCATATTCAGAAAATAAAGTTCCTAAAGGTTCAAAAGTCGCCTGCGTACTTACAGGAAATGGTCTGAAAGACCCTGATATTGCCATTAAATCCATTGATCCTCTGAAGTCAGTCAGTGCTGATTTTGAAACATTAAAAGCCTATATTGGAGGCAAACTGAATGATTAAAATAAAAGTCCCGGCGACAACTGCAAATTTAGGCCCTGGATTTGACACTTTAGGGGTTGCCCTAAATCTTTTTAACCATATAAACGTTTCAAAAGACAGCTCTGGAAACCGCTGCGTTCTTTGGGAAAGCGACGTAATTGGCGTTTCCGATTCTGAAAATTATGTAAAAGAAACACTGGATAAAGTCTTAGACAAGTATGGCCAACCTGAAATCGGATATGAACTGATTATGGCGGACTGTCAAATTCCAATTTCCAGAGGACTTGGAAGTTCCGCAGCTTCTATTGTAGCAGGCATATTTGCCGCTAATTATTTACTTGATTTTAGGTTGAGTACTCAAGATATGATTCATTTGGCTACAGAAATTGAAGGGCATCCCGACAATGTCGTTCCCGCTATTTTAGGTGATATGGTGATTTCCTGCTACGACCATGAACAGAATAAGGTCTTCTACTCCATTGTGGATTTTCCAGATGAACTTCTATTCAAAGTGCTTATCCCTGATTTCAAAGTCAGCACACGAGACGCGAGACGGGTTCTTCCAGTGAATTACACACTCAATCAGTGTGTCAGCAATATTTCAAGAGTCAGCATGCTCATCAACTCACTCAATACCAGAAATTACGATCTCTTGAAATTCTCTTTGAAAGATGAAATACATGAGCCTTTCAGAATCAAGCTAATTCATGAATCAGATGTCATTGTCGATAAACTGAAAAAAGTTAATTCACTGGGTTCCTTTATAAGTGGCGCTGGACCGACTTTAATTGGATTGGTCAAATACGACAACATCGAATTTGATATGGACTTCATCCCATTTCTCAAATCACTAAAAAACAACTGGGATCTCAAATCCATCACTGTCAACAAATCGGGGACAACTTATGAAATTATAGAATAGCATTATATTACAATAGACTAGAGGTTACAAATATGGAAAAAATCATTGTCCAAAAATATGGTGGCAGTTCTGTTGCTGATGCCGAGAGAATTCAAAGGGTTACTAAACATGTTATACAGCAGAAGAAAAACGGATTAAACCCCGTTGTGGTCGTCTCAGCCATGGGGGATTCAACAGATCATCTGATAGAACTGGCAAAATCCATAAATCCATCTCCATCATCAAGAGAAATGGATGTCCTCCTATCAACAGGTGAGCAAATATCTATTTCACTCCTCGCCATGTCCATTGAAGCGATGGGTTATAAGGCGATTTCTCTCACCGGATATCAATGTGGTATCCAGACAGATCCCTTCTTCTCCAAAGCAAAAATCAGCGACATCCATCCGGATAGAATTCTCTCTGAACTCGATGAAGGTAAAATAGTCATCGTTGCTGGATTTCAGGGGATGACTGAAAATGGAGATATTACCACTTTAGGTCGAGGCGGTTCAGATACAACTGCGGTTGCACTGGCAGTTGCATTAAATGCCACTGCATGCGAAATCTACACAGATGTCCGTGGTATCTATACAGCAGATCCCAGAGTCGTTAAAGACGCCTCTCAGTTAAAGGATATCAGCTATGATGAGATGCTCGAACTCGCCAAGCTGGGTGCTAAAGTCATGCATCCTCGCTCAGTTGAACTCGCACGCAAAAACAATATGAAATTAGTAGTCCGTTCTTCGTTTGAACTTGAAGAGAGCGGTACAAATATAACAGAGGTGAAACAAATGGAAAAAGCTCAAGTACGAGGTGTCACTTGTGATGATAATATCGTCAGACTCACTGTCCCAAATGTCCCAGATAAACCTGGCATCGCCTATAAGCTGTTCTCAATGTTGGCGGCTAAAAACATTCATATTGATATGATAATCCAAAATCTCAATCATGATGCCTTCAACGATATATCTTTTACCGTTCCAAAAGATGAGCTTGAAAATGTCAACAGTATCATTGAAGCCTTTATCAAAGAAGTTGGTGCGTCTCCCCTTTTAATACGCAAAGACGTGGCAAAATTGTCTATCGTTGGCACAGGTATTACCTCAGATGCCAACATAGCATCAGGCTTATTTGGAACTCTTTATCAACTGGGAATTAATATCGAAATGATTTCCACATCAGAAATTAAAATTTCATGCATTATTGATGAATCCCAATCAAAACTTGCAGTTAATGAAATTCATAGTTTTTTTGAACTCAATCACGTTATCTAATCAGAAAAACACTGGTCAACACCATCAAGCGATTTGATGGTTACATAAAAAAGTCCTTTTGGCAGTTCAGGAGTCACTGTACATTGCCAGAAGGACTTTTTTATTCAGCAATTTAGGCTTTGCTCTTTTTCAAGATAACGTCATCATTGAATTCATTTTAGAATTGAATTTAAAGATACCATCTGTCTATTTGGTCATAATTTATCAGAACCATTTTAAGATAATTAAAGGACTCACAATAAAACAGTTTAGACACATCCTTAGACCAGCTACACAAGTCTATGCCCAGTCTCAATAAATTGAATTTAATTTCGCTATTGAATGATTCCTCAATTTTTAGATACCATTCATATCCTCTTTTAAAGGGTTTGATAAGATAAGGGTTGCTGAGAAAATACTTTCTATAGAGTCCCGTTATATCATAGAACTCATTAAAAACCACGCATTTTTCAAAGTCGAGAAACGCACTTACTCCATAGAAATTCTCTGAATTTTGGGTTATCATAATATTTCTTCCATCAATATCTCTATGACAAAGCCTTCCAACTTCTAACTGGCGTATATTTTTATATTCTTCACGGACATGGTAGATTGCCTTCTGATAAATATTAGATTCCTCACTGGTACAACTCTGCAAATTTCCTATAAGTCTCTCTGTATCCTCAATGATAAAATTTCGATATTCACCCACGGGACTTCTCTTTTCTACGTTCCAGTCTCCAAAGTAGTCAAATGTATGACTCCCGTGAAAACAACCCAGTATGGCACCAATTTCTTCAAATAGCTGTATGAGATTTTCTGTTGGAATTTTATCTATTTTTAAATCAAGTAAATCACCTTCTACAAAAGGATAAATCAACCACTCATGCCCTAACTTTGTGATTCCCTCTGCCAAAATGGTCAATCGATCTTGCTTAAAATACTGAAATGACTTAATTTCTCTTATACGTTTATTGGGTTTATAAAAAAATTTAATAACCCACTTATTGTCTTTGTCTGCTGTAAAAAAAACTAAATTTCTATTCAAATCATGATTTCCACATGGAGAAATTTCTAGAAGTTCTCTATTCAGTTCCATCTTGAAAATTGTTTTGATCTCTTCATAAGTAATTTCCATATTGTATCCTCTATAAGTCACTATACTTATAATCAAATCTATAAACCCATTTTATAGTTTTACTCTGTAATTTGCTTTAGCGCATGTATTACAAACCATCTGTTGATTATAGTACAAATAGTTTCCATATACCTGCTGTTATTATAACCACTAAAAGTATGCCATTTCGCCAAAGTGTGGCTTTTCCATTATACAGATATTTAAGTATTACCCAGCTCAAGATGAGTACACCCACAATTTGAATTCCTGGAATGTATAATCCATCTTGTGCACTGGTTCTTACGGGCAAATTATTGCTAACTAAGATACGTTCTAACAGGGTTCCCCCCTGAGGTAAATTCATCCCCAAGACCATACTCGTCGCCACTATGCCATATATTAAAATTGTAATGATTAGCACTGCTTTCTTATTCATATAACCTCGCTTTAGACCTTTTATTAACTATTTTAATTATAGACTATTTATTAACAATCTTCAACCAATTCCATTTTCAATTAGATCTGCTAACGATCCCCTAGCATCATTTACAATTCCAACAAATATAAAAAAACTATTACAACTTATGTCATAATAGTTTAATCTACACCATCAATGATTTTAAAATCATTCATTATATGAAGTTAGATGGCGCGCCCTAAGGGATTCGAACCCCTAACCTTCTGATTCGTAGTCAGACACTCTATCCAATTGAGCTAAGAGCGCATAATTTGGAGGCGACGACCAGATTTGAACTGGTGAATAAAGGTTTTGCAGACCTCTG
>DKFC01000002.1 GCA_002452745.1 Firmicutes bacterium UBA6806
CGTTACAGGTCATTTTTTAGTTAGGGGCTATTTTGCAACAGCCCCATCTATTAATTCTATAAGTTTTCTTTTGCCACTGATACCAATTTAGCAAAATCCTCTGGATTGTGAATTGCCATTTCTGACAATACTTTTCTATTGATATCTACATTTGCTTTTTTAAGACCATTCATAAATTTAGAATAGCTTAAACCATTGATTCTAGATGCAGCATTGATACGAGCGATCCATAATTTTCTAAAATCTCTCTTTCTTCTCTTTCTACCAACATATGCCGATCTTAATGATCTCATAACTGCAGGATTAGCTGCTTTAAATACTAAGCTTTTTTGGCCGTAAAAACCTTTAGCTAATTTTAATATTTTTTTATGCTTTTTCTTAGCGTTCATAGCTCTTTTAACTCTAGCCATTTCTCAAACCTCCTTCTTCTACTTTCTTCCTATAAATAAGGTAATAATGTTTTTACTCTTTTCATATCTGATTCGCTAACAGTAGTAGCTTGTCTCAAACCTCTTTTTCTCTTAGAAGATTTTTTGGTTAAGATATGGCTTGTAAAAGCTTTACTTCTTTTTAATTTGCCACTTCCAGTTTTTTTAACTCTCTTAGCAGCGCCGCGATGTGTTTTCATTTTTGGCATTGTTATGTCCTCCTTCCGAAATTATATGCATTTTTATTTTTTAGGTGCAAATATTGCAACTAAGCTTCTTCCCTCGATTTTAGCCGGAGCTTCCAGTGCGCCTACATCTTCAAGTTCTGCTGCGAATCTGCTGACGACTTCATATCCTAACTGAGTATAACCCATCTCACGGCCTTTAAATCTCAAAGAAACTTTTACCTTGTCACCTTTTTCCAAGAACTTGGCAGCATTTTTAACCTTTGTTTCCAAATCATGTTTTTCAATATTCAAGCTCAACCGAACTTCTTTCAAGCCAACGCTTTTTTGTTTCTTACGTGCTTCCTTGTCTCGCTTTTGTTGTTCATATCGATGCTTACCAAAATCCATGATTCTACAGACAGGTGGTTTTGCATTTGGCGCAATTTTTACAAGATCAAGTTTTTTCTCCTGTGCAATCGCAAATGCCTCTTTAGCAGACATAATGCCCAGCTGCTCGCCATCATCGCCAATAACTCGTATTTCTCGGTCACGAATTTCTTCATTAATTTCAGCAGTTTTGATAAGATACACCCCCTAATTTTTTAAAAATAAAAACGGCAGATAAGAATCCGCCGTTAGCAACTTTTCAAATGACATAAACTGTCTAAAAGATACTATAAACCATATGAACTCTAAGTTATATGGTGAGAAGCGGACTTCTACTTGGTTGTTTTAATGACCTTAATTACTATATCACGTATTCATAAAAGTGTCAACACTTAATCTTTAAACACAAGTTTAAATCAAGTAAGTCTTTATTAAACCTCTTCGCCTTTCTCAAATAAGCTGACCAGAGATCTCTCTTTAATTTCTTTGACAAGCGTTTCAGCAAACGCCTCTAATGCCATGCCTCCCAGTTCGCCAAGATCTCTTGATCTAACAGAGACTGCATTGTTTTCAATATCTTTATCACCTAAAATCAGCATATAAGGATTTTTTTCAAGTTGCGCTTCTCTAATCTTATAGCCGATTTTCTCTGCTCTATCATCAATTTGAACTCTGATACCGTGAGCTTCAAGCTGTTTTTTAACTGACTCTGCATATTCAATGTGTCTGTCTGCAATTGATAGGATTTTTACTTGCACTGGTGCAAGCCAAGCAGGGAATTTACCTGCAAATTCCTCAATGAGAATCCCCAAGAATCTTTCAATACTTCCAAATGCAACTCTGTGAATGACAATTGGCTGATGTTTCTCACCATCTTTTCCAATATAGGAAAGCTCAAATCTTTGAGGCAATTGCATATCTAACTGAATTGTACCGCATTGCCATGTTCTGCCGATGGAATCTCTTAGATGGAAGTCTATCTTCGGTCCATAGAAAGCACCATCGCCTTCGTTCAACTTATATTCAAGTCCTAATTCTTCCAGCGCACCCCTTAGCGAATCCTCAGCAAGTGCCCATTCTTCATCAGTTCCCATTGACTTTTCAGGTCTAGTTGAGAGTTCAACATGATATGAGAATCCAAAAGTCCTATAAACTTCATCAATTAAATTACATACATTTTTGATTTCATCTTTGATTTGTTCAGGCAACATGAAAATATGCGCATCATCTTGAGTGAATGCTCTTACCCTCATAAGTCCATGTAGCGCACCAGACAACTCATGTCTATGCACTCTTCCAATTTCGCCAACACGCATTGGGAAGTCCTTATAAGACCTGAGGTCAGTTTTATAAACCAACATGCCTCCTGGACAGTTCATCGGTTTAATCGCATAATCCTCTTCATCTATCAACAGTGTATACATATTGTCTTTGTAGTGGAACCAGTGACCTGAAGTCTCCCATAACTTTCGATTTAAGATAATCGGTGTTTCCACTTCAACATAATTGGCTTTGCTGTGCACTTCTCTCCAATATTCTAAGAGCTTATTTTTAACAACCATCCCATTTGGCAAGAAAAATGGAAATCCTGGGCCTTCTTCCATCAATGCAAACAATTTCAATTCTCTACCCAGTTTTCTATGATCCCTTTTCTTTGCTTCTTCCAGCATAGTGACGTATTCTTCTAATAGCGATGCCTTTGGAAAAGATGTTCCATAAATTCTTTGAAGCATCTTGTTTTTTTCATCGCCTCTCCAATATGCCCCTGCCAAGCTGAGCAATTTAAAGCTCTTGATTTCCTTAGTACTCATAACATGACAGCCTGCACACAAGTCTACGAAATCGCCTTGTTCATAGAATGAAATAATGGAATCCTCTGGAAGGTCATTAATCAATTCCACTTTGTAGTCTTCACCTTTTTCAGCCATAAATTTAATCGCTTCTTCACGCGGTAATTCAAACCGTTTGAGTTCTAAGGCCTCTTTGACAATCTTTTTCATTTCATTTTCAATTTTTTCTAAATCTTCAGGTGTGAATTTATGTTCTGTGTCAAAGTCATAGTAAAAGCCATTGTCTATTGCAGGCCCAATCGCCAACTTTGTGCCAGGGAATAAACGCTTAACAGCTTGCGCCATAATATGAGAACTGGTATGTCTAAAAGCATGTGCGCCTTCATCATCTGTAAATTTAAAAATATTGAGCTCGCAATCTGCGTCCAATTTGTAGCTCAAATCAACGGTTACACCATTCACCGATCCTACAATTGCCTCTTTTGCAAGTCTGCCTGAAATTTGTTTTGCAACTTCGTAAACGCTGATTCCCTTTTCAACTTCCCTTATAGAACCATCTTTTAAAGTAATCTTAATCATTGACATCTTATTGCCTCCAATCTCTCAAATTTTTTTATAACCCCATTCCCGCTTCAACATGCAATTTCAAATAGTAGTTTCTATGACCTAGCAATGTATGAAAGACAAGCCTAAGGTTTAACGCAAACGTAAAAAACCACGTCTCTAGCAAAAGCTAGGGACGTGGTTTATACGCGGTTCCACCCTAGTGAACATACAGAATAACGGTATGACACTCATTTACCTATAACGTGGTAAGACGCTTACATTTCTATCACTATACTCAGCAAGGGCTAAAAGTTAGTTTTCTTTTCAAATTATTGCCTAAGAAACCTCACAGCCTAGAGTTTCTCTCTCTTCAAAAGGTAATCTGAACTTACTCTTCTTTATCATAGCCTCTATAAAATTTAAGGTTATTTTACTCTCATCTTTTCTCTTTGTCAATAGAAACTGTACATCATTCACAAACATTTCATGCTTTTTCGCTTTTTACGAAGCCAGCTAGTCATCCACAGGTAGAATTCAAGCAACTCTTAGAGCAAAAATAAGACAATCAATCCCTGAATAATCCCTATGAAAAAACCAATAATTCCCCCTAAAACCTCAATTGCCTTTAGTTCCGTCTTTGCAATTTTAAGGGTCATCTCTTCCAACTTCTCAAAGTCGTAAGTATTTAGTTTATCCTCCACCATCTTTGCCACATCTATGCTATCCATGGCTTTATGAGAAAGTTTTTCAGTCATCTCCACAATAATTGCCTCACCATTTTGTTCTATGAGTTCCCCAATATTGGCTATAATTGCGCTCTTAAACATTGAAGGAATCAAGGAAGGCATCTTCTCACTTGCAATTGCAAGAACACGTTCCTTAATCATACCGATTACTTGTTGTTTATCCGTTTCCTCAATTAAATGATCGATAATCTGTTCAATTGAAATCAATTCTTCATCAACGATTTCTCCAATTGACCTTGAAATATCCTCTTTTCGTTTTGGAATCAGCCCTTGAATCACAATGGGCAGAAAAGGCAGTTTTATTGGATTTATCGGCCTAAAGAGGAGTTTAATGGCAATGACATTTGTCATCCAACCGATGACACCACCTATTGCTGCTAAAATCAACAATTTTAATAACATATCTTACACCTTGCTTTCACTCTCTAAAATACCCGCACCGCATCTCGCAATGCCTATACGGAAGTATAGCACACCGTTCATTGAGATTCACTAAAATTAAATTATTTTAAAATTAAAATTTGGAGATAAAGATACTCCCACAGTCAATGAGGGGACCATCGCACAACTCGACGACCTCAAAGCCCCTCTCTTCAATAAAAGCACGAATTGCAGAACCGTCCCGATGATTTCTGAGATCTCCGCTAAAGAGAATACACTGGTTCGCCTCGTCCCTGCCAGCAGTTCCGCCAATAAAGCCATATTCAAATCCTTCAAGTAAAACATCGCCCTTTTGTACAAGGAGTGTGTCTATTTCCATGTCCCTATAAATGCCAGCCAGTCCTACATCATCTGTTATAACAGACTGATTGTCAACCACAAGCGTCGAACACTTCGCATAGCCTTGCTTTACAGCCACCATCTCATATCCCATTTCCATACAAAGATTTATAATCACTTCATCAGCCTGTCTATGGTGAATCAGATAATTTCCAACAACCACACAGTTATAGGCAATGTCTTTGGGATAGGATTTTTCAAGCAACCTTGCGCCTCTTTTCAACACAAATTTGCCATTCTCCAATTCTGACTCATAATACTTATACATGGTATCATGAATAGTCGGCTCTGCAACGATTGCCCTTCCAAGCATAAAAATCCCCATATCAGGGTGCTCAGATAGCCCGGGGAGAACGTCCTTTATCTTAGGCATTTCAAGGTATTTTGCGCCTTTACCATAGTGTCTTTCAAGGGCACCTATCACATATGACGCTGCAACAACATATTTCATACGTCTCTCCCTCACTGAAACTTCTTCGTTTAAAAAGTGCGATTTATACAAACCGCACTTCCAAAGTGAAACTTTCTATCTATTTTGCCGCATTGTAAAACGCTTCAAGTTTTGCCTTGTCAAATTCATATGTCTTATTGCAAAAATGACATTTCAATTCTGCTTTCCCATCTTCATCTATAATAGCTCTAAGTTCTGTCCTGCCCAAACTAATCAGAGCGTCTTCCATTTTTGATTCACTGCAATCACATTTAAAATTTAAAGGATACTGTTCCAGTTCTTCAAGGCCAAGCCCAGCAAATATTTGACCCGCAATTTGATTGATAGTCAATCCCTCGTCCATCATCTGAGTTACCGAATGGAGTTTATTGAGATTTGATTCCAATTGCTCAATTGTCGCCTCAGATGCCTCAGGCAATAACTGGACAATAAAACCGCCGCCGCTTTTTACAACACCAGTGCTATCAAAGGAAACGCCCAATCCAACAGCTGTGGGTTGTTGCTCCGACTTTGCAAAGTAATTTGCAATATCCTCTGCGATTTCGCCTGATACCAATTCACTCTGCCCGATAAAAGGTTCCTTCATGCCATAATCTCTGATGACAACCAAGCGTCCTTCTTTTCCAATTGCTTCGCCCACAGCTAATCTTCCATCCTCAGTAAAACGATTTTCTGCCAAAGGGTTTGAAATATAACCTTTCACATTGCCGTAAATATCCGCCACTGCAATAATCATCTTGATATCACTGCTTCCCTTGATTTGAAGCGTCAGTTTTTCTTTTTCAATTTTGCTCATCATTCCCATCATTGCCGCAGCCGTAATGGTTCTTCCAAGCGCTGACGTCGATATTGGTGACAAATCATGAAGATCTCTTGCATCATTAATCATATTCGTTGTATTGGCAACATAGACCCTCACTTCTCTATTCTCTGACATCGCTGTTATTAACTTATCCATTGTGTTCCTCCATTATTTTTCTATTTTTTTACAGATAAAACATAACCTTTGAGACGTCTGCGTGACTGCCTCAAAAGTATCGCCATCTACTGTTTTCAGGACTTCAAAAAAAGGCAAAATCAAGTTTAGCACCTCTCCATACGCATAGGCTCTTTGAGTGTGATACTCCTCAAACCGTTCGTAAAGCTCCCCATCCTTGACAAAGAGGGTTAATGTAAAATGAAGCAGGTTCTCTATCTCATCAAATTCATTTTCCCAAATATAGGAAGTATCCTCAAATGTTTCAGCAAAAGTGTTGTTTCCAATAATTTGAGAGAGCTTATATTTCGAGCTCAAATCAAATATAAAGATGCCATCATCATTCAGATGCTTGTGAACTGCTTTGAAAGCATTGACCATCCCTCCATCTTCCGTGAGATAGTTGAACCCATCACACATTGAAAAAATAACATCATATTTTTTTCCTGTATTAAACGCTTGAATATCCTGACATAAAAAGCGAATTCTCTGCACCGACTCTATAGCTTTGTGATTTGCAATCGCAAGCATCTCTTCGGAAATGTCCACCCCTTCGCAAATAAAGCCCTGTTTACTGAGCTCAATTGCAAGTGTTCCCGTCCCACAAGCAAGTTCCAAAACAGTTCGTGGTTGTCTTACATGCGCTTTTGAAATTTCCGAAAGCGCCTTTGCCCATTTATCATAATCCACATCACTTTGCATGATGTCATAGACACTGGCAAACCCCTCATAAATTGACATGTTGTAACTCCTTATTACGCTCTTAAATAAGCTAAGTAAAAAATATAACCATAGGCCACCGCCGCAATCATAACCGGCACCATTGCACCAATTGGAAGTTTAAGAGGCCGTTTATCCCAGAGTTTGTATTCATGTGAAATCCCCACTTTAGAAAGTCTTTCCAAATCAGTGGTCAATAATTCTTCTGAATTTTCGGCTTTGATAATTAACTTTTCCGCTTCCATATCTATAATATCATATCGCTTGGTATTAACTTCAATTGAATCTCCAATTTCAAAAGTTGCATAGTCTTTTCTAAGACTCTTAAGAAGGCCTTTGATGACAATAGCAAACCCCAAGGCCAATACGCCATAGCCTACAATCATGCCTATAAGAAGGCCAATAGAATCGTAAAGCTGTCCTCCTGATGCCATCATATCCGCTTCATCTGAAACGAGATTTGCCCAGAATCCCAGCGATACAGCGATTCCGTTATTGGTTGCATGCGCTAAAATGCCAGCAAAAATTGAGCCAGTTAGCTGAACCAAATATGAGAACATAATCCCAAGCACCAAGGGTCCAAAAAAGTTTTGTGGATTGAAATGAAAAATTGCAAACAGGAATCCGCTAAAAATAGCACCCCATTTTCGTCCCAACTCTGTTTCGTAGGCATCCAGAACCATTCCTCTGAAAAAAGTCTCTTCGCAGATGCCAGCTGTTATAGAGATGATAAACATCAGTCCCAAATACTCCACACCATTGGTTGCCGTGGGTATATCCAGCACAATTGCGTCGCTAAAGAGTTCAATCAACAAAATGGCAATCATGTTGACAATGGCCACTGTGGGCAATAGTAAAATGGCAATTGCAACGATTTTAAGACATTGTTTAAGCGGTATTTTCTTGACCCTGAAAACGCCTCGCAGGTCTTTCTTCGTCACCAATGCGTACAAGAGAATGGGAACAAAAATGATACCGTACTCCGTTATCAACAGCCCAGAGAGGACTTCCTTGCTCTGAAAATATGCCCCCACTGTCAAAAATATCCCCGCTAGGATCAAGAAAATCGAATTGGCTTCAAATATGCTAAAATGTGACCTTTGCTCCATTTCTACCTCGCTTTGCTCAAACGTTTGCCATTGTAGTACTCTATAATATTCACATAGGATTCTATGCCAGATAGAAGCACTTTGTCATCAAAATTAAACTTTGAATTGTGAAGTGGATATACATGTTCAAGTGACTCATTATAGGTTCCTACAAAGTAAAAGAGTCCTGGAACAGCCTCCTGATAATAGGAGAAATCCTCACTAATCATCTGCGGTTCAAGCAATGTACAATTGTCTTCACCGTTAATTTCGATGAACTGTTCAAAGAGTCTGCTATTGTTGACAACTGGTGGATATAAATCTCTGATCTCCACCTCGCAACGAACACCATATGATACCTCGAATCCCTTCAAAAGCTCATTGATTCTAAATTTTATTTGCTCGTATACAGCACTGTCAAAAGCTCGAATCGTTCCCTCAAGCCTAGCGCTTCCAGCAATGACATTACGACGTTCTCCCGCTTCCATCTTGCCAATTGTCAAAACGCAGGGATCAATCGGGGAAATATTTCTAGAGACAATGGACTGCATAGAGGACATGAGCTGAGAGGCGATGACAATTGCATCAATGCCCTGATGCGGCTGGGCACCGTGAGCACTCTTTGCCTTTATATCAATGTCAATTTCACCAGTCATCGCCATCATTGGGCCATTGGCGAGTCCGTATTTTCCCTGTTCCACAACTGGATATAGATGTATTCCGTAGATTTCGTCCACTCCATATTTTTTGAGATAACCCTGTTTAACAATATGTTCTGCACCACCAGGTCCCTCTTCAGCAGGCTGAAAAATCAACAGAATATTGTCCAGTATTTTTTCGGGGCTCTCACTGAGCCACTTTGCAAATCCAAGCATCATAGACATATGACCGTCGTGACCACAGGCATGCATGTACCCTTTGTGTTCAGAGTGGCACAGGTAGCTGCTCTCTTCGGTTACAGACAGACCATCAATATCTGTTCTAAAAGCGAGCGTTCTCTCTGGATTTTGACCTTTGATATATGCCAGAACTCCTGTCCCAACAACGGATTCAAATGTCAAATTCAATTCAGTTAGTTTATCCTTAATGTATTTTGAGGTCTTAAACTCCTCAAATCCGCCTTCTGGAATTTTGTGAAGGTCTTCTCTACACTTGTATACGTATGATGCCAAATCAGTATGTTGCATTTTATCACCTCTCTATATACGTTTCACAACTCAATTCTCACTTTATGGTTTTTCCATCTACAAAGAGCAGTCCTTACTGAAAAAGATATCTTGCGGACAAAGAGGGCCATCTTACGTAAATATATTGGCACTTTATCATATTCTACCGATCAAAATTTCATTTTTGCTGTTGACGCAGGAAAAGTGGAATGTTAGTATATATATAATTTATTTGTAAAGTCTAGTCATTTCAATGTTTTCATAACATTTAACGCATAGGACTTTATTTGCCGTCGTCATTATATTTTATAATATATGCGACTAGTATTCAATAGGGGGTACATCCATGAAAAAGATTAATTTAGCAGTTGTAGGTGCAACTGGAATGGTTGGCAGAACCTTTTTAAAGGTTCTTGAAGAAAGAGATTTTCCATATGAGAATCTTTACTGCTTTGCTTCTAAGAAATCTGCTGGTGAAGTGGTTACAGTAAAAGGTAAGTCATACACGGTTCAAGAATTGACTGAAAGTTCTTTTGACGGCGATATTGACATCGCCTTATTTTCTGCCGGTGGCGATATCAGCTTAAAATTCGCACCTATCGCTGCAAGCAAAGGCGTCATCGTCATTGACAATTCAAGTGCATGGCGCATGGATCCTGAGGTGCCATTGGTAGTTCCAGAGGTAAATCCAGAAGCCTTAAAAACGCACAAAAACATCATTGCAAATCCAAACTGTTCTACGATTCAAGCTATGGTAGCGCTCAAACCGCTATATGACAAATACGGTATCGAGCGCATCGTCTACTCCACTTACCAAGCTGTTTCAGGTTCAGGGGTCAAAGGCATGAACGATCTTGAAGAAGGGATCAAAGGCAACCATATTGCCAACTGTTACGCACATCCAATTGCTCAAAACTGTCTACCACATATTGACGTCTTCCTCGACAATGGCTATACCAAAGAGGAAATGAAGATGATCAATGAAACAAAAAAAATCTTAAATGATGACACACTTAAAATCACTGCTACCGCAGTTCGCGTTCCAATCTTTTATGGTCACAGTGAATCCATTAACGTCCAGTTGAAAAAGCCGTTTGAAGTTGAGGATATCTTCAAGTTGATGGCCTCATCTGAGGGAATCATCCTCCAAGATGATGTTCAAAATAATGTCTATCCTCTGGCAAATACCGCTGCCGACACAGATCCAGTCTATGTTGGAAGAATAAGAAGAGATGAAAGTATCGATAATGGCTTGAATCTTTGGGTGGTTGCTGATAATATAAGAAAAGGAGCAGCAACAAATACAATTCAAATTGCTGAGACTCTTATAAAAATGATGTAGAGGTATGTTTATGGAAGTATTTATTGGGTCTGGTGTTGCAATTGTCACGCCATTAAATGACCAAGGTATTGATTTTGAGGCATTTGAAACTCTAATTGAATGGCACATCCAAAATCATACTGATGCAATCATTGTTAGCGGTACTACTGGAGAAGCCGCAACGCTTACGGATGACGAAAAAAAATCTATTTTTGAATTCGCAGTTAAAACTGCCAAGGGAAGGGTTCCAATTATTGCAGGAACTGGTACAAACAATACTCAAAAGGCAATTGAACTCAGCATTATGGCTGAAACAGCAGGGGTTCAAGCTCTACTGGTTGTAACGCCTTATTATAATAAGGGGACAGCTAAAGGCATGATCGCACACTTTAATGCCATTGCAGATGCAGTTAATTTGCCAATTATTGTGTATAATGTACCTTCCAGAACCGCTGTCAATCTACTGCCTGATACTGTGAGAATACTAGCCTCTCATAAGAATATCGTCGGTATTAAGGAGGCCAGTGCAGACATCACACAAATCACTGAACTAGCTAGAGTGATTCCAAAAGATTTTGCACTTTATGCGGGAAATGACGATCACATCCTTCCACTGCTTTCCTTAGGTGCCAAAGGGGTCGTTTCTACAGTGGCCAATGTGTTGCCTAAAGAAACTCACGATTTAGTGGCCGCTTACATGGCAGGCGATATCGAGAAAGCAAGAGCATTGCAATTTAAGATAAATCCACTTGTGAAACACTTATTCGTCGAAACAAATCCGATTCCAGTAAAAGCAGCTCTAAACCTAATGGGTATGAACGCAGGCCTTCTTCGTTTACCACTCACCCCTATTGAGTCGGAACATGAAGACCAACTAAAAACAATTTTAAAAACCTATCATTTAATTTAAAATGATTCGTAAACGAGACAGAGAAGTTTCTCTGACTCGTTTTTTGTTTGACCCATTAGGCACAAATGCAATGATTCATCAGTTACAAGTCATTTTCAAGTTTTGTATAAATCATAACACCAATTTATTCTCTGAAAATGACTTTGTTTTACTCCAAATCCCGATGTATATCGGTTATAATATTGTTAATGACTGAGAAAGGAGGTCTTCATCATGGATATTCTACTTTCAGGCGCCAACGGCGCTATGGGTAAAAACATTGTTGAACTCATCAAAGGACAACCTGAATATAATATCGTGGCAGGCGTAGATCGCCACGCAGATTCATCAACTGTTTTTCCCATTTTTGACTCTGTCAAAAGCTGCGACATTTCCTTTGACTGTATTATTGATTTTTCCCATTTTTCTGTGGTTTCTGATCTAATTGATTTTGCTGTCAATCAGCAAAAACCAATTGTTATCTGCACTACTGGTTTGAATGATGACACTGAAGCCAAAATATTGGAGGCTTCCAAGAAAATTGCGATCTTTCGCTCTGGCAATATGTCTTTGGGCATCAATTTGTTAATTGCACTTTCTAAAAAGGCCGCAGCCATACTCGAAGGCGATTTCGACATTGAAATTATTGAGAAACATCACAATCTCAAAGTCGATGCGCCAAGTGGTACTGCCAAAATGTTGGCAGATGGCATTAACGAAACACTGTCTGCTCCTAAAAAATTACTCTATGGTCGCCACGGAAATGCCACCAAGCGAAACTCAGAGGAAATAACAGTTCATGCTGTCAGGGGTGGCACAATCGTCGGCGAACACGAAGTCATATTCGCAGGCACAGATGAGGTCATTACTTTAGGACACAGCGCTCAAAGCAAACGCGTCTTTGCAAAAGGTGCAATCAACGCAGCTGCTTTTATCGTCAAAATGCCACCCGGGCTTTATGATATGAGTGCTATTTTTGAACGTATTTAAATCAAGCTCTATCGGCTTATTTATCTGTTTTTTGAGGCAACACATACTATTTTTTAAGAAAGGATACTTTTAATGACACAATACGATATGACAAATCCTTATGAAATAGCAAAGTTCATCAAGGATGCAAAGAAATCAACACCTGTAAAAGCCTATATCAAAGGGAGTCTCGCTTCATTACCAGAAGCGCCTGTCAAAATCTTTGGAGAGGCTGGCTTTGTGGTTGTATTTGGTGAAAGTACTGATGTTTTAGGTTTAATTGAATCTAACAAGGACACCATCGACTACTACGAACTCGAAAATGATCGCAGAAATTCTGCGATTCCAATGTTGGATCTCAAGCATGTAAATGCTCGAATTGAACCCGGTGCAATTATAAGAGATCGCGTCAAAATAGGTGACCAAGCTGTTATAATGATGGGCGCTGTTATCAATATCGGCAGTGAAATTGGAAATGGAACTATGATTGACATGAATGCAGTTCTAGGCGCAAGAGCAACGATTGGCGCAAATTGCCATATTGGGGCTGGCGCTGTTGTGGCAGGTGTCCTTGAACCCCCTAGCGCTACCCCTGTTATCATTGAAGACAATGTCCTAATTGGCGCAAATGCTGTTGTATTAGAGGGCGTTAGGATTGGAGCTGGTGCTGTTGTGGCAGCCGGTTCTATCGTCACAAAAGATGTTCCCGCAGGTAGCGTCGTCGCAGGTTCGCCTGCTCGACTCGTCAAAATGAAAGATGATATCACTGAAGAAAAAACAAAACTTTTAGACGATCTTAGAGGATAATCCTCTAATCAAAATGGAATGGTTCATAGAATGGCTCATGAAAAGCCCCAAACAGTGCGTTTGGGGCTTTAAGTCTCTCAACTATATTTACTGACGCTATTCAGTTTAGACCACTTCATCAATCTACGAAGGCAAAAACATGGTCAATATTTCTAAAATAATCGCCATAATTTAAACCGTATCCAACGATAAACTTATCGGGAATTTCAAATCCGACATAATCAGGTTGATACTCTGTCTTTCTTCTGGAAGGCTTGTCGAGAAGAACGCAAGATTTGATGCTCTTCGGATTTCTCTCTCCTAAAATTTCAACGACCCCAGTCATTGTAAGTGCTGAATCTGTAATATCATCAACCACCAAGACATCATATGCCTCTAAACTCACTTGAACATCCTGCACAACTTTTAATTTCCCAGATGTCTCTTCTCCGTGCCCATAGCTAGAAGTCGTCATAAACTCAATGCGAACCGGCAAGTCAATTTTCCTCACCAGATCTGCTGTAAATATAAAACTCCCCTTTAGCAATGAAATCACCAGCAAGTTTTTATCTTTATAAGCCTCTGTTAGTTCTACACCCAGTTCAGCGACTCTATTTTCAATGGCCTCTTTGGACAGGAGAACCTCACGTTTCTTATTTTCTATACTCATCTATATCCTCCCAGACTTTTCGATTATAAATTATATTGTATAACAGCTATTTCATTTTTTCAAGTTTCGTTTTAAGCTGAAATTCATTACATTAATTTAACGGATGGGATCACCTAAATTCATTGCTATTGATCCTTTGTATTTAGTAAAATTAGAGTATCAAGATTTAGGGGGATTAATAATGGAACACAGTAGAAAACAGAAGAAGGCAATTACGCTTGAAACGTTTGTCTTCCTCATTGTTGCGGGTGTATTTTTTGGGTATCTTGCAATGAAGATGGGCATTGACAAGATGTTTAACACCATTATGAACACAGCTCATTATCTCTTAATTGACGTTGTGTTTTTTATTATGGCTATTGCTGTACTAGCGGGGGCTTTTGCAGCATTGCTTTCGGAGTTCGGCGTTGTTGCACTTATTAACAAAATTATTTCACCGATTATGAAACCGCTTTACAATCTGCCCGGGGCAGCTTCAATTGGAATGATCACAACCTATCTTTCAGATAACCCTGCAATCATATCCCTTGCCCAAGACAATGGATTTAAAAAGTACTTTAAAGAATATCAATTGCCAACACTGTGCAATTTGGGGACTGCATTTGGAATGGGACTTATACTCACAACTTATATGTTGGGACTTGGAGATGGCGTCGAATATCTTGTCCCTGTTCTCATTGGGAATATTGGTGCAATTATAGGCAGCATCGTCAGTGTTCGAATAATGATGCGCTTCACCAAGCAATTCTATAATATCGAAACAGAAAAGGCTGATAAAACCCCCGCGATTGACGATATTAATCTACTGAGGGAAGTCAGAGTGGGAAACACGTTTGAAAGAATTTTAGATGCTACACTGGAGGGTGGAAAAACTGGCGTTGAGCTAGGTCTTGCGATTATTCCAGGAGTTGTCATCATCTGCACACTCGTCATGTTGTTTACATTTGGCCCATCAGGTTATGAAAACGGTGTCGCCATTTACACTGGTGCAAAAAAAGAAGGCGTTGCTCTCTTTCCTAAAATCGGTGCTTTTCTAAGCCCTATTCTGACACCTCTATTTGGCTTTAAAAGCCCTGAGGCAATTGCCTTCCCAATCACTTCTTTAGGTTCTGTTGGTGCTGCTATGGGGCTTGTTAAAGACTTTGTTGCCAAAGAGCTTGTTGGACCAAATGAAATCGCTGTGTTCACTTCCATGGGAATGTGCTGGAGCGGGTATTTAAGTACACATGTTGGTATGATGGATGCCCTAAACGTTCGAAAATTAGCTTCAAAAGCTATCCTATCTCACACCATTGGCGGCATTATAGCAGGTATATCCGCTCATTATATTTACCTTTTGGTGGCTTTATTCAATTAACTTTAAAATCCCATCCAGAACCATTATCCATCAATTAGATTCGTCAATACAAAAAAGATGCATACTCCAAATTGGAATGCATCTTTTTCTATACCAGCCAATTACCGTGGAAGTGTCAAGGCTGGATTTATACTAACCTTTGTGAGCAGATTGTAAACACATCTTAAATCTCACTTATAAATCGATTCATAATTCTGTTGACCACAGGGACAACAATCATAGATGATGGCACTGCAATTATATATCCCAATATAAAGGATTGGCCCCATGTCTGAACAAATCCATCTGCAAATCCGTTTGATATCAGGGTCATAAAAAATGAAATCGAAAGCGAAATCCCAAAAGATGCCAATACATTGTAAAGCACAAACTGCCCTTTCTTGCTCAATTTCATAGCCTGTCCTTTCAAGTCAATCGTTCTCACATTCATTTATCATTATACAGAACAAAAAATTAAGTTCAATTTTTTTGTGAATACTCTCCAAAAAAATGAACTTACTTCGCTTTACCATATGACAATTTGTTCCCTATTCTTCTTATTTTTTAGGAGTTCTGTCTAGCTTCCTATTGATTTCTTTTAAATTATAGAGGATTTGATTCAGCGTATACTGAATTGAAACCAGCACTAAAAAGAAAAACAAAATACCGATTATATAAAAGTTCACAGTTTCCTCCTTGTTAAAATGCCATTATTCTACGTTGTTTTCAATTTCATAAAAATACAATTCACGATCACCAATTAGCTCCGGATTGACTTCGTCCTTTCTAGCATCAGGGACTGAGATTCGATTTGGCATGCCATCGCTGATGAACCTCTTTTCAGGGTGAATCTCGTATTGATCCAACCACCATGTCAATTGCATTTCGCCATCTCCACTCTGAACTCTGTGAACGCTGTTCGTGTCAAGACTTACGTTGTAGATTGGATATGTTGGTTTCCAGCCAACGAGCAATATGACATCATTCTTATAAGTGTATCCCTCATACTCACCTGTTCTAACAAAGTTTCTTAAAACTTCATCTTTTGGCCTTTTTCCATAAGGTAAAGCCAAATTGGTCATTTCAACCCCTGGATACTCTTCTGAGTAAAGTTTCGCATTTTTCCCAAGTGCCTTTTGAATGCCCGCTGCATCCAGTGATGATAAATCATCATGTGATAATGCATGATTTCCGATTTCGTATCCATTGGCAAGTAAGTATTCAATTTTTTGAGTTCGATATTGCTCTTGTCCAAAGGCGTTCCCATAATTCAGATAGAATATGGCGTTTTTACCAAAATCAGGATGTTCTTTTTCAAAATCATTCATGATGCCAACTACACAGTTGGGATCAATTATCAACGTTCCATTTTCCTCAAGGTAGTTAAAATTGCTCACATGTCCATCATCAAAAGTTAAAACCACAGGTGTATAGCCTGCCGCCACTTCAAAATTGTTATTTATATAATCCGACATGGAAACCGTCCTGAACCCCATATCATAAAGTCTCTGTAAATCTGCTCTAAAACTTTCAGGTGTCCTCCCATACTCAGTGTTCTTTTCGCCAAGGTTATGATACATAATGACCATGATTTCACGGCTCTCGTCAGGCTTCACCACTGTATAATCAATATCCGCCACTGCCTCAGACTTCCCATCGGCTTCTACAGTTGTCCCCTCCAGCTGAACGTCCTCAGTTGGCTCAGCAACATCCATCTCCGAATCTTCATTCTTTTCCAATTGAGGTTGTTCTTTTCCATTTTCTGAGGTTTCAGCATCAGATAAATTCACCGGCGAAGTTTCAGCCTCGTTTTTCCCACAACCACTTAAATAGATTAAAATCATAACCGCAAACAAGATAGCAACAACTTGTCTCATCCTTTTTTCTTTCATTTCTTCCTCCTTGATGCCTGCATTTTTGTCACAATTCTATTATATAATGAAACCAAATCAAGATAAACGTTTTTTGTTTTGAGATATCCCAATTTTATGCTATACTTATTCTTGTAACATCATTTAGGAGGCATCAAATTGCTTAACCAGTCATCTGATCAACAACTGAAATCAAAAATAATCATTTTATATACGATTAACCAGTTCTCTGTACCACTTACAAATCAGCAACTGACTGATTTTATTTTAGAACACGACATTATCAACTACTTTGACTTGCAGCAATTCCTAACAGACTTAGTTGATACGTCTATGCTGGAATACAGCACAAGTGAAGGCGAGAATTACTATGTCATTACAGAAAGCGGCCGAAATACACTTGAACTGTTTTCGGACAGAGTTTCGCAATCTCTCCGGCGAAAGATAAATGACAGCGTGGATTCAAAGAAAAAATCCTTTGTTATTAAGACAAACGTAACTGCCGATTACTTTAAAGAGGACGACAACGACTATGTTGTCCACCTCACTGTAAAAGAAGGCATTTACACACTTATGGACATAAAGGTCAATGTCGTTTCAAACAGAGATGCCAAGCAAATATGTGAGAACTGGAACAAGAAAGCTCAATATCTGTATGGAGATATCATGAATCGACTCGTAGATGATACAGATTAATCTGTATCATTTTGTTTTAACGCCATTTCCAAAAACAGAGTGGCAAAACGTCAGATTCTATGTCTGACGTTTTTTATTCATATAACTGTTTAATTTGTACATTTAATTAGATTATCAAAGACTTAATGGAGGTAACTATGACTTTTAAAAAGCGTTTCTTAGCTTTATTCGCAACCACTGCGATAATATTCACTTCTGTTCCAGCATATGCTGATGAAACAATCAGTCTTCCCCCTTTTACAGTGACTATCAACTCTTTGCAAATAGACAATTCCCGTTTAGAATACCCGATTATTGTACACGATAATATAACTTATTTCCCAATGACTTATGAATTCTGTCAAGGTCTTGGTTTAAAAATTGGCTTCAATGCCGACACAGGACTTAGTATTTCTAGTATAAATTCCAGTGAGCAATTTAAAGTTTCCTATACTGACAAGGGGAGTTATTCAGATACAGGTGCTACCCTGCCTTCATATGACATTGTCATCAATGGGCAGGCAATTGATAATCAAAGCGAACCCTACCCTATTCTCAACTATAAAGGCATCACATACTTTCCAATGACTTGGCGTTTTGCTGTGGATGAGTTTAACTGGGCATATACCTTTGATACAAATACCGGTCTCAACATCAAAGCCAGTCAAAGGAAGCCCTCAGAAGACATCGCAGAAGAAACCAATGACGAGGAATCAGCTACTCAACTCGAACGGGAAGAACCCCTTAAAATTATAAATGCTTTAGATTACTCTAAGAATCTGCCCTCAGCCTTTAACTCGTATAATGCCATGGGCTCAAATGTTCGTTCTCTCTTTGTAAGAGATCAGGGAAACTCTGGTACTTGTTGGGCTTTTGCAGCTAACACGTTATTTGAATTATCACTGGCAGCGCAAAAACAAGTATATCTTGACTTTTCAGAAGATCATTTGATTTTGAATACGTCAATTCCAGTCACTTATGATTCAGGCGGCTATATTGATATGGCTACCTCTTATTACAACAACTGGGTCGGTCCTGTTGTTGATCCCACAGATGTGTTTGGAGATTCCCTCACCAATAACACGCTAAAACCACAGTATATCGTGACAGACTATATTGAAGTTTCTGATAGCATAGACGACATCAAATATGCAATCCATCAGTATGGAGCGGTACAATCTTCAATTGGTTACGATGAAGCTGAAAATTATTATGACGATAAAACAGCAGGATTTTACAATTATGATTCAAATTCTAAAATGACTCATGACATTGTCATTGTTGGATGGGATGACAGCTTTTTAAAAGATAATTTCAAAGTTACTCCAAAACAAGATGGCGCTTTTATCGTTCAAAACAGCTGGGGAGAAGACTGGGGAGAAGATGGACTTTTTTATGTTTCCTATGATGATGTCCACATAAAAAAACGTGCCACTGCCCTTACAAGATTCGAACCATATGATGCTTCCAAACATCTTTATAGTTATATTGAAACGGTTATTACTCTCTTTGAAGGATATACTGAACACTATCGTGCTTGCGGTCTAAACGTCTTTAATGCTCAGCCAGAGATTGATGGAAAAGTCGAATACCTGACTGAAGTTGGTTTTTATACAACAGAAGAGGACACTTCTTTTGAAATTTTCTTTTCAGATTCAGGCATGCCGGCAGATTTAAATCCAGTTCTCGAGTCTGTCGGTTCAGGAATTGCCGCATTTCCTGGCTACCATACGGTAAAACTAAAAACCCCACTTCCTCTTAGAGCTGATTCAAAATTTTCTGTGGGTGTCAATTTTGAAAATGGGGAATCCATTTTCCTCGTCCCGCTTGAAGCAACTTATCCCGATATAGACTATACAATTATCGGCTCTGGTGGGGAAAGTTATATTTCAGCAGGTGCAAATGAGTATGAATTTGAGGATGTAAATGACTACCGGGAACATGCAAATATTGGTATTCGTGCCATTACAGAAATGAAGTAATCATTCCAAAAGTCATCAATAGGTATCCTCTCTCCTTATAAAAAACTTTTAGCATATTCCAAATAATAAAAAAACTGTGACATTGAAATTCAACATCACAGTTTTTTTGTTTGCCAATTATCTCATCTCTAAACTTAAAGACCATAATTATCTTTTAAAATCTTTCTGACTTCACCGATCATATAAAGTGAACCAAAATAAATTATGACACCAAGTTCTTCCTTGTGTGCTTCTGCATATGCCACAGCGTTCTCAATCTCATCATCAGCATACAATAGGTTTAAGTGTTCATATTTTTTTAATCGCTCCGCTAATTTTTCTGCTGTTAATGCCCGCGGATTAAAAGGTTTTGTAACAACGACGTTGGTGATAAGCGGGCAGATTGCATCTAACATACCCTCTATGTCCTTATCTTCTAAGATGCCCAAAACGGCTGTGATTTTCTGTCCTTTGAACACAGATTCTACAGCGGCTTTCAATCCATTGATTCCATGCGGATTGTGTGCGCCATCAATAATAGTAAGTGGTGCTCTTCTCAAAATTTCAAGACGCCCCATCCAGAGAGTCTCATTTAACCCCTCAATCACTTGTGATTTACTGATACTGTATCCGTGTACTTCCGTCAAAATTTTAATGACTTCAATCGCCACAACTGCGTTGTACATTTGATAGGGTGCAAATAATTTAAGTTTAAACGCCATCTCCTCGTATTCAAAAGAGAGCCCATCAATGCTGTCATCCAACAGCCTTGCTTTTTCAATTGGTGCAACCACCAGTCGATTAGATCTTTCTTCACAGAGATTTTTAATAACTTCCATTGCACCTGATTCTTGTGGATAGGATACTGTTATTCCGTCTGATTTGATGATGCCACCTTTTTCGTAGGCAATTTTTTCGATTGTGTCTCCTAAAAATTCAGTGTGATCCAGCGCCAGCGGCGTAATAACAGAAACCAATGGCAAGTCTATTGCATTTGTAGCATCCAATCGACCACCCATCCCAACTTCTAAAACCACAATTTCACAGTGATTTCGATTGAAATAAATCATGGCAATTGCCGTCACCACTTCAAATTCAGTTGGATGATTTAGTCCTTCAGAAACCATTTTTTCAATTTCATTTTTTACCGCCAAGGTGATTTCAGCCAATTCTTGATCACTGATATAAACACCGTCAATTCTCATGCGCTCATTAAAAACCTCAATATATGGTGATGTGTAAAGCCCAGTTTTATAGCCAGCTTTCATCAAGACATTTGCAATGAAAGAGCTGGTTGATCCCTTGCCATTTGTTCCGGCAACATGGACAAATTTAAGGTTCTCTTGTGGATTTCCAAGTCGCTCAAGGAGGGTCTTAATATTTTCAAGTCCCAACTTACTTCCAAATTTATAGGTTCCGTGTATAAAGGACATTGCCTCATCAATTGTCATCTTCATAGCATTCACCTACAGCTTCTTTGAAATAGCATCAATTCTCTCAGTGATAGCAGCAAGCATCTCAGTGAATTTTTCTTGCTTTTCTTTTTCTTCTTCAATGAGTTTTGGAGGTGCCTTTTTTACAAAGCCTTCATTTGCCAATTTCTTAACAACTCGATCAACTTCAGCTTCCAGTTTGCCCTTCTCTTTCTTAAGTCTTTCCATTTCTTTTTCAAAATCTATTAAATCTGCAAGCGGAAGATAAAGCTCTGCACCATAGACAACTGCTGACACTGCGTCTTCAGGGATATCCGCTTTAGAAGCTACCAAAACGACATCGGAGCATGAAGCCAGCGTAATCAGATATTCTGCATTTTCAAGCAGACACTCTCCGACCTCACTATCAGATGCCAAAATCATACATTTTGCCTTTCTCGATGGAACGACATCCATTTCAGCTCTGACATTCCTCAAATTTCGAATTGCTTCCATAACGAGTTCCATTTGCTTTTCAGCAACATCGTTCAATAACGATTTTTCAGACACTGGCCACTGATCTCTCACAAGCATGGTTTGTGTTCCCGGGATATTGGACCAGATTTCTTCAGTGATAAAAGGCATGAATGGATGTAAAAGCCTTAAAATATCTTTTAAAACTTTTACCAGTACTTTTTGAACTGTTTCTTTGGCAACTTGATCTTCTCCGTAGAGTCGTTTTTTTGCAAGCTCAATATACCAGTCGCAATATTCATTCCAAGTGAACTCATAGATTTTATTGGCGGCAAGTCCAAGCTCAAATTTATCCAAACTGGCTGTAATCTCACTGGTAACTGCTGAAAGTCTAGATAAAATCCATTGATCTGCCAGTGTCAACTTCTCATCGCCAGTCAACGTCAGTTCAGTATTCTCAAGTCCCATTATAACGAAACGTGAAGCATTCCACAGCTTATTGGCAAAATTTCTAGAGGATTCAACGCGATCAATTTGAAACTTAAGATCATTTCCTGGACTGTTTCCAGTGGCTAGCATAAATCTTAATGCATCTGCTCCATATTGATCTATAATATCAAGCGGATCAACACCATTTCCTAGTGATTTACTCATTTTTCTTCCCTGTGAATCTCTAACAAGACCGTGTAAAAACACATGTTCAAATGGGATTTCGCCCATTTCGTCTAATGCTGAAAAGACCATTCTGATAACCCAGAAGAAAATTATATCATACCCAGTTACCAAGACATTGGTTGGATAGAAATAATCTAACTCAGGTGTTTTATCAGGCCACCCCAATGTGGAAAACGGCCAAAGTGCAGAACTGAACCAAGTATCCAAAACGTCATTATCTTGTCTAAAATGCGTTCCACCACACGAAGGACATACATCAGGCATATCTCTTGATACCACCATTTCAGGGCAGGATTGACAGTAATATGCTGGAATTCTATGTCCCCACCAGAGTTGTCTAGAAATACACCAGTCTCGAATATTTTCAAGCCAGTGCATGTAAACCTTCGTAAACCGCTCTGGGACCAATTTGAGGGTATTGTCTTTAACAACTTTCATTGCTGGCTCTGCAAGTGGTTCCATCTTTACGAACCATTGATCTGATACTCTCGGTTCAATAACAGTGGCACATCTGTAACAAGTGCCCACATTATGTGGATGGTCTATAACCTTTACAAGATAGCCTTCATCCTCTAGATCTTTTACAATTGCCTTGCGACACTCATAGCGATCCATCCCTTGATATTTTCCAGTTTGCTCGTTCATGGTTGCATCTGCATTGAAAATATTAATTTGATCCAAATTATGTCTTTGTCCAATTTCAAAGTCGTTTGGATCATGGGCAGGTGTTACTTTAAGTGCTCCTGTTCCAAATTCCAAGTCCACATAGTCATCTGCTATAATTGGAATCTCTCTTCCAACCAGCGGCAATATACAGGTTTTCCCAACTAAGTGCTTGTAGCGTTCATCATTTGGATTGACGGCAACCCCTGTATCTGCAATCATCGTCTCAGGTCTTGTTGTGGCAATTTCAAGAACCTCATCGCTATCTTTAACTGGGTAGTTGATGTGATAAAAATTGCCTGGCTTTTCTTCGTGTTCAACCTCAGCATCTGAAAGTGTGGTTTTACAATCTGGACACCAATTTATAAGGCGATTGCCTCTGTAAATAAGTCCTTTCTCGTACAATCTGATAAAGACTTCTGTAACTGCCTTGTTACAACCTTCATCCATGGTAAAACGCTCTTTATCCCAATCACATGATGAGCCAAGTTTCTTCATTTGATTGACAATAATTCTGCCATATTCATCTCGCCATTTCCAAGCTCGGTTTAAAAATTCTTCTCTTCCAAGCTCATCTTTTGTAATGCCCTCTTTTTCTTCAATAGCCTTTAGAACCCTTACTTCAGTTGCAATACTCGCATGATCCGTTCCAGGAAGCCATAATGCTTCATAGCCTTGGAGTCGCTTCCACCTAATCAGAACATCTTGTAAAGTTTGATCCAGTGCATGCCCCATGTGAAGTTGTCCCGTGATATTTGGCGGTGGCAAGACAATTGTATAAGGGTCTTTCTCTTTATTGACATTTGCAGTAAAGCTCTTCTTCTCCAACCATTCCCCATATATACGGTCTTCAAAGTCCTTCGGATTGTATTTACTATCCATTATTCCATCTCCTCTTATATGACTTAAATTTGAAACAGGCACAACGCCTTTCACTATACTCAGTTTTGGATTAAATAAAAAAGCCCATTCATCCCCTGTAAAGGGACGAATGGACCGCGTTACCACCCTAATTCCACAGCAACTGCCGTGACTCTTTCCAATTTAACGATTCACACCGTGACCTTCTACTAAATTTCAAAGATCAATCTCAAAAGCGACCTTCAACACCTTTTGTTAAAGAAACCTCTCAGCCTAGGGTTTCTATCTCTTTTAACACAGAATGCCTACTCCTCTTTTTCATAGACTTTAATTCAATTTAATTGTTAACACTTCAATTATAAAGAAAACCCCATTCTCTGTCAACAGTTATCAAATGCTCATTCACTTTTAATTGTGTTCTAACGTGTTCTTAACCATTTTAAGTCATAATAACATTAGAATTTATGATATATTAATACTATTAGGAGGGATACAAATGAAAACACGGAACGGTTTTCTGGGACTAATTTTTATTCTACTGGGGGCACTGCTCATCTTCGATCACTACAATATCATCTATTTTGATATATGGGAACTATGGCCATTGATTATTCTCTACATGGGCATTAAATCCGAGCAAAAATACTTTAATGGCTACGGTGGTCCCAAAAATTTATTGACAGGTGCCACATTAATAACATATTCTTTTATTTTCTTGGCAAATAACTTTTTATATTGGCGAATTTCAAATCATATTTGGCCACTTTACATCATGGGCCCAGGGCTTGGCTTTCTCCAAATGTACTATTATGGACACAATAAAAGGCATAATTTCAAAATGGGAATTACACTGGTTACGATTTCAACCATCTTTTTAATTGACAGCATGCTCAATATTCCATTTGATATGATTCTCTATGTTGGCTTAGTCTTATTTGGCCTGTATCTGATTACAAAAGACCGTGAAGAAGACTTATATGATGAGGAATTTGAAGATGCATATGAACGCGCTAAAGATGAATCTCAAAACGAAAGATATAAATAGTAGTCCAAAAACCTAAAAAAGGATGGGAAATTCCCATCCTTTTTTTCATTTTTAACGCCATTGTGGAACAATCTCACAAACCAGAGAATTCAGTTTTATATTTAACTTATTGACTCACACCAGCTGCAATTCTAATTTGCTTTTGATGTCTTTCATCAATTTTATTGGTTGCATGTGTTCTACTATTTTTAAAGTGTAAATCACAGACACCAGCCATGCCATTATCACCAATCCTATCAAGCGTTGATGCAGCATGCGGCATGCCTGCCAAGGATCCAGCAACAACATGATCCATGTAATAAACAAGGACAGGTCTCATTGTCCACTCATATTTATAGTTCCATAGTTTTTTTATTTTTTCAGTATCTTCTTTTGTAAGTGGTTCTATATCCATATGGTTATGTCCATAAGAGAACAGGGCGTTGATTTGTACGCCTGTTTGATAATCTTCAATGACAATTTTAATTTTGCCTCGATAGTCTTCACCATATTTTGCCTTTGCCATTGGAAGTACATCTTTGAACCAGTCGAGGTATTCACCATATCGAGCACCACCCCTTGAAACGACTTTAACACTGCTGGTCAGTATGCCATAGCGTCTGAGTACATCAAACGTTGCCGTTCCAACAACACCATCTGCCTCCAATCCACAATCAGCTTGCAATTTTTTTACCGCTTCAACTGTTTTATCGCCAAACAAAGTGGTGTATTCCGTTCCATCAAAATAGCCCATAACATGAAGCGCCTGTTGTAAGGTTGCTACGTCTTTGCTGTCATCACCTTTTTTAAAAGTTGTGCTTTCGACATTTCCAACATACACAAAGTTTTGAGCATCTAATTCACCCGCTACTTCAGCAATTGACATATCAGCTTCACTATCATTTTCGCTGGCAACCTCTTGCTTTAAGTCATTTTTCACATACCCCAAGTCAGCCATTTTTTGAATTGTGGCTTCACCGACAACGCCATCAGCATCTAAGTTGTACTTCTTCTGAAAAGCCTTCACCGCACGTTCAGTCAAACTTGCAAAATAATTTGTCGGTGTTTCTATTTCTAAAAGACCTTCCTGAATTAGAGCATATTGAATGTATTTAATTTCTTTGCTCTCATCTTCAAATTTGTATACCGGTTGTGTTAAAACCGGAATTAACCCCTTATTTGCCATGGCTTGTATTGTAGAAGCTCCTACAATCCCATCGGCATCCAAACCGTATTTTTTCTGAAAAGCCATTACCGCCTTTTCAGTTTTCGGTCCAAACGTCGTGGTCAATTCTGCACCATCATAAACCCCATCAAGTGCCAATGCAACTTGAATCAGTTTAATTTCCTCTGAATCATCTCCCTTTTTATAAGCAGACTTCGAAAGGACAGACTGGCTCTCCATGAATCCAACAGAAAGCACTGTCGACAGAACCATCACCAACAACAGTTGAACCATTATTTTTTTAGTCATAAATTTCCTCCACAGAATTTTTACCACGGTTTTCGGTGGCTTCTCTCGCATATATACAAATTTGAACTCTAAAGGTACTCAAAAATGCTCGCGATTTTTCATTCAATCAAATTTTATCACATTATGTCAACTAATTCAACCTCATTTAGTAAGTCGTTTACAACCACAGATGCCAAGAATAACCCTGCACTGGAAGGTACAAAAGAGCAACTTCCTGGAGGTGCTTTCCTGCCTACAGAAGGGATTTGATCCATAGAAGAATGATCTGGCGTAATCGGTGTTTCATCCGAATAGACCACCTTAAGTGATTTAACGCCCCTTGCCTTAAGTTCTCTTCTCATGACCCTGGCAAGTGGACATATGCTCGTCTTGTAAATATCTGATATTTTGAGTCTTGAAGGGTCTAGCTTATTGCCAGTTCCCATGGAGGCAACAATTGGAATTGATCTTTTAGACGCCTGCATAACCAATTCAATTTTACCAGTGACCATATCAATTGCATCAACTAAATAATCAAACTGATTGGCGTCAAAAAAGGCATCTGCATTTTCAGGTAAAATCATTTGATTTACAGCCCTAACATCGAGATCTGGATTAATATCTCTAAGACGTGCAGCCATGGCTTCTACTTTAACCATCCCAACGGTCTTGTCATTTGCATGAATTTGACGGTTTATATTAGTCAAATCCACAATATCATAATCTACTATTGTAATCGTCCCAACACCGGCTCTAGCAAGTGCTTCTATTGTAAAAGATCCTACGCCGCCCACTCCAAAGACAGCCACATGTTTATTTTTAAGTACCGAAATCCCTGAATTTCCAATTAGAAATTCAAGGCGTTGAAACCGATGCTTCATTCATTACACCTCATATTGTCCATATAATTTTGTTATTTCCACTAAGATATCCACCGTTTTCTCCATTGACTGCACAGGAATATACTCATATCGTCCGTGGAAGTTATGCCCACCTGTACACAAATTTGGACAAGGCAACCCCATAAAGGAAAGTCTTGCGCCATCTGTGCCACCTCTTACTGGCACAATCAACGGTGTCACACCACAAATTTCCATAGCCTTTTGTGCCATTTCAATCAGATGAAAATGTGGTATGATTTTTTCTTTCATATTGAAATAAGAGTCTGTTATGTCAACCGACACAGTCCCTTCGCCATACTTCTCGTTTAAAAAGCATTCAATCGCTTTGAAAAGTTTTTTCTTTTCTTCAAATTTAGTGAAATCATGATCTCTTATAATATATAAAAGATTGGTTTCTTCAACGGTTCCAGTAATATCGTTTAAATGGTTGAAACCTTCGTATTCTTCTGTGAAAGCTGGGATATCAAAATCAGGAAGCATTTGATTAAATTCCATTCCTATCAGGATTGAGTTCACCATCTTGCCCTTTGCAGATCCAGGATGAATATTAGTTCCATTGATTTTGACCTTAGCCGTTGCCGCATTGAAGTTTTCATATTCCAGCTCACCAAGTTCTCCGCCATCAACAGTATATGCAAAGTTCGCTCCAAGTTTTTTTACATCAAATTTGTCGGCGCCTCGACCCACTTCTTCATCAGGGGTAAAGGCGATCTTAATTGGGCCATGTTCGATTTGATTATCTGAGAGAAGTCTCTCGCAAAGCGTCAAGATTTCAGCGATTCCCGCCTTATTATCAGCACCTAAAAGTGTCGTTCCATCAGTTACAATAAGATCTTGTCCCACATAATGACTTAAGTGTTCAAACTCCTTTGGAGACATCTGTATGCCCCGTTCCTTGTTCAATTCAATAACACCACCATCATATTTTTCAACAACTCTTGCCTTCACATTTGCACCTGATAGATCTGGTGATGTATCCATATGTGCTATAAACGCCAAATTAGGTGCTTTCTCATTTGAAGTGTTAGAAGAAATTTCTCCATATACATAGCCATCTTCATTCATAACAACATTTTGAATGCCCATTTCTTTCATTTCTTCGACGAGAAATGCCCCAAGTTTCTTTTGTTTTTCAGTGGATGGACAGGAATCCGAATCTGGGTCTGATTCCGTGTCAAATGCTACATATTTTAAAAATCTTTCGTGAACTCTTATCATCTATATTGCCTCCTCGTTTTTATTAGATTGCTTTCAACAAGTTCGTCATATTTTTCTTTTAGTTTCATGATAACATGATTCGAAGCAGAATTATATTTAATTTCGTTCATGGTTTCAATTGGAAGAACTCCAATTGAAGTTCCCGATAAAAAGGCAGCTTCATAGTTAGATAGATTGCGTTCAAATATATCATCTTCTCTATATGAGAGTCCAAGTCCTCTCATTGCCTCTATGACTTTAAGTCTGGTTATTCCAATTAAGATATCCTCTTCTCGTGCAGAATAAAGGCAATTTCCCTTTACAAAAAACAAATTGGATTTACTGCCCTCTGCAATTCTCCCAGTTTCATCTTTCAAAATAATTTCATAAGCACCAGTCTCAGTTTTCAGGTCAGCTATTTGACTTAAATACTTTTCGTTAACGACTTTTGCATGGGGGTTTTTTCTAACCACATTTGCCGTGTTAACCTTTACGCCACTTTTATAAACAGATTCATCTGGATAAGAAGAAATGACTAAAAAGAGCGTCAAAAACCATCCATCTGAAGTTTCACCATATTCCAGTCTCACATTGTTATCCGATACATTCTCTTTTTCCACAAGCTGTTGAATTTGCATGAATATATCAGTACTTTTAAAAGGACATTTCGCAGATACCAAATCCAAAGAAGACTCAAAACGCTCCATGTGCTCATCGAAAAAAAGCGGCATCCCTCCGATTAATCGAATCACTTCATATACAGGTGCTGTTTTGTAAATAAGGTCTTCACGAATGCGTTTAAAGACGCCATTTTGTATAACTTCATCTCCCAATTGATTTTTCATTGTTCTCCCTCTTTTCTCTTACGCTTTCTAAATAAGCCTGCGCTCTCTTGGTAATATGGAGCGTTCCAGATGCACCAGCTACATAGGCATAATTATTTTCCGCAGTTTCAAGTTCACCTTTTATCTCATACATCATTCCAAGTGACGCATATACGTGTAATCTCATATATTCTGAAAGCCCTTTTCGGCTCAACAGCTTTGTCAGCACTTTCTGTTCCATTTCAAAGTCACCCCTGTGGTGAAAATAAGTTGCAATCAACAACTGTTGCGACATCTCTTGCAATCTTCCAAGTGGCACGGATTTCATGACAGACTCTGCATAGAGTGTGTCAGCCTTTTCATTATCTCCAAGTTCATAAAGACAGAGACATAAATTGTGATAATAAGCATATTGAACACTTCGTGTCATCTTCCCACTATAAGCCTCCAAGAGTTCTCTTGCCTCTTGAAAGTTTCCCATTTCAATATAGCCGCAGGCAATGTCCACATCCAAAATAGATGCAGCTTTAGGCATTAACTTTTGCTGCCTTTTAGTTGCTTCAACAAAAGCCTCCGGATTGTTATCAGTAGTCAGAAGTGCCAGTCGTCGCTTCTGCCTGCTAATTGCCCACATGAGATAGCCTCCAACCATCAATACAAAAGTAATAATCCCTGCCTGTATATAAGTTAGTCCAAATAGCAAAAATACAATCATAACAGATGCCGTTATACCACCGTATATGAGTCTATTCAGATTGACCTCGTTTATAACTTTCATCTTGAACCTCTTTCTGGCACTTGCTTTAAGCACCCTCTTCATTATAATGTTTCTTCCTTAGAACGACAATCCCCTACCAAGATTATCCCCCTCTTTTGCCTATAAAAAGAACCTCCCTAGGATAGACATACATCCTCAGAAGGTTCTTCTATTTGTATTATCAAATTTTTTTTCATTTGATATGATTTTTATTCTGTTCTTATAGCTTCTAATGCACTAAGTTTTGTTGCCCTCACAGCAGGATAATACCCAGCTAACAATCCAATAACAGTTGAAAATCCCAGTGCTGACATAGCAAGCCACATTGGTATATCCGAAAGCATTTGCGGACCATAGTAACCAGCATCCCCATTCATACCCGACAGAACCTGATTGATGAGCATTGATACACCCAAACTGATGAGTACACCGAAAACACCTCCAATAAATCCAATCATAGCTGCTTCAAATAAAAACAGACGCTTGATATCCTTTAGCTCCGCACCGATGACTTTCATAACACCAATCTCTTTGGTTCTCTCATAAATAGACATAACCATGGTATTGGTGATGCCTATGGCGGCAATAAAAAGCGATACAGCACCAATACCACCTAGAATTGTCTGAATCAATCCAGAAGTCTTTTTCATATTTTCCAAGGCATCTGTTAAACTATAGGCCTCAAAACCCATCGCTGTAATGGATTCCTGAACTTCCTGAACATTTTTGACCTCGTCTACACCGACTTTCATTTCATCATATTTATTTTCTTTTTGATTGTTTTTTCGACGACTATTGCCTTTATTGCCATCGTCATTTTTTTTATTCTTTCGATCATAATCCGTCTTTATTTTCTCAAATGTATCATAGTCCATAAAGACATCCCACGCATAATCCCAGTCGTTTTCAGATGTGACACCAGTAGGGGTTAAAACATACCCTTTGGGTCGCTTGTCACCATAACTGCTGGTTGGAATCATTTCTATTTTAGTTTCAAAAATATCTATCTGCGGCGGTGGTGAATTATAATTTCGTGAATTGGGATCTCTAAATTCCTGAGCCGCCTGAAACCCAAACAGGACTTCGTTTTTACCCTCGCCTGTTGGGAGTTCTCCTTGACTGAGCTCAATCTCCAAGTATTTGAGTTTTTCAATATCGACGGCTTTTATACTGGCCCAACTCTGGTACTTCCCTGCAAAGATTTGAGAATCGAAGCGTTTGAATCCCAAGGCAAATTTTACATGATCCATTCCCTCTATATTTTTGATGAAGTCATCATCTAAAACAGCTGCATCTTGCGACGAAGAAGCACTTCCACCCACTGCCACCGCACTGTCAAATGAGCGATTTCCGTAGACGCTGATAACGGTTAGGCTTCCATATTCTTGAAGTTGCTGTTCAAAGGCCTTGTTCATACCGAGGCCAAGAGACACCATGACCACAATTGCCGCCGTCCCGATGACGACACCAAGTACTGTGAGAATGGTTCTAGCTTTTCGCCTTAGGAGGTTCTTGATCCCCATAATAGCTAAATCTAGATTACTCATCCATTTCCTCCAACTCCTTTTCCAGCTTTCGCTTTTTACGACGCTTCATAAAGAGAACGGCGCCAACAACAGCAAGAACTGCAACAACAGCTCCAATAATCTTAGGCTTATTAGACGCTTGAGGCTCTTCCATTGGAAAATCGCCAGGCATTTCACCGTTCATATCTCCAAAGTCATCGTAGACAGGCGCTGGAATAACCGTGTAAGAGAAAGGCACTTCTTGGGAAGATTTATTTCCAAGAGCATCTTCAAAAGAATAAATCAGTTTGCCTTCAAAACTCCCTTCTTCCTGCGCAAATGCCTGTGCACTAAAATACTCACTTCTTCCGGATTCAAAATTGCCAACAAAATAGCTGCTCTCGTTGCTTTGTGGGCCTTCTAATTTTACCATCATATTGTACATGGTGGATTTTCCCATATTATAAAACTCTTGTTCAATATAAAAGGGCTCTCCAAGGTATGTTTCTTGTGGAACAATAATTTCTGCAGTCTCAAGTCTCACCGGTTGTGCCACAGCAATACTAAGTGCCTCTGACTCTTCAAATGGCTTTTCCTGAGCATCGTAAGCATTTCCCTTTCCATCTTCATACTCCATCTTCACTGTTAACGGGTATATTTTTACTGCAGCGTCAACTTTGGTTTTAAGCTGGATTGTGTGTTCATATACTTCTCCTGAAGCAATCTTTGTAATGAAGAAAGAACTTGAGGAATCAATTGGCGTAAATACATTTTCCTCACTTGATAAAGTCACTTTAATATTTTTAGTATCACTGGCTACACTGGTGTTTTTAATGTATAGCTTTAGGTCGTATGGCTCGCCTGCAAGGACATTTTCTCCGCCATAGTCATAATTTTCTATAATGAGCTTTGGCTTTGTTGAGCCAGAAGAACCATCTACTACAAGACCAACATACTCCTGCAGTGTTTGCGCGTTTTCCTCTTTGTCACCATCTGCCAGATACTTTACATTGATATAGCCACTGTAACTATCTGATTTCGTATCGCTCTTCGCCATCAGATAAAAGCTCACAATACTCTTAGCTCCCGGCTTTAAATTCTTAATGACTTTTTTGGAAGTCCCCTGAGACGTAAACTCTGTTGGATATTCAATTCCAACTTCTGTCTTTTCCAACATGATATTGCCATCATTTACAACCTCAAGAGTCACTTCAAAAGGCTCTTTAGGAACGATAACTTCTGGCACTTTGATATTGTCCAGTGTAAGCTCTGCGCCAGAGGTATCTTTGCCCTCCACACTGACATAAACTTCATACTCACTTTTGTATTCTCCGCCGTAGTCATCAACATAGTTGACTTCCAGCTTATAAGGGTACACACCCGTCTTTGCCTTTGGAGCACAGATGACGTTAAAGTAGATAAACTGCGTTCCATTTGGCTCTATTTCCACAATCTTCTTTGTGTCTACATCCTTGTTCAAAATAAGATTTTCAAGACCAAATCCTGTAATTTTCACATTTATATCTTGAGCTGACACTGTTCCAGTATTCATAAATTTAAGGCCAATAGCTTCTTGTGTTCCTGGCTCTATTGGTTTATCAACATCATTGGTTATAAAAACCCCCAGTGTAGGTTCTTTGTTGTCATTCTCAACTTTTAAGTACATTTTACGCGTCTCTGTGTAAGATGTACCATAGACATTATTATAAGTGAATACAACATCAAATTCATATAACTTAGGTTTTGCTATTGGACTGATTTCAACATTGAATTCAACAACTGCATTCTTATGCGGATTCAAACTATAAACCTTTTTCAAAAGTACATTTACATCGCTTCTAAAGGGATGTTCTCCTGAAATTTGAACATCTATATCTTCTGCCGTATGGGTAGATTCATTTCTAAATTCAACGGTTAAAACGCCCTTTTCTCCCGCTTTCATAACAGGTATTTCTTCATCATAAATAATAGCAATCATTGGCTGATCGCCAGTCACTGCCAAACTCACCGGCATCATTATGTTGACCAGTACTGCTATAATAAGTAACAAAACGCTTTTTTTCATATCCCGGAGTCCTTCCTTAACTTCACTTATTCTCTACTTTCCCTATCCCTATAACGTTTAAGGGCTCACATGTCTTGCAATTTTTATTCCGATTCTATATCGCCTACTTTTTCGGTTTCCGACAGTTCATCCGTTTTAAGCTGTTCATCATACTCGTTTTCATAGGGCAATATATATTTTTCGTATACATCATCTTTTTCACGCATTTCAATTTCCTGAATATCCCCATCTCGTATATGGATAACCTTATCTGCGTAAAGCGCCACCTCTGCATCATGGGTGACAATGACTATCGTTTGATTTTTTTCTCTTGCCATTTTCCACATAATGTGCATGACTTCAATTGAGGTCTTGGTATCTAAGTTCCCTGTGGGTTCATCGGCAAAGATGATTTCAGGTGTCCCCACAAAAGCCCTAGCGATACCCACTCGCTGTTGTTGTCCCCCGCTCATCTGAGTTGGGCGATGTTTATACCGTTCATTGAGTCCTACCATATCCAAATACTTCTTGGCAAGCTTTTCCCTAGTGTTCTTTGAAAAGCCTCTGAATATAAGCGGCATGGCGACATTTTCAAGTGCAGTCAACGCCCCTAAAAGATTATACGACTGAAAGATGAAGCCAATATGCTTTTGCCTGAATCTAGCAAGCTGTTTCTCTGTGAGTTTTTCAATGCCAACTTCCTTGATTCGAATACTGCCTTTAGTGGGTTTTTCAAGCCCTGCCATCATATTCAGCAAAGTGGATTTACCTGAACCAGATGTCCCCAGTATGCAACATATCTCACCTTTGTAGATTGACAGATTTATCTTATTGAGGGCAACGACTTTTTCAGATCCAATTTTATAAATCTTTCTCAAATCCCTCACTTCAATAATCAGTTCCTTCATGCACACCTTCCCTTCTATTATAAAAGGCTTTTACGTGCCTCAATTTCATTTTTCCCTTTCCAGTGTACCCTAAGTCCATTCTAATTTCAATCCTCCTCACACCCACGCTAGCATATCTTTTTGATTTGTATTCTGTGTGAACTTTTAGCCATACAACTTCGAGAATTTTATTAAAATTTCATTAGAAATCCACTCGAATACAGAAATTTTATTCCACTCTTTCTATATATGACGATTTTCATTTAAAATAGTTCCTTATCACAACACCTTTTGAAAATCTCTTTTTTACTTTATCCATATAAAACATACCAAATAAAAAAAACGCCTCTGTCCCAAAGGACAAAAACGTCTTTTCTTACACAATCTTTATTTAAAATTACAGTTGTTCTGAATCAGAGCTTATCCTTGTAACAACAACACCAAACCCTTCTGGATCCCGAAATAATTTGCCATTTGACTCCCAAAATGGATTTTTAGGGGCAAACTCCAAATACTTTTCACGTCTAAATCTCTCAACGACTTCTCGATAAACGCTGTCATCTTCAAAGTAAACAACCAATAAATCGTCTTCATCAGCCCGGTGTTCTGGTTTAGTATCGCCAACTGTAAATTCTATTTCCCAATTACTACCATAGTTTAATATCACACCACTGTACCCACTGTGATTCTCAAAAGTTCTATCCAATTCAAACCCCAATAAATCACAGTAAAAGTACAACATTGGCTCTAATTTCTTAACATGCCTAGCAACTCGCAATTTCATAGCAATCCCTTCGCTTAATTGAAAATTTGATGATGATTATCATCGTGAATCCTTATTTCAAATGCAAATAGACTATACAATCTTGTAAACAGTTCTACGCCTAGCAAAAATCCAGCTGCCACCAAGAACGTCAAGTAGAGTCCCGACGACTCCCTAGCCAAAAACAAAAATACATAAACAACCGCCAACAATCCTATTCTCAGAGAATAAAGAACACTGTTTATCGGTTCAAGTTGAGTATAAAATGCATTCATATCCGTTAGCATCTCCTCGGAAAAACACTCTCGATGGTACGCCTTCGGCAATGATAAATAATGCGTTTTGGCAATGATTAAGTCAGAACGTCTGGTGATTTCGTCACCACACTGAGTACAGGTTATAGTCTTCATCACAACACTTCCTATCATGAAATTTTAAAGGTTCAAAATGTCTGTTGTCTCTTTGATACTATTTTAACATTTTCTTGTCATGATTGTCATTAATTTTCAGAATTATATGTCAATTTTTCAAAAAAAATCATCGCCTGTCTCTTCATCACCATCCTCATCATCAGAATCATCCCAGTCATTTTCGTCAAGATCATTCCACTCATCATCAGGCCATTCTTCGTCTGGCCAGTCCTCCTCATCATCTTCTTCGTCTTCATCAATGAGATAATCGTCTTCGTCTCCAATTTCAATCTTAAAGACCTCTTCTATAAAATGATTTAGCGTGAATTTTAGCATTGTCATCACCTCGTTTTACTTATACCCTGATTCCAATCCTTCACACAAGCTAAAGAAAAAAGGAGTGAACGTCAATTCAATAAAGATTGATGTTCACTCCTTTTAATAGTGTTCTATTCGCCACGTTGTTTCACTTTAAATACAATTGGAGTTCCCTCATAGTTAAAGTTTTTCCTAATTTGGTTTTCAATATATCTGACATATGAAAAATGCGCCAGTTCCTTGTCGTTTACGAATAAGACAAACGTAGGCGGCTTAACGCCCCCCTGCGTTGCATAGTAAATTTTAAGGCGTTTTCCCTTATCTGAAGGCGGCTGATTTAATGCAATCGCCTCATTGATAATATCATTTAGAACCCCTGTTGAAATTCTAAGGGCATGGTTATTTGAAACATATGCTGCCTGTTCAAGGAGTTGAGGCACTCTTTGTCCGGTTACTGCCGATACGAACATAATAGGTGCATACTGCATGTAAGCCAACTCTTCACGAATCTTTTTCTTATAGTCATTAAAGGTGTTGTTATTCTTATCAAGCAAATCCCATTTGTTCACCACAATTACAGCTGCCTTGCCTGCTTCATGTGCATAGCCTGCAACCTTTTTATCTTGATCCGTAACCCCTTCTTGGGCATCTATCATGATAAAACACACATCCGAACGTTCAATAGCCGCCAGCGCTCTTAGCACACTGTATTTTTCTATGGACTCATTTACTTTTGATTTTCTTCTGATACCAGCTGTGTCAATTAAAACATATTTCTGTTCATTGAATTCAAATGGTGTGTCAATGGCATCTCGCGTTGTTCCAGCAATATCAGAAACAATGACTCTCTTTTCGCCAATAATCTTGTTAACCATGGACGATTTGCCCACATTTGGCTTTCCAATAAAACAAATTTTGATGGCATCATCATCCTCTTCAAGAAGCGCATCTTCAGGGAACAGTTTTACCACCTCATCTAATAAATCTCCCAATCCCATGGCATTTGCCGAAGAGATCATGAGTGGTTCGCCAAGCCCCAACATATAATAGTCATAGAAGTGAGCCGGCTTATTATAGACATCAATTTTATTGAGGACTAAAACCACAGGTTTTTTAGAAACTCTGAGCATTTGAGCGATTTCCTCATCAGCACTTGTGTATGAATGCTTGCCATCACACAGAAATACAATAACATCAGCTGTGTCAATTGCGATTTGTGCCTGATCTCTCATCTGGGACAAAATAACATCTGTCGATGACGGTTCTATCCCGCCAGTATCAATCAACGTAAAATTATACTTCAACCACTCACAATCTGCATAAACTCTATCCCTTGTAACACCTGGTGTATCTTCAACAATTGAGATTCGCCTTCCCGCAATCCTGTTAAAAAAAGTGGACTTTCCCACGTTTGGTCTCCCAACCACTGCAACAATCGGTTTTCTACTCATCACTACCTCCAAATAGAATACTCTCAACAAACGACCTCGCCGGTTCATCCACAATTACAACGGGTGCTTTGAGTTCTCTTTCAATATCTTCCCTTGTATAATCATCCAACATGATTTCTTCATCTGCTTTAAACATGGCCACTGGCAATAGAATTCTATCATAGTTTGACGCATCTTTTATCTGATTGATGATGTCCCTTCCAGTCACCAAGCCAGCCACCGTAATCCGCTCTCCAAAAAAATCATTATTTACTGCTTTGACCTTTATTTCAATTTCAAGGTACATCTCTGATATCAGTTCTGCCAGCCTTCTTAAATATGGTTCTGCCGCAACGCCTGTCACAATTAAAACCTTAGAGGGCTTCAGCGACTGATACTCATTTGACTTCAGAAACATCTCAACTTCATGATCCAGCTTTCGAATCATGCCAATACCGTCTTCATGTTGAATAAACTGCTCATAATCTTTATATTCTGGAATAGTCTCTCCAGACATCAGGTAAAATTCATCTGCCAAGAAAGCAAATCGAGTGCCTATAGTTGATAGGGCGTCTCTTTGAAATCTGTGCACAAGAGTCACCACATCCCTTGCAGAAATTGGATTAAAACCTTCCATCTCACGAAGTCCATGTCTGTGTTTTGTAAGTCCAATTGGCACAATCGCAACACTTTGAAGATTTGGAGACAATTTTTTCAGATCATCCAAAGTGCGTTGTAATGCCTCTCCATCGTTATAACCTGGGCAAAGAACAATCTGAGCGTTGACCCGAATCCCTTCTTCTGTGAGTTTTTCAAGTCTCTCCATAATGTTGCCAGCAAACTTATTGCCAAGCATCTGACGTCTGAGCTCTGGATTTGTCGTATGCACAGATACATTAATAGGGCTAATTCTATATTCAATAATCCGATTAAATTTCTCTTCATTTAAATTTGTCAGCGTCACAAAATTCCCCTGCAAAAATGACAATCTAGAGTCATCATCTTTAAAATACAGAGTCGTCCTCATTCCCATGGGCAACTGATCAATAAAGCAGAACATACAATTGTTAGAACATCTTGTAGCATCATCTATAATAGGATTCTCAAATTCTAGGCCAAGCTCCTCATCGAAATCCTTGTCAATTTCCAGTTCCCAAATTTCACCGCTCTGCTTTTCAATCTCAACGGTTATATACTCGTCATTTGTCAAATACATCAGATCAATGATATCAGCCACTTGACGACTATTTATGCTGAGCAGTATATCACCAGGTTCTATCTCGAGTTCCTCAGCAATAGACCCTGCTAAAACGCTTTTGATTTTATTCATCTAATTCCTTCCTATCTAACCTGATAGCTACCATACAATCTAATATTGTAATCTATTTTGACGCATATTGCAATTATATTTTTTATGCTTTAGCCTGAATTATTCATCCAGTT
>DKFC01000023.1 GCA_002452745.1 Firmicutes bacterium UBA6806
CGGAAGTTAACTTTTCATTTAACATCTTCTAATTTAATGTCAATACACTTCATTTCATCACTCCTTATATTTCCATTTATTATATTTCGAACAATTTATGTTTGATTTTAACAACTAAACACAAAATTATTGCCCTTTATTATTATAGCATTTCTTCTGTAAAGTCATAGGGTTAGCTTTATAGAGCCAATATAAATTTTATATATGCAAATATAAATCACCCCACTTGTCAGTTTAACAAATGGGGTGAAATTCATGTATAGAATCGTTTTGAAAATTTAGAGATGATCGTATTGTGAATAACTCATAGTAATTTACACCTTCCCCCATTTCATGACAAGTGCTGCAAAACTATATCCCAACCCACCTGTCAACATTAAAATATGACTGCCTTCTTGAATTTGCTTATTCTTGATTCCCTGTTCTAAGGACAATATGTTGTCCACATGCCCCACATGTCCATATTCGTCAAGATAGGTGGATTGTTCCAATTCAAAGCCCAAAGTATTTAAAATCTGTTTATGAGCTTCGCGTTTAACGTGTACCATAGCCACGTAATCTATCTGGGATGCGTTAATTTTACTCATTCGCATTGCCTGTGTGGCAACATCTAGAAAAGCTGGTATTGCTTTCTTTCTCATATTTTCTTTAAAGGTGATGTAATCTGGCATCTGAATTTTCCACAGTCCCGCCGAGTCGGCTCTATTTGGAAATCTAGGGTCATCAGAACCATTATGCCGCGCTACCACATCATCAGCAAATATCGCTTCATCTTTTATATATGTTTCTAAAATCTGATTTTCAGGATGATCTTTTTTTAATAAGATTGAACAAGCGCCTACTGTTAGCGGCAACATGAAAGATGATTTATTATCAGCTGGATCAACGAGGTAGGCTATCGTGTTTGCCCCTGTTACCAAAACTGTTTTTATTGAATCATTGGCTTTCATCATGTCTTTTGCGAGTTTTATGGCAAGGACAGTTGCCGAACATCTATATGAGACATCAAACCCCCAGGCATGGGTAGCCCCTATCTCTTTTTTTACTTTTATCGCTGCCGTCCAGCAAATAAACTCTTTGTATTCTTCACCATTAAATATGATTAGATCAATTTCCTCAGGATTTGTTTGCGTCTTATTCAAACAGTTGATAGCCGACTTCACTGCCATGGATACACAATGGTCCTCTGCACCGCCAACAACCTTATTCCTTATTCCTATTTTCTCTATAATGATATTTTCTGGTATGCCCGACACTTTTTCCAGTTCCTTCGCAGAGATACGTTCTTCGGGGATATATAGTCCATATCCCACCATGCCACAGGTTGATAATTTAGTGTTCATAGGCTTAATCCTTTAAACTCAAGTAGTGCACTTGACCACGAAAAACCAGCCCCAGCACTGAACAACATAATTTTATTCCCAGGCTTAAATTTATGCTCTTCTGTCATCAAGTCTAAGTTAAATACAATATCTGTAGGGCCAATATGACCATAATCTTTAGCAATATATTGAGATGTTTTATTGACGTCTATACCGATAATATCAATAATTTTTAACATAATCTCCTTCCCGATATTGTAGAGAACCATGTAGTCCAATTCAGATTTGTCCATATTTAATCGACTTAATAGCTCCATCATAACCCGCTTATTGTTTAACCCTAAGATATTAAATAACGCATCCCGTTTTCCACTATCACTTAAATACTCTGAAGCCGTTTTTCGGCTGTCAGAACAAAATCTATTTGCTCTAATGTCTTCTGCTGTTGCAGGTGATTTCAATCCTCCTACTGGTATTTTCCACAAGTGATTGAAACTTCCGTCTGTCACTGCATGTGTTCCCTTGACTTCAAAACCATATTCACTCCTAGTTACAATACATGCGCTTGCGCCATCTCCGTAGTAATTTGCCGATGCTGATGTCCACCGATTGATAATCGGTTTTTCAAATTTATCCGCACAGACAACTAGCACGACTTTTATGTCTTCATCTGCTTTGAGTTTACTATAAGCGAAGTCTATACCTGCCATCCCGCCGCAGCAAAACTGTTCAATTCGAAAGGCATAGGCATTTATCGCGCCAAGTTCATGGGCAACCTTTGCTGCATCAGACCATCTCAAATAATCTGACATTGTACTTGAATATACAATAACATCAATTTCTTGCGGCTTGACGCCAGCTTTTTCTATGGCTATATTTGCCGCTTTTATTGCCATATCCGTTGGTTCTTCATGCTTGGCAACATGAACTTTATCCATTGCTAGTTCATCGATGTTTTTTTGTGAAAGGCCTTCATTCAGGGCAAAATCTCTCGTGTATTCAACATCTTTGGGTACATATCTTCCCGTTGACACTATACTTACCGGTTTCATTTCATTCCCCCTTATATGCTCTTATTAAGTAAGGCGAAGATGCCATTGTTTTTGATGCAATATCATCCACCTATACTAGAACTGAATTGCTGCACTTGCCGTTGAGAATCCAGTGCCAGCGCTGAATAAGACAACTAAATCTCCACGTTGAATTCTGTTATTTTTTTTCATTTGGTCATAGTTGAAAAAAATATCCGCCGGTCCCATATGTCCATATTGGCTGCCATATTCCCACGAGGTATCTGCCAATTTAACGCCAAGCATATGACTAATGCTTTCAATGATGAACTTTCCAACATTGTAAGTGACAATTTTATTGACATCTCCTTTTTCTCTTTTAATTTTTTTGAGCAATCTGTTGAATGTCTCAATATTGGTTTTCACAATTTGTTTTGAAACACGCTCTCTCTCCGCATCCTCTTTTAAAAACTCCAGTGCAAACCGATTCATATCAATTTGAAACAATCTTTGCTCAATATGCTCTGGTTCAAGTGGTGCAACAGTCCCCCCTACTGGTATCCTCCAGAGATGATTTAAAGCTCCATCCGTCATATTCACAACATCAATAATTTCATGGTCTGTTACACCCCTGCTGATAATAGCTGCACTTGCACCATCTCCCCATATACATGCATCAGCGGTCTTCCAGCGATTTACAATAGGCTCTTTGAACATATCCGCGGAAACAATCAAAACATGATTAATATGCTCATCTGCTTTAATCTTGGACACCGCATAATCTAAAGCAATAATCTGAGCGTTACAGGCTTGATCGAAACGCATGGCGGCTGCATTAATTGCACCGATTTCGTGTTGAATCTTTGCATATTCCGCCCACATAAAGTACTCTGGAAATCCGCCGTAAGAATAGATAATAATGTTGATATCTTCAGGTCGTATTCCAGCATCTTTAATCGCTTCTTTGGATGCAAGAATCGCCATATCCGTAGGGTACTCTGTTTCATCCGCTATATGAACTTTATTAATTCCTATTTTTTTTAGGTACTCATCTGTAAAATCAAATTGCGCCTTTACTTGCTCAGTATATACTGCTTTTCGAGGGGCGTATGACCCGCTCCCCGATATGCCTATGCCTGAATATTTTCCCACTCGCTTTCCTCCTTAATTAAAATCTGACTGTTCATGCCATTCGAGCAGCAATCCAGACCAAGCTAGCCCAGCCCCAAACGAGACCATTACCACTTTGTCGCCTTTTTTTACTTTTTTTTCAGCAACCGCTTCTGCCAATGTAATCAACGTCGACGCACCTCCTGTGTTTCCGTATTTTTCAATAGTTGTGTGCGTTTTATCCATACTCAATCCAACTTTTTCGAGAGATGTTCTTATGATATTGATATTGGCCTGATGGGAAATAATCATGTCTATATCTTTTACCTGTACACCACTCTTTTCCGCCACTTGGATAATGCTCTCCGGTAAAACAGTGGTTGCGAAATTCCATACCCCTTTATTGTCCATATTGAGATATCTTTTCTTTACATCACTTACGTTCTCACTATCTATTGGCATTTTCAGACCACCTGCTGGAATAATGCATGCATTGTATCTCGACCCATCAACTTTCATCAGATAGGATTGTATGCCCTGTCCTTTAGGAAGACGACTCAACACAGCTGCCCCAGCACCATCGCCAAAAAAACAGCAGGTTTCACGATCATTCCAGTTAATCAAATTGCGACTGATAATATCCCCGCCAATAACCAAGACATTTTTACAACTTCCACTTGCCACAAAACTTGCCCCAATTGACAATGCGTATACACTCCCTGGACAGCCTCCAATAACAGCATCAAACGCGCCTGCATTAACAGCGCCTAAATTATCTTGAACCTTAAAGGAAGTTGAAGGATCAATATGGTCAGGGTCAACTCTAGCCAATATGATTAAATCAATTTCTTCTGGCTTTAGCCCCGCATTCTCTATTGCCCTTCGACCTGCTATTGTCGCCATGTTGGAAAGTGTCTCTCCATCATCGGCAATTCGCCTTTCTCCAACCCCAATTTTATTTCTAATCCACTCATCCGTTGTCGGTATCTGCTTTGATAATTCATGATTTGTCAAAATTTTTTCGGGCAAAAATGTTCCCATTCCTCTAATGCCAACACCATAACTTCCGTTCTCTGCTATATTCGCTATCATAGATTCACCTCTAAATTATATTTTTTAATTTACATACTTCTTGATAATAAAACATCGTGGGCATGTTTCCAGCGAGTAAAACCTGCTTGATATTGCCCTTCAGAAATCTAAGTCTCTTTTGAACCAACGCTTTAGTCGGATTCAATGTCCCTATGTTTAGATCGTGAAAATCTTGACTAGAGATATCAATAACAACATGATTCTCTTCTTTTAATCCCAAGTTGACATGGAGATACCCATCTTTAATCTCGATTGTATGATCGAAATTGATATCTGCCATTTTATAGCCAACACTCAAATGAACATCATGATTGATGTGTTCTTTTCTGACACTTTCTTCATTCATCATCTCCACCATTTGCTGTATTACATCCCATAACAGTTCACCATCTTCATAAGTTTTCAAATTTTCCGCCATCTTTCCCCTCCTAAATGAATTCGCTTTTATCACACCATCTCAATAACATGCCTGCCCATTGGAAACCGGCTGCATTTCCAAATTGAAAAACGTAGTCTCCTGGTTTAATCTTGTTATTATTAAGAGCCTCTTTTAAGATAATAAACGCCGATCCCGCACCACTGTGCCCATACATATCTGTGACAATATGTGTTTTTTCTAAACTTTCTCCAATGGCATCCAATTGTGCTTCCAATTGTGATAATGCTGCTGGATGAGGTGAATAAAAATTGACGTCCGCCCTTTGCAGTTCTGCTTTCCTAAGACATGCATCTAGAGATTCTGTAAACCACATAATCACTCTAGGCAACAAAACACCAACAATCTCGCTTCTTGTCACAAAATAATCTTTACCTTCTCCGAGTTCCTCTCTAGGCACTCTAGAGCCTCTGCTAAACAACCCAGAGCCATAAAAGAATTTCCCATCTGAGTCAAAATGCTCAGATAAAAAGCCGCTATAACCTGGCTTTAACTTTCCGAGGACAACAGCACTAGCACCATCCCCTATAAATCCCATAAAAAGATTCTCCTCAGCACTTAACATTCTCGACGTACAATCCCCAGTCACCACAAGCGCTTTATCATAAGTTCCATCTAACATGTATCTGATAGCTGTGGCTAGTGCATAATTAGGGGCTGCACATGCCTGATTGAGATTGAGTACAAGTGCATTTTTCAGCCCAAGTTCATGCTGAATTAAACACCCTGTAGCAGGTGAAAAAAAGTCCCCTGATCCAGTTGCAACAATAAGTAAGTTGATTTCTTCAGATGAAACCCCTGAGTCCTCTATTGCTGCTTGGGCTGCTTTAATTGCAAAATCAGAAAACGCTTCATCTTCATTGGCCCATCTTCTTTCTGTTACCCCTGTATAAAACGAGACTTGTTCCTCTTCAAGCCCTATGAGATTTTCTATGTCCTTATTGGTTATGATTCTATCTGGTACACTATATCCAATGCCTTGTATTCCCACTGATGAATAATTCATTGCTTTTCCTCCATCTCGTAATCATAAAAACCTTTTCCAGTCTTACACCCTAAGTACCCTGCATTCACCATGTTTCTCAAGTGACAACATGGCCTATATTTTGAATCGTGAAAATTTTCATAGAGGCTCTCCATACTATAGTAAATAGAATCCAGTCCTATCAAATCCGCTAATTCCAAAGGGCCATTCTTTATGTTCATTGCCTTTTTCATGATTTCATCTAACATTTCAGGAGATGACACCAACCCCTCACTAATCATCATGGAGGCTTCATTAAAAAAGGGAACTAGTAAGCGATTGATAACAAATCCAGGGGTATCTTTTACAAGAAAGGATTCCTTTTGAACAGACTTTACAATGTCGATCGCTTGCTCAATTGCCCTGTTGGAGGTTCTGTAACCCCTTATAACTTCCACAGCATTCATCAAGGGCACTGGAGACATAAAGTGCATTCCCAAAAATGATTCCGGCTTTTTTAGTGCCGTTCCCAGTTGTGTAATAGAATACGTAGAAGTATTAGATGCAACTAGGCAATCCTCGGAAATATGCCCATCTATTTGCTTTAACAAATTTTGCTTTAGAACTTGATCTTCTTTAATTGTTTCTATGACAAGGCTTACATGATTCAGTTGTTCAAGGTCTGTATCGAGCCTCAAAAAATTTATGTTTTCCTGTATTTTTATTGATATAGCTTCTGTTATCCTATTTTTTTTGACTTCATGTTCTAGATATGCCTTCATTTTTTCCCTATGATCTAAAGACCTGCCATACAGGTAGACAGTATAGTCATTTTGTGCAAAGAGATGGCAAATTCCCTTGCCCATTAGTCCAGTCCCAATTACTGCTATCACGCGATTATTCATACACATTCCCTTCATTTTCAATACTTTCTTCAAAGACCTCAATCATGATGTTGCAAGATAAAATTAAACTGAGAAAAGTATATTTTTTCACTTTGTCTGTTTCTTGAATGGTTCTGATTTCATGCAAGAATTCACGCCCAGTTTTATTATTTTTTTCATAAAAATCTTCTAAATCATCTACCTTAAAGGAGATATGATGCAATCCATTTCCCCTTTTGCCCAAGAATTTACTGACGACACTATTTTCTTTAAATGGCTCTAAAAGTTCAATTCTCATATCTTTGAACTTAATAAATGTAGAGTTCAATCCCATTTCTTCATATTTTGTCTTCTGTTCTTGCTCGCCATTCATCATTTGGCAGTACAGCTCTAAAAATTGTGTCGCATCTTCACAGGCAATTCCAATATGATCGATCTTCAAATGACACCTCCTTTCTGAATCAAATCACGGATAACCCAATGCCACCATCGACTTCTATAACTTGGCCAGTCATGTAACTTGATTCTTCACTTGCCAAGAATACAACTGTCTTGGAAACATGCTCAGGTAATCCCATTTTCCTTAAAGCCGTTTTTTTTAGTGCCGCTTCATAGACTTTAGGTGGAAGTTGATCCCAAATACCGGTTTCAATAAAACCCGGCGCAATGCAATTGACTCTCACTTTATAGCGTGCTACTTCTTTTGCCAGAGATTTTGTAAAACCAATAATGCCTGCTTTTGAGGCACTGTAATTTGTCTGTCCAACATTTCCATAAACACCTGCAATAGAGGCTATATTGACGATAACACCTTGATTATCCTTATAAAGTAAATCTAAAAAAACTTTTGTACAATTAAACACACCCGTCAGATTTACATCAATCACAGAATGCCAATCAGAGTCATCCATTTTCATAAAAAGACTATCCCTTAAAATACCGGCGTTGTTGATCAGAATATCTATTTTGCTAAAAGTAGGTTCAACGACATTTCTTATCTTCAAAACCTCCTCATAATTGGATACATCCACCTTAAATGATAAGACACTTCTGCCAAGCGACTCGATTGTTGACGTCAGCTCTTGGGCAGACTTTTCATCGCTTTTATATAGGAATATAATATCTGCCCCTTCTTCAGCAAATTTAATGGCGATATCTCTCCCAATCCCCCGACTTCCACCAGTTATAAGAGCCGTTTTATTTTTTAACCGCATCTCTACATCCCTTTCTTTTTAGAATCGCTTCTTGTAATTGCATCTGAGAAACACGCTTCCTGACAGCAAAAACAACTGATACAAGTTACTCGATCTACTTTTGGAATATCGGGGAGCACAATTGCATTTGCTGGACAAATTTCTGCACATATACCGCATTTAACGCATTTATTGTTGTCAAATACGGGAATGGGTTTAAAAAACTTATAAATTAGCGGCGTTACCTGTTCTGCCCATCCATTAAACTTGATTAAGAACCCCGATGGCTTGTCATATTTGACCTTTTCAACGGTGTCTCCAACCACTTTAATATCAGTTTCTTTTGGCCCAATGCCCCGTTCGATTCCCTTTTCTATATAGCCGACTTCCTTAACCTTAATTCCAATTTGCCGCATTGCAACAATATCTAAAGCAAGGCCATTTGTACTTGCCAATATCATATTCGACTTGATGGGTTTGCCATTTGCCGGTCCATTTCCCTCCATTCCGACGATGCCATCCATAATTGTAATTTCTGGATTTATATTGCTGTATAAATCTAGCAATGCGTTTTCAAAATTGTCTTTCGTCCCTAAATTTGCATGTAATTTCATTTTATTTTTGCCGACAATGGTTCCATATAAATTTTTAATCGCCCCAGTGTAGAGAACAGCATGGTGTATCTTGGTTTTAGGCATATTGATAACCAGATCACATTCGCTGATGTACTTACTCATTGGGATCTTTTTTAAGATAACGTTGGATGGGTTTTGAATTCTATCTATCTCGTAGTTATCAAAGTCACAGATTTTACAACCGTGTTCCTCTGCAATCCTCGTCATGCCGCAAACCTTGAAAATTTTATCAGTACCATGTATGCCTGAATCGCCAATCCAGATTTCTTCAACGCCGTGTGCTAAAAGGATTTTTACAACTGCTTCAACCATTGCTGGATGGGTTGTAGCAGCCTTTTCAGGCGCAACTGGCGAAACCAAGTTAGGCTTTATAAGTATTTTTTTACCCTTGGTAAAAAGTTCTTTTGTGTTACAAATATCATCCAGCATACTTTGAATTAATATCTCTAAAACGGGGCTGTCATAAGTCTCGCATTTTCTCATTGACACAATTGTCTTCTTGTCTCTCAGCATCTTTAGACACCCCATTCTAAAATTGCAGATCCCCAGGACCATCCTGCTCCAATTGTTACAAATGCAAGCATATCGCCATCTTTCAATCCATCTTTTCGGTTAATATGATCCAGTGCTAGCGGGATATTGGCACTCGACGCATTTGCATATTTATCCAGAGTGATAATTACCTTTTCTTCTGGTATGTTCACTTCTTTTGCACAGGTTTTTAGAAGTGTTATATTCGGTTGATGTGGAATTAAGTAATCAATTTCGTGCGGGCTCATCTGAGCTTTTTCAAGCACTTTATTAATTGCATAAGGGATAATTCGTCTGGCTGTTAAACCGACCTCTTTTCCTTGCATCCTTACATAGTGCTTCCTGCGGTCTATTAAATCATATGAAATGGGGTGTTCTGCATTTCCTGCAAACAAGGTCACATGGTCTTTACTTTCACCATCTGAAGCAAAATAGGTGCTTATTATGCCTCTTCTCGTCTCAGAGTTCTTTAGGACAATTGCGCCTGCACCATCACCGAAAAACACACAGCCCCTGTCCCTATAGTCCAACATTGTAGACATTGAATCTGCCCCTATGACAAGCACTTTGTTAAAGTAGCCTGTTTTGATGAACTGTTCAGCAGTAATAAAAGCAAATACAAATCCGGCACAGGCTGCATTTATATCGTAAGCCGCCGCATTTTTTGCGCCAATTTTTCTCTGAATAATAGTTGATACCGATGGTACCATCCGGTCAGGTGTTACCGTTGCGACTAGGATTAAATCAATCTCTTCCGCATTCATACTGGCCATTTCCAAAGCCTTTTCTGCAGCCTTTGCTGCCAAATCAGATGTTACTTCTCCATTTGAAATCCGCCTGCGCTCATAAATACCTAAAACATTTTCCACCCATTCTTTATTTGTGGGTGCCGATTTCTCTAAATCTGAGTTTGTCAAAACTTCATTTGGTACATAGGAGCCCGTACCACAAATCACTGCATTTCTCATATTAATTCCCCCTCATTATAGTATTGATATCCCTAATCCACCATCAACTGTGAGTGTCTGCCCGCAAATATAGTTAGAATCATCACTCGCCAAGAACACGGCCATGTTTCCAATATCGTTAGGCGTTCCAAGCCTACTCAGCGGTATTCTATTTTTCATCTTCTCTAAAACATGTTCTGGTGTATGACTTAGCATGTCCGTTTGAATGGCTCCCGGTGCAATTGCATTCACAACAATACCATATTTCCCAACTTCAGCAGCAAGACTTTTGGTAAAGCCCACAAGCCCTGCCTTTGCTGCACAATAATTCGTTTGCCCAATATTTCCAACAGATGCACTTAGGGATGTAATGTTGATAATCTTGCCTGAGCCATTTGCTTTCATGTGCTTTAATATAGCTTTACAGCAGTAAAATACACTGTTTAGATTTTTATTAATCACTTCTTGCCAATCATCAAATGTCATTTTTTTCAGCATACTGTCTCTTGTTATGCCTGCATTGTTCACAAATATGTCCACTTTGCCAAAGGATGCGATAACTTCATCCATGACTTGATTGACTTCATCCTTATTGCTCACGTCAACCGAAAACTTAATTGCTTTTCTGCCCATCTTTTGAATGTCATTTACGGTTTCCTCGGCATATTCATGATTGCTCTTATATAAAATTGCAACATCTGCACCAGCTTCTGCCATTTTAAGTGCAATCCCTTTCCCAATGCCTCTACTGCCACCAGTTACGACCACGGTTTTATTATTTAAGTCCATTGTCTATTCCTTCACCTCTCAAACAGTACACGTTCTACCTTCGAAAAAAGCTATCCTATTTTTTTCATAGCTCTTTGCAGGTACAACTTTCTTCATTGCCCTTAACCAACAGTTTTCTTCAATTTCAATGTGTTTTGAAAGTGCGCCGACGATGCAGCTATTGACATATTTTGAATCTAGCGAATGCAGTTTTAATAAAGTCTGTGTATCTACTATTGCCTTTTTGACTGCCAGTTCACTAAAAAGACTTTCGATCTCAACAGCCTGATCTAAAGCCATTTCCACAGAATTAGGCGTTATTGCACGTTTATCCGTTATGAGTAGCCCTGCCTCTTTGAGATAGCCAGAAGCTCTCACTGCCTCATATTTTTCAAATGCAATGACAATGTCAGCAGACTTTAATTTAATCAAAGGGGATAAAACATTTTTTCCGATTCTGATATGAGAGATAACAGAACCACCTCTTTGGCCAATTCCAATAATATCAGTTGACTTTAGGTCATATCCTGCATCCATAAATACAGTAGATATGATCTCGTTTGCCAACACGATGCCCTGCCCACCAATACCACAGACTATAATATCTAATTGAGATATCATTTTAGCGCCTCCATTCTCTTGCTTTGATTAAAAATGACACAAGGATGTCGCGAAATAATAACTGAGAGGATGTTCTCATCCATTGCATCCAAGATGGCTTTTTCAAGTTTCTCAACATGCTTAGATTCAATAACTTGTACATTTTTAACACCAAGGGCTTTACAAACTGTTTCAATTGCAAAGTTGCCCTCTGAGTTTTTCATAGACAGAGTAGGCTGCCCTCCTGTCATGGCAATCGTCATATTATCCTCTATCACTACTGTTGTGGTACTCTCATTGTGAATCATATTGATGAGGTTGTTGATTCCCGTATGCCAAAATTCACCATCTCCCATAATTGCCAGCATTTTTTTGTCTTTCTCTTTAAAACCATTGGCCTTATTGTAACCATGTGCAATTCCAAATGATGACCCCATGCACTTTATGACATCAATAATCCCAACATGGGGAAGAGCGCCTAATCCTCCGCATCCAATACCAGAAGCCGAGTAGATTGAATGTCTCTTTACGATATCATTTACAATATGATGAGGGCAGCCATTGCAATTGATTGGCAACCTCATTGGAACTTCCGTTTTATGAAGTGTCGATTCCTTCTTCAAAATTTTATTTTCTATGATATCAGGAGTGAAGTGCAGCATTTCTGGAAATCTGGGAAATAGAGATTCGCCTATAATTTTCAATCCCATACTCTTTATTTCTTTTTCAATAAGCGGCTGTCCATCTTCTAGCATATAGACAATTTCATGTGCTTTTATAAATTGTTCAATTTGCTTTTTTGGTAAAGGGTAAACCATTCCCAACTTCAAGAAAGACGCTCCCGGCAAGACCTCTTTTGCATAATAATAGGCAACCCCAGTTGCAATAATGCCTATGTCCCGACTTCCCTCTTCAACTTTATTCAGTTTTGTTTCATCTGCGAATTGGTTAACATTCTGCCATTCATGACTGAAATCATGCCAATATGCCCTTAAATTTTCTGAATAACAGTCCTTAAATCCAAATTTTACGATACTGCCAATCGTCTTTTGATAGCTCTTCTCTTTGATTAGTCTATAATTCTTTTCAGGGATAAAGTCATCAAATGAAACCATTGTTTTGGATTTACATAAAACTGAGTTTAACCTAAGGATTACAGGTGTCATATAGGATTCACTCATTTGAAAGGCCTCAGCAACAAACGCTTTAGCTTCTTGGCTATCTGATGGTTCAACAACTGGAACATTGGACATGATTCCATAGCTTCTACAGTCCTGATAGTCATCTCCGGCAATCCTTCCAACATCATCCGCCACAACAATTACAATACCTCCATTTAACGGTGTACCTGCCAATTGTGTAAAAGCATCTGCCGCAACATTGAGTCCCAGCGTCTTCATTACAACAAGCGTTCTATACCCTGCAAGGGAAGTGCCTATTGCGACTTCCAGTGCAACTTTTTCATTTGTAGACCACTCACAGTTTATTGATTTTTCATTCTGTAAAATCGTTACAATTTCTGTACAAGGCGTCCCCGGGTAACCGCTTACAAAGCTCACACCACTTTCTATTGCCCCCCGTGCAACGGCTTCATTACTTGTCATCAATTTCTTCATCTTATTTCTCCATTATCTTGTTCAATAAAGTATTTGATTTTCAAATACTTTTTAAGTAAAATGAGTTAAATTATGGATGAGGTGGTTCGAAAAAATCCACACAAAAATAAAAGGTAAATTATCGTATGGATTGTGTTTTACAACTTAATCAGAATTTGAATCATGATTTTTCTTTGACATCAATTTTTTGTAAATAATCAATTTAATTGGAACTGCTACAATCAATAAGGCAATTATAATTAACCACCATTTTAATGCCATTGTCTTCTCACCTCCTTTCAATAAAGTTATTCTCTGCACAGTTCCTAAGTTAGGCCACGAATGATTCTCTTTCTTATCACCATGAACAAAACAAATGTCATTCCAAGTATCCAACTGAGATTTACAAAAATATGATGCCATGTTGCCGTATTTGAAACAATGTCTCTAAAGCCTACAAAAATCCAGTAGGTAGGCAGCAGATACAAGAAAATCTGACTTTCTTTTGGCAGTATCATTGCGCCGACAATTGAAGCTGCGGTTGCTAGATATATTAGTTTCATATTCATAACACCTGCTATCTGATTGTCGCTAATCACTCCGATTAAAAAGCCCAGTACTGAGGAAGTCACTGTACCTGCTAAAACAATGACAAGCACCATTAAATGATTGACATTTGAAATCTTTAGAAGCCATAAAATGATGAAAACTTGAGCAACTGGAAGCACAAATCCCAGTAAACTCTTGCCAATGATAAACTCGAACTTATTCATAGTGGTTACGTTTAAAGCTCGTATCGTCCCGGATTCTTTTTCTTCTATAATATTGAACCCAATGATAATTCCACCTAATATAATTGCCGTAATCATCAATGCAGCACTGCCAATAATACTTATAGGCGATTTGGTTATGCCTACATTTCTAATCTTATAACCTATATTTGCATCATTTACCCCTTCAAGCTCTCTAATAATTTTTTGAGGGACAACCTCGGTATCATGCGTCTCATTACCTTCTAAAATAACATAAAGGTTACCTTCTTCATCTCTTGCAATACCTGCAATATCATCTATTTCATTTACACGATTTTTGATTTCATCTCTGGTTTCAAACAAAAAAACATTACCATATTTATTGAATTCATCTATTATTGGCTGATCTAGATTGGATTCCAATGCAAATTGAAGTGAAGCAGACTCTGTACTTGGAATAATTAGTGAAAATCCAACCGCCAATAATAATGGCCCTAGCATCATGTATAATAAAATGTACTCTCTAAGACTGCTTTTGAAGTCTCTTTGAAAAATAGAGATAATCCTATTCATATTACCACTCCTAACTTCTTTCTAAATTTCTTTTGAATGTGAATATCGACAGGAAATACATTACAGTTGAGATCACCATAAACAAAATCATCGTTTTAATCAAAATCATGCTATTACCTGTTGGGAATAACACTTCTTTAACTGAAAAGAGGAGGTAATAAGTTGGCAAGACTCGAATATAGAGTGGCGTGTAACTTGGAATTAAATACGAAGTTAATGGTAATCCCAGCAACAAATTCACAATCAAAATCCAAATCATTGACTCTGAGAGCGTCTTAAAAAAACTGGCTACAATCAATCCCAATATTGCTGAAAATAGACTTCCTAGTAAAATTAAAATCCCAAGCCATAAGTAATTTACGCTAAGTCCCATCACTAAGACGGTCATTATAAAACCGCCAATAATCCCTAAAAAGGTCATAACGGCCACCTTTGAGATCAAGTATTCTGACAATCTTCCAGGCGTAACGGCAAATGATTTTATAGTGCCTTCTGATTTCTCAATAAATATCAATGCGGCTATTAGTATAAATCCCAACATCGTAGATTCCATCACCAAGAAGAGCGGCAACATGCTTTTATTTGCAGGTATGCTGTTTTTTATTGTGTTCGGATTGACCAATTCAGTTTTAACTTCAACCTCACCTTTGATTGAACGTGTGATTTCGTCTTTCATAGCTAAAATCAAGGTATTTTGAACTTGATTATTTTCATAGCCGTGCAGCAAGAATTCTACGTCTGCACGATTATCTTCACCTGTAATCACGAGTCCAATGCAGTTAATTTCTTGATTCATATGTGCTTCGATTTCTTGTATTGAAGCCACTTCCAAGACATTATTATGATCTGATTTCATGGCTTCAACAGTTGTATTAAGTGCACTCTCATAGGCACCAGTGTATGATATGTAATAATAAACAGGCGGTTTTATAGACAAATCTTCAGCAATTACGAAATTTATCAAAACAACAAATATAAGTGACAATAATATGACAATATGAAAACAAAAATTTCTATATGCATAAAGGATATCCTTCATCAAAAGGCCTATGTATCTCATCCTCATCTAAATCAACCCCCTGCCTACAACACTGATAAATATTTCTTCTAGCGTTGCCTCTTGAGAGTGTATGGTGATGATATTTCCTGTTTCTACTAAATTTTGTAGTTTTATTTGCCCTTCCCGGTCCGTTAGAGAAATGTGCTCTGTTTTTAACTTTCCATCTTCTTTAAAGTCAACTTTTACCGAACGCTGTCCATACTCAAGTTTCAATTTTTGCGGTGAATCTATCAATATGATTTTACCATCATTTACAAAGGCCACTCTGTCACAGAGCTCGTCTGCAATATTCATGTTGTGAGTCGTTAAGAATATGGTTGTCCCCTGCTCCTTCTTTTTTTTAATAATTGCTTTAATCTTACTGGCTGTTTCTGGATCGAGCCCCGATGTGGGTTCGTCTAAGAACCATATCTTGGGGTTATTAATCATTGATCTTGCAAAAACCAAACGTTGCAACATGCCCTTCGAATATTTGGATGCTTTTTTATTCATATCATTCTCAAGACCTACTTCTTTTAAAAGTACCTCGGGATCTTCAGTTGGCACATTGAACATCTTACTATAAAATCTCAAGTTTTCTATTGCAGTGAGATTTTTATACACATTTGGCGCCTCAAATGAAACGCCTATCATATTGAAAAAGTTATTGCTCAATTTTTTGACATTTACGCCATCTATACTCACTTCACCTCTTTGAAGCTCCAATAACCCGAATAAAATACTTTGCGTTGTAGATTTTCCAGCACCGCTTGGTCCTAAAAAACCAAAGATTTCACCTTCTTCAACCTCAAATGTCATATTTTGAACTGCATAATGCTCGTCATTTGAATAAGAATGGTATAACGATTTTACTTTTAACATTAAGTATCACTCCTTTTAATCCCGATGCCATCTCTTATGAAAGCTAACAATGTATCAATTAATATCATTACATCTTGTTCGTCCTCGCACTTTGATAAATAATATTCATTTAGAGAAATACTAAATGATGTAATCAAATGTGCAATCAATTTTACATCAATGTTAGGATCAATGTCGCCTTCTCGAATCCCTTTTTTCAATAGTTCCTCTATAAAAATATTGCTCATGTCAATACTTTCACCTAGAACTTCCTCTTTGAACTTACTATCACTCTCACTCTGTATGTCTTTGCCTATTTTTGATAAATTTGGATGTTCTTTTGCAAAATTCACCCCAACCAGATAAAGTCCTTTCATAACCTTAAAAAAATCCTTATCTGCTGATTCAGCCATTTCTAAAGTAAGATATTCTAATTTCATTGTTGCTGAAACAGACAAAACGTATTTATATAAATCTTTTTTGTTTTCAAAATATTGATAGAAACTTCCCTTTGCGATGCCTACTTCAGCAATAATTCTATTAATACTGGCATCACGAAAGGTATAAGTTACAAATTCATTAATTGCTGCATCCATTATTCTCTGCTTTTTTTCTTCTGCAAGATTTAGAAACGTAGGCTTTGGCATCTGAGTCTCCTAACACGATTTTTCAAATGTGACCTCTAGGTCACTTTCAGAATATTATTTTCCTTTCCCTTTGTCAATACATTTTTTGTAATTGTTTACGCGATTCTTTTTTTTCATAAATTCATGCATGCAAAATCCCCTCAGGCGATTGGGAGCGTATCAGGGCTATTTCACCAATTATCAGAGGGGACTTATTCTGCTAGAGTGCCTTCATCTAAATAAATTTGTCAGCAAAAGAATGTTTTTCGAAGGTCTGTTTGCAATCTCACAACAACAACTTAAAAAGTTGCAACTATCAAATATTTTCTAACTACTTTATACCTCTCTCAATTATTTTTTTTATTGATTCTATGATTTTTTCGTTTTTAGCGTCTTTTATAGTATTATTGGCAATGAGCTTCAAATATTTATATACACTTTGGGCAATTTTATCATTTGGATTGTACTCAAGCCTTGTTGTGGCCGCTCTAAAAAAAACTTCAACAAAACTATGATAGTCATAAGTAATCATAAAAGCGGCATTCATAAGTTGAAAATTCCAAAAATCCTTATCGCTCTTAAGCCACTTGTTCTTCTGATTTGCATCCCCAACGCTCCGTTCCATGAGATCTCTAGTCATATCTCTAGTCGTACCAGAAGCACCTCCAACAAATGGAATTTCTCCCTTTTTCGTCTTGTCTCCGGTGGGCTTAAACCGGCCTTTACTAGTGAGTTTGTCATAGGGGACGCGCATTGGTTTTGATTCTGGGTCGTCTTCTCGCGCAGGAATAATTTTATGATCTTTTCGATTCAAGACATCATAATAATCTCCATTTTCTCTCTTGCTAAACAGCATCTCTTCTGTCTGATCGTATTCAGGATTTAAAGTGATTTGAGGTGAGGTGCTTTGAATATTGTCCATAATTGTTCTGAGCATTTTAAAACAAAAGGCAGTCACCCTTAACTTAGTTTCAGGTTCCGTTTTATCAAGTTTTTTCAAAGCATCAAAATAATTTAGAACATTTTCATTTGTATTGAACAAATCTTTAGTTGAAAATTTCTTCCCCTCTTTTTTTAGGGCATCAGCCAACAACTCCACTTCCAGTTTTAACCCTATAGAGTCCTTTAAAGTTTCAATAACTTTATTCCTTTTTTTAGAGTTCTCACGATTGATCAAGGTACTAAATCTCAATTCGGTCAGATTAATCAAACTAGTGAGAGCACCATCCGCAGTTCCTATTTGTTTAAGCGCAAATTTTTGTTCGCTCTCCTTAGCGGAGGTGCTATTACCGTAAATATCCGTTGAAGCAGGGAGTAAACAATGATTGGCTTCAAGCAGTTCTTTAAGCTCCGTCCTTACTTTTTCAACACTATCAGAACCAACCGTCACGATGCCCTTTTTTTCAGCATTTTTTACATAGGCATCCTTACCAAAATAATGAATAAATCGATCCATCATCGCATTGTATTTTTTTGCATTTTCTGCTGCTGAATTTGGCGAATACAAACTTGGCGCTTTATTGTTACTTATTTCATGAAAAGCTGTATGTTCCTTATCTAAAAAGTGAACCTCCGTTGCCTTCTCTTCTTTACTTCCATCCACTTCTGGCCCTTTCCTTCTTGAAAATCCAATGACCTTTTTAAAATCATCATAACTTTTTTTGCCTCCCAACCCCTCTTGCAAATCCGATGGCATGACTTCTGTAAGTGCAAATGATTCAAGTTCTGGCTTTGAAGCGATTAGATTTTTGAAGGCATCTGATTCTGGAGCCATACCATATTGATCGGGAACTTTAAAATCTTCATTTTGAGGCTCTGTAGTATCCCCCTGCTTAAAGGATTCACTCACAGACCTCTCTTGCAGTTCATTTATGGCCTCTGGGTTTGCCGATAAAGTTCGGATAAGTGGTGCCGTATTAGACAACGCCGATTTATCCATTAAGTATTTCGTCAACCATGAAAAAGCACGCACTGGCGTGGAAATACCCCATTGATGCATTTGTCCACTGGTCTTAAGTCCATCTCCTTCCGTTATGATGTCTTTTCTAGTCTCACTGGGCGCAACAATTGCCATATAGAGCTTAATCTTACCATCTATCTTAGTCAACAACCTATTTTGGTTAAATATGTACCCTTTACTACCCGCATTTTTTAAAGTATTTTCTATTAATTCTATTTGCTCATTAAGATCTTGTAGATACTTTTCTGACAACTTATATTCCATTTCAGACTGATTCATTGTCTTTGTCAAACTTTTGATAACTTTTTCTTTTCGCGCACGTCCAAGGTTTGACTTGGCTAAATTATATTTATTCTTATTTATCTCAAATCTCTGTCCTACTCTATTTCTTATTTCTTTTAAGTACTGGAGCTTCTCCAATAAAATACCCTTGCTTCTTTGTTGCTCTTCCATTAACTTTTTCTCTTTTTCATCTCTTATCTTTGCATCCTTCTCGGTTTCATTTGCCTTTACAGGAATTTTAAACAGGGCTCTTTCTTTTTCTGTGAGAGCATTTTCAGTTGTTTCAGGTGCCTTACGCGTATCCTCTTCATAAGAAATCGCCGTTGCCGCTAAAAATCTAAGGTCTACTTGCCGGATGTCTTCAAGGAGTTCCTGAATCCTGATGGCATACTCTTTAAGTACCGGCTCATCGGGAACTTTCGAAGGCCATCCCTTTGAATTTGGGCTTTTATTTATAGTTTGAATCAATTCACTGATATTGGTCTTTATCTTTTCAACATCAAAGACACTCTCTTTTTCTTCCTCCATCATTTGAACAGGTGCTTCACTGCCAAGTAAAATATCCTTTGGTTTCATGTTTTTGTCAGTAGCTCTCTGTATTGGCACACTTGCCTCTGCTTCAAGGCTTGGATTATCATTGATCTGCATCCCATTGACAAAGCCCGTTGGCTTTACCCTGCCTTCCTTTTGTTGTATCACATGTTGAAGCTCATGTTCTAAATGCTTTTCTTGACCAGGTGCAATGTGGACTTCACTGCCCTGTGTATATGCAAGTGCTTTGATTTTTTTTGGTTCGTCAGAGTTATAATGCACCTTGACATCGCTAAGAGAAAAACCAGAGGCCTCTTCAACCTTCTTTTTCAACGAATCTGGAATTCCCGTTTGATTGCTTTTTTCCGCTTTACCACTTTGAACTTGTTCGTCTGCATGTATCACCATATTCTTCGTACACCTACTTCCCATCAGACTTAAGATTTCAAAGAAATCATTTCTCACAGAACAATTCTAGATGTGATTTCTACGCCTCTTCGTTTTCTACCACTACAAACGCAGACAGCGTTTCATGGTAATCAGCGACTTCTGCGATAATCTCATAGACACCTTCCACACTTGGACTCATATAGACGCCATTTGCATCTATCTCACCACCATCGGATTCCTTCACATGCCATTTACATGGAACAGGTTCACCATCTTTGAAGACATTGTAACTGATTTTGCTTCTAATCTTAACCTTGGACATGGCCGGAACTATCGTCAACTGATTCTTCGAGTCAATCATTGGCTCATAATGTTTGTTGATTTTAGTGGCAGACCATTTAATTAAGAGTTCACTTCTGGCATAGCTCTCATGAAACTGTATTCCCAAGATAAAAGTTCCCTTGTTCTTATAGTTGATAACAGCTGATTTGACCACTGGAACAACTGGCTCATAGTTACTCTTTTCAAATATTTCATAATCGCCAAAGACCATTTGATTTTGATAGCCAAATGCGGCGTCACCATCACTTGTCTCTGAATCTATAGCCACCTGTATGAAGACATCTCCCATGCCAAGCCCATGTTCAATTTCCTCAGAAAAGAACTTTTCTTTGTTTTCCACTTTATCTTCAAAGAGAAACGTAAATTTTCCAGTGGAAGTGCTCATATCTGGAATCCCTGTTTTGCTAACAATTTCAGGCTTATCTTCTGTGGGTAAATTAGGTGTATTTTCAATATTCCTCGATTTTTGAAACGCCTCTAATTTTCTGATCTTCGAGAGCTGAAAGTTGCCCAGTAGCTGATTAAGAGGATCATTGACAACCGATTCGATTACATAAGTATGCTCTGTCTTTAAAACCTTGAGTTTCGCCAGACAAATATAGTCGTTTGCCGAAGCCGCCATGAGTTCGTCCAGCGAAAGTGCTCTGTACTTGTGTTCAATTTGTTCAATTTTTGAAAGTGAACTGATTTGAACTGGATGCTTTAGTGAAATATCCAAATAATCCACTTTCAGACTCTCAGAGAGGAGTGAAAACCCACTGAGTTGAATCAGATCATCCTGTGGTTCGACACGGCTCACATCAAAGTGCCACGATAGTTGATAGGTGGCATCACGCCTTAGAATTGATTCATCAAAAGCAAGGACCATTGGCTGACCATAGTTTATATATTCAGAAGTTAAAGAAATATTGATTTTCACAGGATCAGCTTCTAGTTTCTTATAAACACTCAAATAGGCATTAAATCCCTCTTCAGCATTTGCGACGTGATCCAATTTCAAACAGATTCTAATGTGCTTATTATCCATAAGCGTAAACTGTTTAAGTCCAATCAAATCCAAAAGTGAGTGTTCAACGCTTGGCGCATCTGCCTCAAGTGAGAGTTTATACCCCTCAAACACTCGATTGTATTCGTTGTCACTTTGAGAGATATTATGTACCGCTTCTTTGGGTTCTTCAAAATACGTGATATTTAAATAGGCATCACCATAATCGGGTAGCTTACCAAACCCATCTATCACAGAAAGCCTACTGGTAAAAGGGGCATCGCTGACCATCTCCCTACCGAGATAGTCTAGTGCCACTCCCGGCTCGATTAGAATTGTTTTGTCATCCACAGCCAATACATTTAGCCCTGCTAGAATTCCAGGTCCCATAAGAATCCTGTTCATAAGCCTCCGCTTATCGTTAAAGTACCTCTGTTCAATTTCAAAATCCCGAACAGTTAACAATTTACCATAAAAATAACGATTTCGTTCAAAGGGTATTATTTTATGATTATTCACGTCGATCATCCTTTCTCACTTATTCACGGCCGATAATCCCCATGGAAAGCATGGCAGTATCATCCAGTTTGATATCTGATTGCTGATAAATATAGGAATTGATGCCCAAATAGGCATAGTCATCTAAAATCATATAGTCATTAATAGGGGCAATTTTGTAGGTGACTTGTGCCGGTATATAGTTTCTTATGATTTGATTTAGTGCATTAAATCTTGCTTTATTGGTAATGAGTTCCGATGGGATTAAAAGTGTAAACCCAAACGGATGATTCATGTATAGCCGTTCATAAATTTGCTTTTGAGTACTCAGATATTTATAATCCTTAAACTCAACGATAAAGGGCTTTCTTTCTGTAAACAGCGTGATGAGCTGTACGAGGCCTTGTTTAGTGCCTCTCCTCTGGTTGAGCTCATGATAGTTAATCAACAAATTTCTCTTTTGGACTTCTGTAAAAAACTGAAAACTGTCTATGGGCAGCCATTTATTTAAAACCTCCAAAAAAGAAGCCTTCGTCTTCTTCGGAATATACACCTCTGGCATGTTGTCCACTATGCCCTCTATATCGTCAAACACGGTTTGAAAGATGGCCAGATAGCGTTCTAAAAAATCCTTGTTTTCTGCATAAATCTGCGGCAGATAATGTATCCATGAATAAGGAGCATAGTAAATTTCTAGGCCTTCAATATAGTCGGATTCTCCTTCTGAAATCAGTTCGAACCAATAGATGAGGTACCGACCTTTGTGATCGTTTAGTAAGATATCATTTAAATTTTCGTGTCTCTTTGGATTTAGTATTTTTAGTTTTTCAATTAGGTCAGAAGGCTGAATCAATCTGCCCTGTATAATTTCATTTAAATCAAGCAGTTCTCTTCCATCTTGTATCATGAGATGTTCAACAGCTACTGTATAGAAAATCAGCTTCGTTTCAACTCGATGCCGCCTTTTAATTTGAATCCGAGACCACATGTGTTCATGTTCTTCCGTGTCTATGATAGCGCCAATATAGAAGCCTCTTCCCTTTGATAAAGAGACACCTTTTGAATCAACGGTCAGCCCCTCATAATAACCCTTTTGCCATTCTCTTGTGGAATCAACTCTGAGAAATGTACTCAAGGCCACGCCTCCTCTCTTTGACTAGTCTTCTAGCCATACGATTTCAATACGCTTCAAGTATCCGATTCCATACGGTGGAATCTCAAGATCACCCCATTTTGATTTAGAAAGAGGTTGAAGACAGGACAATCGAATACTGCTGATTTTTTCGATTCCCTGAACCTCTGATAAAATCTTATAGAATTGGCTTTTGGAAACATCTTGCCCAAAGTCATTCTTATAAAGCGTTCGAATGCACGTATTCACCCTTTCATTCATGAGAGTATGATCATGAGAGGACTTTAGTTCTAGGTAGACCTCAATGTCATAATAGACAGGGTTTAAGATATGCACTTCTGTGGTAATCATGCGATGTTTTTCGATTTCACGCTTTAGATTTTTTCGATATGCCTTATTGAGTCTATTTTGTGATTCCAGTCCATATGGAACAACTAAGACAGACACTTCGTTGTCCGCTAATCGGTTAGGATAGTCTTCTAGTCCCGGTCGATACAGTGGCAGACATTTTGTTTTATCAATCATTAATCCTGGGGTGTTTTTCAGGATTTGTTCATAATCAGCTTCAGTTACAGCCACATTTGCAAGATTCATCTGACAATACAGTTCGGACTTCATTTGCTCTAATGTCTTGATACCACGGCCTCCTTTGGCGTTGGTTAGGCACTTTAAAACCACGGGAGTGGCTTCGGAAGTAAGCTCATCCACTGCTATGTTTCCAAGATCTAACAGTGATTTTTCCAGTCCACTGACCCTGATTGCATTTAATCCCTTAGGTGGAACTGCGCCGTTTTTGTTATCTCCAAATTTTAAACTATGTATCTCCGATTCAACCGTATAGCACCAATCTTCTTTTCCCGCTTCATAAAGGGTGTCCACCGACGACCACATATGCCACTCGTCAAGTTCACCATCATAGACTTCAACAAGAAGACTTGGGTAATAAATCGCTTCAAAAGGCAACTCGATGACTTGATTTGGAAAACCTGTGGCGTCAAAGTAGATCAGCGGCTCTGTTTCAGTCTGTTTTAACTTGATAATCCGATTGAAGACATCAATCACACGCGGTGGCACGTCATAATCTGCCGAAACGAGTTTTGCCCTGATTTGAAATGAATCTGTAGCTGGATTTCCAGATCTCGGTATCCTATAAGTCACGAGGCCACTCTTTATAAGTCCAAAAGTTTCATCTGCCAAAACTTCAAGTGGTTCCCATGCTCCTGTTTCACTTTTGTAGGTGCATTGGATGATGCCAAGCGGGATAAAACCCCCTTCCATCTGGGCACGCTCAATAGGATTTCGCTTTACCTCATAGGCTTCATAAACATGAAAATAGAGTTCATATATCTGGTCTATCACATGCGGCGCATCAAATTCGATATAAACGCTACTGCCAACAACTGGATTTACTCCAAATGGATAAACCGTCAATCCATTGTCAATAACATTGTATATGGACTTAATCTGCCCTTCATAATCCAATTGAACATCACAAATATTGGCTGGATCCAGTGTATAATCCCTTTGAGTTTCGAAGGTAAATCGCCCTTTTGAAAATTGGGTTTTAAAGGGCAAATGTGCCACCTCATCAATATGAATCACCTTTGTAATGACCTCTGCTGGACTTCCGTAATCTCTTTGAATTCCAAACAATTTGAGAAATTGGTATTCAAGTGGCTCTGTGGTCTGATCCATGTAGTATTGAAGCATTTCCTTTAGCCACGCAAATAGCTCAATCATGGTAATTCCAGGATCATGTGCATTTTCATCCGTCCAATATGGCGCATACTTTCGTATGGCTTTTCTGGCATTTTCGACGATCAGGTCGAAGTTTTGATCATCAAGATTAATGTTTTTAATCAAGATGTACCTCCTTGTAACTATTTGAGTGAAATCGCATGATTCCCATTTTTAATAACGAGATGCGGAAATTGATTTAAAGCCTTTATTGAAATTTCTTTTAACTGATACCCATCTTGTACTTTGGCATTCAATACCAAGAGGTCGATCTCCTTCAGTGTGTCAATGAATTGAATTTGGCTTAGCAGATACTGTTCATCGGGTAAATCTCCTATATGCCATCCCCCTCCGTCTTTATTGCCCACATAGGTATCCAAATAGAGATTGATGGTTTTTTCAACAGCACTGTATGTGGCAAGATAATCTGAGACATCCAATACTTTTCCCTTAAACTGAACATCTATGCTGATAAACAGAGGCTCAATAATGAAGTAGTTGTAATCGTATTTTAATGTACATGGGAGCTTATCTTTTAAATGACTCCGAATTTTCCCTTTTAGTGCTCTAAAGTAATCTTGCATATACGCTTCTGATTTTGGCAAGATGATGCTCGTTACTTTACCGAGCGCCCGCCTTCCAAAGATGTCTGTATTGGACAGAGTCAGCACTTCTTTGATGTCATAGTCCGCCTCTAAAATAAGGGCATCAAAATCTCTAGCAGACCGTGCTCTGCCTCTGTGATGAATCGCCTCGGAAATACGATTGAGTGCTCTCGTTTTTGACTCTGGAGCATGTCCCCCTTGAAATGGAACAGGGTTAAAAACAGTGTTCACATTGGGAATCGTTTGAGCTAATCGCTTAACTTCACGAGTGTCTACATTTCCGAATATGCCAAGATTGACTTCATAATCTACTCTGATATTGTTTTCCCCGGTGCCATCGGGTAAAAATCCATGTATTGAATCGCCAAATGTAATTTGACCTGCAAATGCATTTTCGACATAGCCGCGCGTACTTGAGTTCATTTCTGAAAAGCTCTCATAGGCGTTCCATTTAACCCAAAGTGCTTCAAGTGTCCCATCCATTGAAAATTCTTGTCTATACGCCTGACCTGTTTTCTTTATTTCCTCCAGTCCCACACCGAATTCATTGACCCATACTGTGACGGATTCGAGGTTTTCATGACTTAGGTTCATCACCTTGTGGTATTCATGATGCCTCAGTGAAAAATACTGACTCTGCTTGGTTTCCTTTTGTGTGACATTGACACTGTTAGGGTAAATTGCCCTCAGCAAAACAGGTAGAGTTCCAGCCTCTGTCTGAACAAGCCTCAGCCAATATCCCTCGAGTCCAAACAGAGTTGCGCGGGCATGTTTTTCATCCCCTATAAGCGTCACCACTCCCGTTTCGTGAAGCGATTTGGTATCGTCAACGGTGTCTATGTCCACCCACTTTGATTTATTGGCAATGCGTTTGAGCATTTGCCACTTAAAGCGATTGTACTCAATTTCTGTAACTGTCCCCACATCCAATAACAGTTTAATCGGAGCACCTATCAAAGGGGCATCAAACTGCAAATAGAGCGCTTTGGCAGCTAGTGCACCATAATCATGAAAGAGCTTTAACGGCTTGGACTTCAGGTCTACCTTACTGTGAGTCATGAATTCATGTCGGTGAAGCTCACTTGGCAAGACGCCGTGCTCATCATACGCATAGTGTAATTTAATCCATCTGAGCCTAGGAGCAATATAGTCACCAAGTGTTGCATAAGCATTTTCAACCTTTACAATTTTCAGTCTTATCCAATGGTTTTCATATGCACCTACCGTTGATCTCATGAGATCATCCGGACATTTAAAGATGATTTTTTCTCGAATGGGTTCACCTTCATCTGCTGCAAACATTTTTCGATTAAACGCTTCTGCCTCTAATTTTGACCATCCCACACCATTCCAATATTCCAAAACCAGATCTGAGATGTAGATTTTTTTTAAAACAGGTTCTTTTAAATCTGATTTTTTGAGCACATTTTTCCACTTGATATTCGGAGGTGGCAACTCATAAGGCGTTGGATGGGGTTCAAGTGTGTATTCAAACAAGATTGTAATTTGGCTCCCTCTTTTTGTGAGCAACTCCGCACTTGCAATGTAGAGGGCATCATAGGCAAAAAACTGTGTGCCAAACATCATAAAATCTTTTTCTGCCAACTCTATTTCATTGCAATATAACGCGTCTGGTTTTAAAATTTCTGAAACTGGGTTTATCCGTATTTCGTCACAAGTTATCTCCGCCGCTTTCTTCATTCTGAGCTTGATCTCAGGTGTATCAAGCTGTACATAAGTGTCATTTCTAAGCAAAACGCCACTTTCCAGTGCGGTATAGTAATCAAATGATACCCACTTATCCCATTTGAAGTAAAGCCATTCTGTCTGTAGTGGATCTGTGAGCTGCAACAGCGTATTGGCTTTTCTAAGTTTATTCTGATTATCCTCTATGTATATCTCTATGCCCTTCGCACTGTTTAAGAATAGTGCCTCTTCCTGTTTTATGATGAGCTCATGGGTCTGTAAGTTGTTGAGCACAGGTGAGTCCAGCAGGTATACTGGCGGCATTGCTTCATCTCTAATCACACTATAATGATGCGTGATTTCATCTGTTTCAAAATTGACTATAATTGTATTCTCAAGTTCTGATGGCACAATGAAGAGGTCTTCTGTGGTTTCAAAGATCAAATTGTCTTCCGTGGCACTCTCACCTATGAGTTGCTTTCCCCGAGGGACACTTACGCCCTCTTTTGTTCCCTGACTCAATGAAAAAGTCACATACCCTTTTGCGCCTTTTGAAGCCCTTTGCACAGGCGAAAGCAGATTTAAAAAGTCCACATAGTGTTTATCAGGCATTTGACTGGCTTTTTTGATGGTTTCAGACATCATATCAGCATATATAAGCGCAAGTGCAGTGCCGAGGTCTGGGTTATCCACATCAAAATGCCACTCAGGTGTATAGGATTTACTGAGTGTTTTCAATCTTTCAATCAATTGAGCTCTTGTCATGTTTTTAAGTTCAAAGTAGTCCATGATTAACCTCTTCCGCAACGACTAAAATACAATCATCAGATATTGCCTTCATTCATATAAAATGGGTAGACTAAGTTAAAGGGATTGTTTGTGGTTCTGACCACATATGAGATGTGCAGATCAACCCTTTCAGCTGTTTTGGCATCTAAAGCAGCTTCAACCTCCACATCTGTAATTCTGGGTTCCCAACTGATAAGTGCGTTTGTAACAGTTGCCTCCATTTGTTTGAGCAATGTATAATCCACTACATCAAAGAGATGATCGAAAATATCACAACCGAACTCTGGTCTCATGACCCTCTCCCCTTTTCTTGTCGTGATGATGATTTTAATTGCCTCAACGATATCCGCCTCATATTCCGAGGTCAAAACCTTACCAGTTTGTACATCAACTGTCACTGGAAACTTCCATCCACGACCGAGAAACGATTCAAACCGTTCACCCATAACCCTGCTCCTCTCTGTAGAGATTCTCTTATAGCCCTTTACCTAGTTAATTGCCACGGGGTTTCCCTTGATTTGTGAAATTGCCCCTGCTTTGATTTCCATGGTTGCACCTGATTCCACCTTCACAGTGGTATCCCCTTTGACATTCACTTGCAAACCTTTGATTTCAACTGTATTGGATTTAATAGTGATCTTGTTCCCTGTGCCATCTATGATGATACTGGAGTCCCCTGATTTCAGTTCAATTTTCTTCTCTGCCTCTACTGTGATTTTGCCATCTTTGGTAGACAGCTCAACTTTGTTCTTTCCATCGGGGTCTTTTATAGTGAGCTTTTCCTTCTCATCATCCATTTCTACCAGATATCCCTTGGATGATTTCAATGTGACTTTACCCTTGTCCTCTTCATCAAAAAAGACCAATTCATGTCCGCTTTTGGTTTTAATCATCTTGGTTAAATTCTTGCCCGATTCGTTCTCCATAGGAGGCTTTACCGATTTACTCCACACTGCGCCTACAATCACAGCCTTTTCAAGTTGCCCGCCCAAAAAAGCAACAATCACTTCATCACCAACATCTGGGATAAAATAGACGCCCATCTCCTTTCCAGCAAAAGGCACAATGACACGGGCCCATGCAGACTCGTTTTCCGCCTCATCTCGAAGCGGCAGTTTGACTTTGATCCGTCCCAAGTTATCCGGATCTTCGGTATTGGTTACAATTCCAAGGGTTAGACCGTACATGCGATTGTCATCTCGCTCATTTGTATCAAAGAATAAGTCATACATACTCATAGCATATTCACTCCTGCTTCAAATTCTGTGTTGTATTCACCCTCATTAAGTTTATGAACAACTTTGGTCACATAGTACTTGTTGTCCACGTCATCATCAAAACTTTTGATTTCGATGTATTTGCCTGGGACGAGCTCTGGAATTCCCACTGATTTGCCATACCCTGTGATGAAGTTAATGCTTCTCTGGTTCAGTTCAGCTTCTGCCCGTTCTTTAGCCTCTTCCACAGTGTTGATGGCCATGTCCACAATTACAGTGGTGGACGATTTTAGCTGTGACGAAAATTTATCTGGTTTTTGTGAACCGTCACCCACTTTGGTCGGTGCACTTGCGGTGCTCTCTATTACTTTATGCTCTATGTCGTTATAGCCTTTCACTGTGACTTTGTTGACGTATTTGGAAAGTGTACGCGTTTGATTAAATGAAACCAACATTTGTCCCCACTCGTAGATAATTTGTGGCGTCTGGTCTGCATAGGCGGGTTTTCTAAAATACACCTTGCCTTGCAAGACAAAAAATTCATAGTTGATGCTCTTGGCAACTCTACATAAAAAGGCGTAATCCGTCTCTTTATTCTGTTGTATTTCACGTTCCAACTTGGTGCTTGCCTCTACGGTTTTCGTTCCTGCCAATGAACCGTAATTGCCTAGGATGTTGTTGACAGCGTCGGTATAACTTCCCAGATTCATGGCAGTGGATTTGTTGCCATGCATCATCAGACCTTTAACATCTAAACATTCCACTGTAATATATGGAAAACCACTCTCTGAGAAAATGGCGTTGACCGTTTCAACATATCCCTTAAACACCAGAGTTGTCTCAATATACCCCAGAGAAACTTCCACTTCTTTTCCAAGTGAGAAGTAATCATTCATGAGCTTGGCATCAAACGTTCGCTCATCTATGTTGTAGAGCTCATAAGCTTCAAAATAGCACATGCTCGCTTCAAATCCAGTGCTGATATTGACTTCAATATTTGTGATGGTTACATCCTTTTGAGAAATTTCTTGCCCCCCTACTTTTATCTTATATGTGGGAACGTCAAACGCTCGATACTTCTTCGATAGGTCATCGTATTTCAAAGTGCCCATACTGCCTCCCATGGTTTGATTTATCTGCTATAAAATCTTAGTCAATTGAAGGAATTTTCATAATCTGACCGCTTTTCAGGAGCCTTGGATTTGCAATTTTATTTTCTTTGGCAATTAATTTCCACATCCTTGGGTCTTTGTATTCCTGATTTGCAAGCATCCACAAAGACTCGCTTTGTTTCAGACGACGGTGCTTGGTTCTATCCGGTGATTCCAGCGGCGTTTTCTTGAGTTGCTCTTCCATGGTTTCAGTTGCTTTGAGGGTCAGTGAAACTTTTGCTCTGACGGGTTTTCCAGACTCCAAGAACATTGTAAAAGTGGTTACCGCTCTACTGATAACACCTTTGAAGTCCAGTGATCCCCAGACAATTCTCACTTCTGGGGGCTCGTGAAGCCCTGCATCCACCGACATAGCTTTTAAGAGTTTGTCTGTATATTTTCGAACATCCTCCTTTTTATCCTCAGCATCAGGTGTCATATAGGTATCAAAGAAGAGCTCTATATCCAGTGTGGGAACTGTACTGCCCTTATATTGTTTCACAGGCTGATCTACACCTATTGGACTTGCCCATGAGTAAGTCTTCTCATTTGTGATTTTGTATTCACTTGGGTTAAAAAGGCAGTCGAAATCCTCTTTTATTTTTTCACCCATGATTGATATTTTTGCTTTTTTTAATGCCATGTGTCCCTTCCCTCCCCCTACAAGCCACGCCTTCTGCGTTCACGTTCAATTTGATCTGTGACGCGTTTATAAACCTTATCTGCAATCTTATCGAGATTAATGGACTCAGGTAAAACCGCTTCAGCTGTCTCAAGGGTTTTGAGATTACTTTGTTCTTCCCTCGATACCTCCAATGCTGCCTCAGAAGCCACTTCAACCTCTCTGATGATTTCTCTCTCCACGGTTTTATGCGCAAGTATCGAAGGCTCGAACATCAAGTGTGGCAGTGCCGAATTTGTAAGCTGGCCTATAAAAGGGACTATTTGATTTAGGTCTCTCTTTGAAAGTTGATTTTGAACCAAGATAGCACTCGTCTGAAAACCATCCACTGATTTTACGACACGACTAAATGATTTTACTGCATGACCAAATGCTATTTCAACTCCATTTAGCACCCTCATTGGCTTTTGATTCTTTTGTATACCCTCTTTATATCTTGAAATGGTCCTAGCTGTTTTATCGGAGTGACCCATCAAACTGCCTTTTTTTAGTTTTATAAACTGGCTTTTGTGATGCAGATGTCTTTGGCGGGTTGCCACTTCGTCTAGCTTTTTATAATACATCTTTGAGTTTTGATAAATATAAACTGGAATCAGCTCCTCTTGGGAATGCTTTATTTCATCTTGCGCTTTACTTTCTGTCAGCTTTAATTGCTCAATTTTTGTTTCAATTGCCCTTCTCTTCTCAGCCATTTTCTGTGCCGCCTTCTTTTGCTTCCTTCCTTTTGCTTTTTGCGGTATCTTTTCAAGTTCTTCCGTAAGCAAAGAAATTTCGGTGGCATAATCTGTAAGGGAAGTGGCTACTTGCCCTTTTGGAACAATCTTCTGTTGAAGATGAACGGCATTCATGGTGAGCTTTATATTCCCGTGGGCATTTTTTAAAACCACTTTATCCCGCCACATGGCGGCAAACGTTTTTTTGTCATCAACATGCTTTTCGGCTCCCACATATGGAGACCCGCCAGAGGCTACAAAACCATATTGACTTGCATGTAGATTCTTGTTCATCACTTTGAGAGCAGCTACCGAGTCAAAGGATAATAGGAGCTGCGCCTCATGACGTCTCATCAGATATAATGGCAGATTCATGGTCTTCTTTTTCAAGACATTTGGACTGCTGTGAGCCTCTAAAAGTACATTGAATCTTTTAAACGCGTTAACTTTTTTAAGTTCATTGACTCTTTTAAATTCATCAACTCTTTTAAATTCATTAACTCTTTCAAATTCATCAACTCTTTTAAATTCATTGACTCTTTTAAATTCATCAAAATGATTAGATTCATTAAAATGGTCAAATTCATTATATTTCGAGATATTTTCTCTATCTTCTGTATCAAACCCAATATTGAGACTGAGCCAATTTGTATTCTGAATTACTTTCTGGTTTATGCTCTTATTGAACTTTATATGAATTATAGTTTCGGCTAACTTAGGCATTACAGTTACGGGCTTGACGAGCAAGTCGCCCAGGCGAAGCTGATTCTGCATCAACATATGCCCGAAATTACCACTTCCTATAGAATAAGAGATTGATTTAAATCCGTGTTGAGGTGTCAAAGCCACCTTCTCACTGGTTGTTTTGTCTAATTTCAGTATCGTTTTGAACAAGTTGATTTTGGCTTTTGAGTATGAGTGTCCTTTCAATAAGGTTAAATCGCTGAATGCATACACTGGATTGAGTCCCATTAAAGGATATTTAAAGCCGTCTTCAAAATGATTCAAAGGCTCTATTTCACTCCATTTAATTATATTGAAATAAGTTTCCTCTTTGGCGATATCGCCTACTCCAGATAGCCAAGTGTGCCTTTTTAGATCATCCAGTACACTGACGGTCTGGGCAAAAGCTGTCTTTCTGCGAGGATGTTGAATGAGAGTGGATAAGCTCAAATTCAATTCACCCCAAGAGGAATCCTCCCGAAGAGAAGCAACCCATGACTCTTGAGTTAAAGGCGGTTGATTTACAACTGTGTTTCGGCTTAAGAACCGATTCAAATGATTGACAAGCATAACTGAAAGGAAAAACAAGCTCTGCGGTTTAGCTAATTGGATTTCAACATCGTCCTGAAATAATACCTTGCGATATCTATCAGAATCTGGTCTTTCATAATCCATCAAATCATTTTTAATGGTTTTCTGAGAGATTTCTAATTGCTTCACTGTGGTTTGCCTGTTTTCGTTCACTTTTTTATAAGTTAATTGTTCAGTATTTTCTTCAAATTTGTACAAGTTCATGACGGTGTTAACCAGTGGACTGTCACCAATGCTAAAAATCTGGTTGATTATAGCCAGCGCAAAGCTATCCTTCTTTTGCAGCAACTGATTCACTTCACGACTATTTTTTATATACAAAGGATTAAAGGCCTTTATACTTTCAGAAGAAAGTCTGTATTCTGTGGTGCTCATGAATTCGATGTCATTGGCCTTTGTCGCTGAATCTACTGGTATATCAGCATTTAAAAAGGCTGATTGGTGTATCGCTGCAACTGGGCTTTCCGTGGTAACTGAATTTATCTGTTTAAAGGGACTTGCCACTTTGGACTGAACATTGCGTTCAACTTCGTTTATACGGTAAATTTGACTTAAGCGTTCAACTTCATTTATACGTTCAATTTGATTTAAGCGTTCTTTTTTGTTTAGACGGTCAGCTGGCATACTGGGAAGATTATACTCAGTTGAGCTTCGAGACTCAGCCCGATTAACCACTAAATCTATTTCAGTGTATGCCTCTAAAGGCTGATTGTACTCACTCCCAGAAACGCGATTGATTCCCGCAAAGATTTGATCAATCTCATATGCTGTTGCCATGTGGGTTAACAAAATATGCTTCATTGCACTTTGATATGAATTCTGCAATCCGTTATAGAGCGATTGATAAATTTCCAGTGATGTTTTACGCTTCATATGTATTTCAAATTTCTGAGTTGCTCTTTCAAATAAATCTCCAAGCATCTCAGAAACTGTGCTGTCGTTTTGATTTACGTTTTGACTTACATTTTGATTTTTCCAATTAAAATAGGTTTGATCCTGAATTCGGTTCATCTGTCCGTTCGTTTGAGCCAGCACTGTAGATGATTTATTATAAGTTTCAGCCTCCATGTTGCTCATGTGCATATAATTCATATGCGTGTTATTCACATGCCTGTTGTTCATGGGCATGTTGTTCATATGCATATTGCTCAGATGCATGTTATTCATATGCCTGTTGTTCACATGCCTGTTGTTCACATGCCTGTTGTTCATGGGCACGCTATTTATGTACATATCGGTCATCTGTTCATCAATAATTTTGTACTGGAGCATTGCATTCATTCTCTTTTCATAGGCCTTCTGCTGCTCTTTTGAAAAGCTCATATGCCTAAAAAAAGGGCTATACGTATTACTGCCAAACAATTTGAGGTCGTTTATTGTCACATGAGGTCGTGTATAAAGAAAAGCATGATTAAGTGCTCTGTGATTTATATATTCATCTGCTTTGACTGCTTTCAGATGGACATCAATGTCCATTAAGTCTTGATTGACATAACTGTAATTTCTGATATCAGTATCTTTCAAAGAACTGGTCACCATCTTAGCCAGCGAGGTATCCATTTCATTGAAACTAGAGTCTCGATGGGATATCTGATGGTTTAGCAAACCCTTTTTTATGCTGTTGTTTATATTTACATTGACGCTAATATTGATATTGGCATTTTCATTGAGCTTCGCCTTTATATCCATATTTGTATTCGTATTGATCGTTGCAGTTCTAGCGATGTTATTTGTTATGTCACCACTCGCATCTTTATCTGTGCTCTTTTCCATGTTGCCACCAGTAAAATCATAGGGTCTCCTTTTCACTGGTCTATGTCTCTGGTATCCATTCAAAGACTGGATAGATTGATTTAATGCAGTATAAAAAAGTGCTTGTTTATACGCTGTGTAACTTCTGTGAACAAAGCGAATGGATGATTGATTGATATATTGGGTTATTGGCGACGATTGTTCAATAACTGACAGCAGCTGAACGGGAGACCAGCGATTATAATATCTGTTAGCTTCCATTTCACGGTTTATTGTCTCTGGTTTTGTCACCTCTTTTTCAGAATTTTCACGACCCTTTTTTTCACGGTTTCCCAAAATTCGGTTGAAAATTTTAAATAGTAATTTCCGCTCAGGCTGATTTTTCAACACGTCGCTGTCATCCATCTCAAGTGGAAAACTTTCAGATGAAGTCACAAGTTCATTTCTAACGTATAATTTTGCGTAAGCACTTAAATTGCTTTTTCTTCGGACATTATAATTCAGCATCTGTCTTAGAGGCTGAATTGATCTATAACTGAAAGTTTGTTGCTGAACCTGACTAAGATGTGGACTAGATACATGTTGAACCCACTCTTTATTCTGAATCAGATTTATATATTCAAAGTCACTCTCAACAGCATGCCCATATAGTTCCACCCTTTCATTAAACCCATAGATATCTTTATGACCAGGGAGAATTTGTTGCCATTTTGAAAGTTGAATTTGTACCCTTGGAAATTGAGTTTGAGTTTTTTCCACTAAGGGCTGGTTTGTTGAATTCACACCGCTGTCTATTAATGCCTGCAATTCCCTGCCATTGACAATGGGATTGTTGTGCGCTTCTTTTAATAGCACCCGAACCAATTCAGACTGTTGCCTGAATACATTTAGAATTCTATTATTATAGGTATTTCGAACGATTTTATGCTGTTCATGTGTTATGTAAATGGGACTTAAAAGTATGGGGTTGTTTTCCACAAGGGTCTGAAGGGTGATGCTCTGTGTTTCATCCAGTGCATCCTCCACCAATAAATAAATCAAATCCATCAACGGCCACGAGACCATTGACTGTCCACGATTATGCAACAGTATTTCAGTAGCAAATTGCGAGCTTAGAAGGATTGAAAGTGGTTGAATCATGGGGGTTCGTCTTTGATTTACCATACAGATCACCTTTTTTTAAAGATAAGGGGCAAAGCCCCTTATCTTTTGTAGTTTGATTGAGAGTCGATTCCTAAAACCATTATATGTGTTTACTTTTCTTTAAGACCAAGGTGCTTGAGTTCAAACTTTTCGATGGCAATATCCTTGCCAGTAGCATCTAGACTTGGGCCTGACCACTTTACTGGAAGTGCATTTTCGATTTGCCATGTCCGAATGGTCTCTCCGGTTTCATTCCACAACTCTATAGTGCCGTTTTTGCGAACAAATTTGCCCAACTGAATATCTTGAAACCATTTAATCAACTTGGAGACCTCGCCAGTACCTCTCTCCAAAACCAAGTGTCCATTTTTTTTGATTTTGGAAAATTCCAGCATATAATCATTGACGCCGCCTTCTTTATAGGGCTCAAATTCAAGCTCCACATCAAGGCCAGACACTCTGCTAAAGCTCATCTTTATGTCGCCGATTTCCACTTTGAAAAACCAGTTCATACCGTAATCATAAATACTGTTTCCCATAAACCTCACCATTAATTCATCGAATATCAAATACGTTTTCAGGGGCATCATTCACTTTTTTATGGATACTGGATATTTCATCACACCATTTCCGCCGCTCTCTATGATCCATGTTCATAACTTGATCGTGATCCCAGTGAAAATAATATGCGATAAAAGCCACTTCTTCGTATAACCGCTCAGCGGGATAAGGGGCTATCCTTCCTGATGAAAAAAATCAACATGTACTCCAAATTTGTTGCCACAGCTTGGACACACTGCATCATAGCTCGGAACTTCCATCTGATTTACACGTGAATACAAATCTTGAAGATAAGCTAAATCCGCAGTAAAAAGTTTTTCGATTGTTTTTGTATCAATTGCTCTGAGCTCCCCTAGTTTAACAATCACCCTCGATAATAAAATAATGGTCAAATACCCAGGATTTTGTTGAACACGCGCATCTTTCATGGGCAGGATTTCGTCAGCGGCTGTTGCCAGTCTCATAACACCTTCACGATGTAAGTTGCCGTCTTGGTCAATAAATCCCTTAGGGAGCACGAAATTAAATTCTGTTTGGAATGCCATATGATGTTCCTCCTCGTTCAATTATTAGAGAGTCTATGCGGTTCTTGTGAGTCCCTCATGTGCTAGTTCCATAGATTCAAAAGCGACTTCCGAACCACTTGCATTAAAGTCTGGCGCTGTATATTTCACAGGCCATGCATTGATTAATTGCCATGAAGCCGCATCATCTCCCGCTTCGTCAATTGAAGTAATTGTGACAGTCTTTCGCTCCACCGTTCCCTCAGCAATGTCATTTAGCCATTCATAGAGCACCATTGAATCCGAAGTCCCCCATTTGAGCGTGACATTTCCATACTTGATTAAACCCGGCAGTTTTCTAGGCGTAATCACATCGTCGCCTTCTCTGTATTCGATGACGTCCATCGTTGCATCAAAGCCAGTGACATCACTAAAGCCACCTGCTTCAAGCCCATCTATTTCCAATCTAAATCTAAAATTACGATATGGATGTTTACTTTCAGCCATTGTATTTTCCTCCTTACAGCCGCTAATTTATTGAACGCATTCGCCACAATCGGTTATCATTCACTTGTCTTTTGAGTAATTCTAAAGATGACAAATTCAGCTGGTTTCACTGGTGCTACGCCAATAACGCAAACCAATCTGCCATTGTCAATATCGTCTTTAGACATGGTTGTTCTACCGATATCAACGAAAAAGGCTTCCCCTGGAGTTGTTCCAGCCAGTGCGCCAGTTCGCCATACGCCTGTCAAGAAGACATCAATCGTACGTTTAACTCTGTTCCAAAGTGCCTCGTCATTAGGTTCAAAGACAACCCAGTTGGTGTTGGCCCGAATGGATTCTTCAAGGAAAATGAAGAGCCTCCTGACATTGATGTATTTCCATAGAGCATTCGAAGATACAGTTCTAGCGCCCCACACTCTTATGCCCTGACCCGTAAAACTTCTGATGAGGTTGACACCCTTTGGATTCAGAATATCTTGCTCTCCCTTTCCATAAATGGTACTAAGGCCAACCACACCACTTACAGTCTCGTTTGCTGGTGCTTTAAAGACACCTCTCGAGTTGTCTGTTCTAGCGTAAATACCAATCATTGCACCTGATGGTGGCAAGTAGGTGTTCTTTTTATCAAGTGGATCAAAGACTTCAAGCCAAGGGTGATAAATCGCCGCATAATCTGAATCATACATATCTCTGTGGGTGAGAACATCTGCCACTTTGGCAGCATCTCTAGGGATGTCCAGAACAGCAAATCGGCTCTTCGTATTTTCGCAGTGCGCAATCAATGCCATTTGCACATTTGGATCGACATTGCCCGGAACAGCCATAATGCTGACGTTATCATTTTCTAAAAATGATTGAATTCCCGTTCTCTTGCCAGGGCCATCATCAGTTCCCATGTATTCCGCCGCAGTTACACCGCTTATGTCGCCATCTGAACCATTGTAAAGTCCAAACACATAAGTGCCATCCTCTTTTTGTGCGAGTACTTTGTAAGGGGGTTCTTCTGCACTTTCTTCTTTTAGAATTTCCACTTCAACGAGAACCGATTTTGCAAGTTTCTTGCCTATGTAGTTAAATCCAGCCACATTGAGCGATACAAATTCATAGCTCTCCAAGACATCTTGAAAACCAATTTCCATATGGAATTCACTTGTAGCCAGTGTTTTGACTGCAATCAGGCCTGAATCCACTACGTCGCCTTCAAATGGCTTTTTAAAGGTCAATACGCCTTCAACCGATGTTTCAATGACATTTTCCACTTGAGTTTCCCCATCAGTGAAGACAACCACATCGCCTGCATTAAACCCATTTGCATTTTTGACTTTGTACTTTGTACCGCCGATTTCATCTTCAATCACTTCTAGAATTTGTGTCTTCGCTTTGCTGGATGGTGTCAGTTTAACCCTTATGTTGTTGCCCCAAACACCGGGATTTTTGGCTTTGACTTTCAGCCATCCATTGAGTTCGACTTCGGCGGCCTTTGCATCTTCTGGTGCAACTCTCATAATATATGCCCTTGCGCCGCCGTTTAAAAAGAACTGTTCCACTGCATAGGCCAAGTATCTGTGTTCATGGTAAACACTTTCTGGGAGATAGCCCCCATAAGTTCTCTTGAAGTCAGAAATGTTCGTCACGAGCTCGGGCGCACCTATAACAGCCCCTCTTTGCGCCATGCCGACAAATCCTGCTGTTGAAGTGCTCACACCCTCCATTGGACGAGGACCACTTTCGAATTCTTCCACGTAAACACCGGGAGATAAATATTCTGCCATAATTTTGTTCTGGTGATGATTAAAACCTCACCAGTTCCTCCTTTCAAAATTGGTTTTTTATTAAGTCACATTCACTGCCACTCTGCTTATTCATGAGACATCTGAAACCTCGTCATCTTCCAAATAATTCAGAAGTTTCTTAAGCCATACCCATAACCAATACTCGCTTCTTTCCTCGTCTGTTGAACTTGATTGACCATGCCCTGATTCAAAGAGGTGGTCAACCTGCTTTACAAACTGTGCCTTTTTAAACTGGTTATCGTATATTTCCCGTCTCAGCAAATCAATTTGATTGTCAATCTCAGCTGTTCCCTCCCTAATCATTGGCAGAGAGCCGCCTTTTAAATTGCTCTTTATCTGATCTCTTTCAAGATACAGAGCTTTTAACTTTTGAACAGCCCGTGTGTGCCCTAAAAAGGGAAAAATGGTTTTGATATCCTCAGTCTCAGCTGCACTGGAGGCACGTTCTAAATAGGTCATAAAATGAGCTGTGGCATCCGTCTTCGAAATGAAGTGACAGAATGCTTCATCAATGTTTTCTGTGACTGTTGCAAACCGCCTTCTATAAATCGAAGAGGCTCTATTAAGATCAATATGGGCCTGTTTGTATGTATTCGTATGACCTATATTGTCATTTTTCCTTGTGGACAAAATGACTTTCTGTTCCTCTGATACTTTGCCTATGTAAAGTCTGGCATTGTCGGATTCAAATGCGTGCTCATATTCTACGGCATCTGCTTTTCCACGTTCACTTTGCATAGAGATTTCATCTAGACTTTCACTGGGATTCTTAGGGCCCTCTCTAATATGCCTAAATTGTCCCAGCCTATATTCAGTTGGCCCTCTAATGAACTTTGGAATTTCAGGGTCAAAATTGAAGTCCCTTTCAGGAGTGCCCTCGGACTTTTGACTCTCTCTTATTTCATCGTATCGCATCACAGCATTCACATCCTTTATTTGTCACAATCACGGTTAAAAACTGTAAATTTGGCTATATTATCACTAAATAATATGACGGAGGTTCATTATGCATTCATCTGTTAACGCCTATAATTCAGTAGAACAATACTACAAAGATTTGTTAAAATATGTCGATATCAAATTATCTGAATACTACGAGGCTACCATTGAAGATCATGCGACACCTACCTTAGGGTGGCAACTCAAGCGTTACACCGATTCTGCCATATCCAGAAGGGAACAAGCAGAAACACATTTGAGCCAGATGGAAAACAGAATTTTGGACACAATTCCCACTGCTCTGTTTATACCTCTTGAACACGTAATAGAAACCTTTAAGTTGTCAAAATTTGAAACGTTTTGCATTTATTTGTCGGTTGCAGTTGAACTTGATCCCTCTTTTGAAAAGAATATAAGGTTCTTCAATGAGACCTTGAATTCTGCATATCCCACTCTAGGACTCGCTTTGAAAATTTACTGCCAAGACGCCGAAGGCTATCTAAAAGAAAGAATCAACCTAAATCAGCAATGCAAACTTTTTAAATATTTTTTGATTAACAGCCTTCCTTTGTATGAAAATATTCCTCTGGTCAGTGTGCCATTGAAATTGGATACGAGCATTGTGGATTTCATCCTCAATTTCAAACACTATCAGATTCCCGATTCTTTTATGTCCCTTGTCATGCCCCACACTCAAAAGGCAACACATTCATTTGAAAGCATCGAGGCAAAACTGCACACATTTGTGAAAGCCAATGCTGAAGAGACACACGATAAAAACCTTCTTTTTTCACTACATGGGCCTCTGGGTATTGGAAAACATGAACTGGCCTATCATTTTTGCAGTGAGTATGACCAGACCATCTTGTTGGTTGACTGTGCAAAATTAGAGCATCGTGTAAGCGAAGTTCATCTCATGACTAGAGAGTCTATTTTAAATCGCGCAACTGTTGTACTTGAAAATTTTGAACACTTAATTGAAGAGGAGAACACTTCTATCTTTTTAGAGACACTGCTCAAATCACTTGGCAAATTTGCCAAAATCAGCTTTATACTCTCCGAGACGCCTTGGTACAATCAGCTTGAGATGGATGCACTCATCACCCTAGATGTGATGCTTGAACTGCCAGATGCTATGGAACGTCTAACCACTTGGCAGGAACAGAGTAAAACTGCCAAATTGGATGCAACGGTCAATCTTGATGAACTGTCCAACAAATTTAAATTCACGCCCAAGCAAATTTCAAAAGTATATCGGGATGCTACCAATGAAATGCTCTGGAAACACGCAGATGCAATCGACAGTAAAATGCTGCATCGAGCGAGCTACAATCAACTATCACACCATTTAAAAGACAAGGCTGAGCTCATGACTTCTCGCTATGGCTGGAACGACCTCATCCTCCCTGCTGAACAACTTGGCCTCTTAAAGGAGGCCTGTGACCACGTCCGATACAAACACATCGTCTTCGACAAATGGGGATTTCATGAAAAATTGACTTACGGCACTGGGCTTGGATTGCTTTTCACCGGGCCTCCTGGCACGGGAAAAACCCTTGCCGCACAAGTGATTTCAAATGAGCTCAATTTGGAAATATACCGCGTTGATTTATCCCAAGTCATCAGTAAGTATATTGGTGAAACAGAGAAAAATTTAAAATTGATCTTTGATGAAGCGACTCTGTCTGGTGCCATTTTATTGTTTGACGAAGGCGACGCCCTCTTCTCAAAGAGAACGGACGTGAGCGATTCTCATGACAAATATGCAAATGTCGAGACCAGTTATTTACTCCAGAAAATAGAGGCATATGAGGGTATTTCAATTGTCACCACCAACTTACTTGGAAATATTGACGACGCCTTTATCAGGCGCTTTGCCTTTGTGGTTCACTTTCCGTTTCCAACCGCAGATTACAGAAGGCAAATCTGGCGAACCATATTTCCCGTGGAAACACCACTTTCTGAAATGCTTGACCTCGATTATTTGGCAAATACATTTGAGTTTTCAGGTGGAAATATAAAAAACATCGCTTTAAACGCATCTTTTAAAGCGGCTGCTCATAATCGCCCTGTCAGCATGAAGGATTTGCTTCAAAGCGTTGTCAGTGAGTTTTCCAAGACTGGCAAAGCTATTTTATCTTCTGATTTTGGAGAGTACGCCTATCTTCTAAACACTTAGGGAACCATGATTGTGGCCTGCCCAGGTGATGTAATCTGTATAACGCCTCCCCAAGCACACATAAGCTTAGAACTATTATTGAGTGCGGGCATATTGGCAATTAGGACAGTGGGAGAACCCGGTGTCCACGGCGCCACAGTCATGGGCATACAGGGTTGCGGCGTCAAAACCCCCAGTGCCGCTGCTGTGGCAGCCGCCACTTGCGGATTTGCCATTGACATGCACACGCCAAATGGCATGATATTGCTGTTTGGAATATAATCCATAATATTTGCAAGCGGCATACTTGTGGTGACCATATTTTTCGGTGTTACCATGAGAGAACTTGGCGCTGCCCCAAAGGAGCACATCAAAAGTGCTCCGCCGCATACTGCAATTCCCATTTTACCCTCCTAAAATTCCGACGTCATTTACGACGTCCCTTTTTATTTTAACAAGCGTGGATTTCTCCCTCGCATTGACATGAATCATCAGCTTAAACGTCATCAATTCTTGTTCTGTTTGCTTAACCGTTTTCAGCAGTAGCATAAATCGCCCATTGGAATCGGGAATTGCCTCAATAATCTCATATATTTCACATGCCTCACTATAGGGAAATGAGAAATCCGGCTCACTGTATATGCCGATATCATCGGCTCTCAAAGTGACAATTTGATCATGGTACTCTTCGGTAAACAAAAACTTGCGCCCACAGAGGTCTGTGTCAAATGACTGCGATATGTCCACATACTTGTTCGCAATAACACTCGATTTCAGTATCAATCTATTTTTCGAGTGCCTGTGGATGACCTCAACCAGTTGACTGCCCGTGGCAACACCTCTTATAGCCGTTATTTCCGTTAAAAATGGATACTGCTGGCTTGGAATCGCACGTATGAGATGCGCATCATCGCGTCTGGATTCCCGAGGCGTGAATTCAAAGGTGACGGGTTCATAATACGGATGTGTCCAGGCCAACTCGTAAAAAGCACTCTCCCCCTTACAACTGTGGTACTTTGGATTCATTATGAGATTGCTAAAAACCACAAATGGAGCTATTCTTTTGGCTGGCTTTATGGAAATTCCATTGAGGTGAAACGCCTCATGAGCTTCGATCAGTGGTTTATCGGTAAAGCTGTCTATAAATTTTACGACGAGATCAACGCTGTGTTTTATGGTCATAATCCACTCCCTTTACTTCTATTGAGACATCTTTAACGCGTTTCACCGTTTTGACCTTCGTAGATTCAAGGCGTACAGGCTGAACCTTATAGACCATTGAAAGCTGATAGGGGATATTTGGAAACTGCCACAGTTTTATTTTATCCTCATAGGGCATATTTTCTCTAATGATTTCAAAGGATTCTCCCGATTCTTGAAGACTTCCTGTCAGAGCCTCATTCTCAAGTCTCGGATGATCGCCTAAAGTCTGCATGACACGTCCGATGATTCGCTGTTCATCAACCGCTTTTGACTGTCTATCCGCATTTGAGTACACGGTGATTAGATAGTAAAGCGTCAAACTCTGCGGTGGGAATTGAAGTTCATTGTTACTCTTTTGAATCATATTTCTTTGTACAAAATCACTGTTCTCTTGAATATCATATAGGTGAATGCCCACTTTTACATCTTCTTGTTTACTCGGGCTGCATAAATTGATCTGTTCGTATTTCTTTATGAGGTCTGGTGACAATTCACTGCGAAGCAAGCTGAGGATGGACTGAGAAACTTCTGCAATGACAGTATATTTGCCCATGAACAATCTCCTTTCTAGTTAAGTGGTATGATGATTAACGTCAATCCCAATCGGTTTGGCATGATAAAATTCTGAATATCCGTAGTATAATAGGCCATTGACACATAGCTCACACCATCTATAATTTTCATTGGATAGTCCATGACCGTTGACACATTGTCTTTCTGAACCACTTTAGAATTTTGGATAAATACTTCTGTCTGCATCAGTCCCTTCACTTCAACACTTTTGGTTTCAGGGTGCCAAAGGACTTCAATGCCAAAGAGGTTGTAAAAAGTCTTAACTGGAACATAGATAGTCCCCTCCATTTCAATCGTAGGAACTCTTGCCAGAATGTACTCTCCAGAAGCGTTTTGATTGATTGTCATAGATGGCGTCTGAGCTGTCTCCGCCATATTTTCATCCGTACTGTCCACATTTGTGTCATTTGCGTCATTTGTACCAGCACCAGGCTCTGTTGATTGCCCTGTTCCCTCAGCCAGAAGAACCTCAATCTGTTCGGGTGTTATCTGTGCAGTGAGTGCAAGTAAAGCATCGCCTTGTTCTGCCAAATTCATCAAATAGGCTTCTTTAGATGTCTTTATCAAGAGACTGGTCAATACTTTGAAATCTCCTTCTGACTTCAGCGAATCAGGGAGTACCGTAAACAGGGTCAACACATTATCAAGCGCTGTTTCAGCCGCATCTATCTCACCGCTGGCTATGTTGCTTTTGACCTCATTGAGCGCCTCTTGATACATTCCTAATAGAGCTTTATCAGTCGGATCAATCAATAAGGCAAACTTAGCCAAGTCCTCTTTGAGTTTGGAAATCTGGGATTCTAGGGTTTCAGTGGCTTTGTTTAATTCAGTTATCGCTGGTTCCTCGGCCGTTTGAAGCTGTTTATCGTTTTCAGCTATTTGATCCTTTAAATCTGCAATTCCTTCATTTGCCTCTTTGTATAACCCTGCAAACGAATTATAGAGAGCCTCTTGTTGACTGGCAATGACTGACATATTGAATTTAATCTCATCGGCAAGTGCTGTATCGTTATTTTCAAGAGCCCCCAAAAAAGCTTTGTATAAATTGTCGTTTTTTGTTTTGAGAGCTTCCAGATACGCCATTTGCTCTGTTGTATCAGGATCATTAATGGCTTTTATCAAATTGAGCTGTTCCTCAAGCGCCTCCATTGAGCTTGTGAGTAAATCTGCTGGCAACTGAGTGCTCACAAGTGACGCCTCAGCATTGACAGAAGTACCACTTACATCCACACCTGTCGAATCAATTGCATCCGTTTCCTCGGGAACGGCTTCCAGTGCAGTGGATATGGCCTTGATGGCTTCATCTAATACAGTCTGCTGAGCTTCCAGTTGATCTAACCGTGCTGTGATGTTGTCAACAATGAGTTGAAATTCTGAAATGGCTTCTTTAAGTTTTTCCACTTGGGCTTCTATAAGCACTTTGAGCGTCGCAGCTGACTCGCCATTTTCCAGCGCTGTGTCATAAGCCTCACCCTTGCCCTCCGCAGCAATTGACTTTATCTCGTCGGCACTTTCACCGAAAGCGAGGTTGAGAATTTCTAGTTCAGCTGATTTGTCGAGGATTAAGCCAGAGCTAATATGGTCTGTATGTAAGATTTTTTCAAGGGCGACCATTCCAGTCTTGTAATCTTCGCTTGTAATCGCCTGAAGCATTTCCTTCTCCTGCACCCCCCTGTACGATGCCAAAGTCGAACTCTCATCCGATGGGATGCTTTCTTCAAGTGTCGTTACACTGGCTTCCACTTTGCCGATAGCTTCCCACAGATCGCCATTTAAATCATTTAAGCCCTTCTTAACAGCGCTGTCAGCTGCATGATTAAGTCTTTCGAGAAGTGCGTTATTGACAGCAATCTCCCGATTGGTAAAAGTGATCCCTTTTTCAGCTGAAACAATTAACAATTCGGCTTCTGAACCTCCATTAGCTTCTAGATAAGTTGAAAAATCATCCCATGAGCCCAACTGTTTATCATACACTTCTATAACAGATGGTTCCAAGGGCAACAGAACGGGCTTTAAAATATTCTGCGTTGCTTCTGAGAGGGTATCATCCTCATCTGCATCAAAGAGATTTTTTGCCAAATCATAGTCTATGGAAAGTTTTTGAAGCAATTCATTTGCTCTGGGGTCTAACAGAGAATGCATATCATTTATGGATTTTACTTCTCCTGTGGCGAAAACCACAACACTTCCATCCGCCTGTATCCAATGGGTCAGTGGCAACGCATCAACAACCGCATTTGAGACGATATTAGGTGATTGATCTGAGATATCAGTGATGTTTTCACCAGTGCTTATATCTACCCATACTTTTTTGCTAGTCAAATCAGATTTATAATACGTTTTCTTTTGATTTGTGGTTTCCACCGTTTCCTCAGCAATGCTGATCGTCTTGGGATTCAGAGATTTATAATCAATCACATATGAGCCAATAATCACTGAACGCGTTGGAAAATCCTCTGCCAGAGGTCTTGCGTCGGCAAAACTCACTTGAACGGTTAAAATCAAAATCAATACAATCAATACCACTCTATTTCGCTTCATCCAATCATCCCTCTACTTTTCTACCAAGACCAAAACACCTTTTTGAACTGGCGTGGTTTCTGGCACAAGCCCTAGCTTGACAACACTTTCCTCACCGATCAAAAGTTCAATTTGATACTGTTCTGTATCTGTTAAAATCAGTGTTAACGCTTCGATATGTGTGCCTTTTTCAGTTGCATCACTTAGCACAGTTCCATCCGTTTTAATGATTCTAAAATAATCATATCCAATTTGATCGCTTATTGTTATGGTCATACTGCTTCTGAGGCTATCCAGTTGTGCTAATTGGAAAGTTCCAAGTGGCAATTTCAAATCATCAGGGTTTGTCTCTATAGGTACGAGCACAAGAGGCCCTTGATACGTTTCGCCCTCAATCACAGCCCTGTACTTAGGCAAGTCCTTCGTATATAAGACAACCGATAGTTCCGAGGAGGTCTCAAAAGTCAGCGGCAAATGCTCAATTGTTTCAGAAATAGGTGTCATCCCCCCAACAGGCAGTCCGTTGGTATCAAATAGCCTGTAATGAGTCACCTGTAGATCAGGGGATACCATTACGCCGAATATAAATTTGAGACTTGTATACGGCGTTTCGATATACCAAAATGGTTCATCTCCACCATCACCACGTTTTACATTTGACATCCCCGAATCATCATTTCCAGAAGTAGGCTTAGAACTGTTTACAATTTCCGTGAGGCCTCCCGATGTGTTAAAATCCAGTGCCGCTATGAACTTGGAAAGCGATACCTTCGATTGAAATTGAGCGAGTTCAAGTTCTTTTAAGGCCTCTTTTGACGCCAATACTTCGGCAAACGGAACTTCCCCAGCGAGGTTGTCACTTTTGAGTTGTTCGTACGTCACACTGGCAAGTGAAAAGGCCATTGCCCTTTGCTTAATGACCAGCTCCATCTGCTTGACTGCATCATAGCTGTCTTTAATCTTTTGAGTTGTCAAGGCTATCATGGCCGCTTCCGCCACCCTCTTTTTATCTCGTTCACCTAGTGCCACAATCAAGGGATATTTCTCATTTTCAAAGTATCTGAGGGCTGTATATTCACCTTGAAACCATCTCATTGGGATTTCAATTTTAAAGAAAAGCAAGTTGATAACATAGACCTTTTGCCATTTCTCGTCTATGTTTTGAAGCATTTGTTCGTAGTTTTGAAACAGTGCGGCATAATCAATCTTGTCTTTACTGAGTTCTGAGGAAAGGATATTCACTTTTGAGCCATAGTAGCTTTTATAGATATCATAGACCTCTGTGACTTCTTTTTCCGAAAGTTTTCGATCTTGGGTTGCCACATAAACCTGATAATCTTTGGAAAGCCCAAATTCAATCAATGCCTCTAAATCATCCCTTGTCAATTGGGTTTCCAAGAATTCTGCTTTGAAAGCATATCCTCTTGTAACATCAACTCCAATAATTTTAGAACACTTCTCCTTGGCAGTTTCAAAATCCAATATTGCCTTGGTCAGCGTGTCGCTTGATTTATCCAGTTCCGCTTTGACTAAATCCACATCCTCTTTGTTTGAATGTCCTGTCAAATACGCTTGGTACAGTCGTTGATAAGTCGTTTCCAAATCTCTGTTTTTATCGGTTTCAAATTGCAAAACCCCTTCTTTCTCTAAAACATCCAAAAAGGCATTTTTCGTTTCAAATGCTACCTTACGAACTTCAAATTGATATTGTGCCTGTAACTTTTGAAGGTCATTATCTATCTTGGGAAGTTTCATGATGAGTTCTATTTCCTTTGGCATGGCATGCTTTTCTGGAAAGGAAATGTTAAAGAGCAAAGAAAACCTCACTGTGGATTCCTTTTCCCTTATATCTTGAAGGCCTTCAACCGCTTGTCTTCTTTCAACGCCTTTTTTAATCAAATCGAGTTTGACCAAATTAATTGCATCACTATTTTGCTGTGCAAGTGAAATAGCGGTTTTCATATCCATGATCCGATCAGCATAATCCAGCCGAACTTGCGATGCCGTCAATATCAAAGCTAAAAATAGAAGTGATGCTCTTTTTAAGGTCATGTCAGCCTCCAATTGGGGTTTCATACTCATAAAAAATCAGTTTTAGCGTAGTGAAGTCAAAGTACAGGTTCAACTGAGCATTTGTCTGACGTACCTGCAAGACAAAATAGGCCTGTCCATCGACATTTTTGGCAAATGCCGTTGTGTTGTCTAATTTTGCTCTGACATCACTGAGCTTCATCTCTTTTTGCCATGTGCTTGTCAACCTAAAATCCTTAATGACAATTTTGTAGAGTATGGGTTCAAGCACCTCTGTTGGATAGGTAAAGTAAAAGTCACACTGTACTTTGGGGTATGAAAGCCTATAATATGATTCTAATTGCGTCATATTGGGAGATTCTAAAAAATATTGCCTTACATCCGAACTGCTAAGTCCAAGCAGAGATTCTACCAGTGCATCCCCGCTTAACCAGTCGCCTGTATAGACTTTTTCATTTTGTATGTAACAAGTACCTGTCCCATTGAATAGACTTTTATCAAATGTGCCCTCATAGATCAACTGTTCCGTTTTAGGGTCATATTGCTTGCCCTCTCCAGCATAATATCCAAGACTGAAATTCCCACTGTATATGAGCTTGCCCTCTTCAGAGTACTGGTCTCCAAAGCCGCTGTATTGATCGCTTATAAAATTGCCTTCATATGCCAATTGCCCGCTTTTAAAGAACAACTTTCCCCTGCCCTCAAAGACGCCATTTGCAAACTGTCCACTGTAAAGTTTCAGTCCATCACTGGTCATCAACAGCCCTTCTCCGTGGTATTTTCCGTTTAAAAAATTACCCGTATACTGAATTGTCCCATCCTCAAAATAGGAGACGCCATAGCCGTTTTGAAACCCCTGAGAAAACGTTCCCGTGTACATCAACAGCCCCTTGTCATCATAGAGTTTTCCCGATCCTGAAAAGAGCCCATTTTCAAACGCCCCCTCATATAAGATAAGGTGATTGCTCTGGTATAAGACCCCATTGCCGTTGAATGTGTTGTTATCAAACATCCCTTTATAAATCACATCCCCGTTCTGAGCATATAGCGTCCCCTCCCCGGAGTAGAGATCGTCTTTGAAAGCACCCACATAGACGAGGTTTCCAAGATCATCGTATTGAATCCCCTCGTCTTGACATTTGCCCGCCGCCATCTTTCCTTCGAAAATAGTTGAGCCGCTGCGACTCACCAGTTTAACCTTTCCAGAATACGTCTCTAATAGGGGATCCGTGAGCATTAATGTCGGTGTGTATAGCCGCCCGCGCAAAAAGGGAATAATCACTGTTTGACTGATAGCCATAACCCCTATCAATACAACAACGGATACAACAAGCAGCCTCTTGGCGTAATACCGGTTTCCAATCAGCACGTAGTCTGACTTCTGTTCTGGAGCACGCTTTAACACGCTGATAGCATCCTTGACCGTGCTCTTGATGACCTTGCCAACTTTACTCTTTAGAAAAATGCTTTTTTTCAGTTTTCTCTTGAGCAATTTGAGAGGTCTTAAAAAAGCGGTTTTTGTGGTTTTAAATATGTACTTAATCAAGTTGCCCATTTAGCTCACCTCTAGTAGGTTAATATCTTCCAAGCGGTCTCTCTAAAAGGTTGGAATCCCCAGCTAATTTCTCACATTTAAAAAGATATTCTTTAGAAACTCTATCTCTGCCATTTGCTTTTATCACACTTATAAAGTCTTTCTTGGCATCTGCATACCGTTCCTCTTCATAGGAAATCAATGCCGATTCAAAGACATCTTTTGATTTTATAAAATCCTTTTGAATTGAAACTTTTAAAGTCTCCAGCCACTCGTACAGCCTTATGGCCTTATTGGCGTGTTCGTCATACAAGCACCCAATATAGCGAATCCTTTCATTTGAATGAGTGATTTTCGCCTTCATGGCTTCGCTCAAGAGGACGCCAGTGTCGTATTTGGTGGCGATTTTGTTCATCTCCGCCACTTCAGTGACACATTCACTGATTACAGAAGTCGTCAGTCTGTTTTCATCGCCGACGATGCCGAGGAGGACTTCTCCAAAATGAATACTGATGTTTGTCTTTACGTTTAGTTCAAGCTCACAGATATGCTGCATAATCATAGATGCTGTAGACATGGCCTCTTCTTCATTGGTAAATAAGGCCAGTACCCCTGCATTTCTAAATTCGCCCACCAACCCATTTTGAGCATGTATGTGCCTTGCGTATTCTTCAAAGAGTTGATTTAAAATATCCAGCTGCTCCTTAGATGTCTTTCCCCTTACTAAATCAAAGTAATTTGCTGTATTGATGTAAACCACAGTCATTTCCTGCTTGGAATAATTGCCGAGTTCTACCTCTGTAATCCGCTTCTTATCCAGGAGTTCAAAGAACTTAAGCGGAATAAATTTAAAGTATACTTCGTTCATTTGAGTGAGTTCGGAAATATAATCCCTAATGAAGAGGGACATTTTATTAAACATGCTTGAAAGTTCCCCGATTTCATCGTGGGTAGAGACTGAAACCGTGACCCCCCAATTGCCACTGCTGATTTCATCAACTGAATCGTTTAGAGTTCGAAGCGGCAAGATGACGCGGTAAATCACAATTGACATCAGCAGTAGAACAAAACTCACGATGAACAAGTTCAAAGTAACAAGGTTGCCATAGTACCCCTGAATATAGTAAGTGTAGCTTTCCTTTCCAGTCCCCACTTCCAACAACCCTATGACATTTTGATCTTTATCTCTAATTGGCGTCACCGCAAAAACCCATTCTCCAGTGACATCTGAGTTATCCCCTAAGACGGTTTTATTTTTTTGGGCCGCTTCTAAATACGTTTGATTTGCACGGTCTCCATATAGATACTCGGCAGTGGCCCAAAATTCAATGCCGTCGCCTGTGACCACATGTATTTTTCCTTCTCCATATTTGTAAATAACTGAATAGTACCAGCGATTAAAAGTCTTTAATTTAAGCGTATTGAATTCATCTGCATTGACTGCCCTTTCTTGAGAAAGCGCCGTATATTCCGGCGTGGCATAGTCATCAAGTCCATCCATCTCCTTTAGATAATTGACACTTATATTGGCAGCACGCTCTTTTGAAAAGTTAAATAGCTCTGCTAATAAGTCATTTTTAGCTAAGTTGGTAAAATAACCAAAACTTACTGAAAGTGAAATAATTGGAATCAAAAGGACAAGTGGAAGCAAAATCGTTCCAAATTTAATAATTAAAGACCCTCTACTCTTTTCATATGTATGTATGACAAACCAGATTATCAAGGCAAAAAGGCCAACCACAAGAGCATGTCTTAGAAATGTTTTCAAGTTGTGCAGTTGACTGTATTCCACATCACTCATGACGAGCACTTCGACTTCAGTTCCCCTGTCAATAAAGACAAACCGCCTGCCTTCTCTATTAAACCGCACATCTCCTGTGATGCTGTTTTCATCTCTTATGGTCACTAGATTGGCATCGCTATACTTCAGATTCTCAATTTTACTGAGATCGTCTTCAGCTCCTCTAATCACTTTATATTCAGTTTTATCCATATCTATCTTTACGATTTCATTTGTGAGTTCATTCATAAAGGCAAAAGTCGATTGATTATAGGCATTGAGGCTTGAGACATTCATACGCTCTGGCATTCCATCGTATTTGATGACCTCAAAGTTTTCATTATAATACTGATAGAGAATGCCCTTTACTGTTGAAAAAATCACTTTGCCATTTCCTAAATAGAGAATGTCTTTAACATAGAGTCCAGGGTCATATTTTAAATCCTTGAGAACATGCACTTCATCGTTATAAATATTAATTTGGGATATGGTCACATGTGATGAATCTGAAGCAGCATTTTGAATGACTAAAAGATGATGCTCAATTAGATATGCCTTGGTGATGAGCGGGTACTCAACAGCACCCGTGGTTTGGTACTCAACTTTATAAAGAGTCTTGACTTTTGCGTTATTGGGTGTAATTTTGATAATTTCTTCTGAAAAAACGTAGTAGTTGTCTGCATTTCTCAAAGACCTGTGCAGATAGAGGTTGCCATCTGTATCCATGCTGAGATTGTCATAGTCGGAAAAGGTGGACTTGGCATCTTTGGGGAGTGAATACGTCTTTAGAATCTGTCCGTCTTTTGAAACGCGCATGAGGTTATAGGTGGGTCTAAAATAGTTGATAAAAGAGTCTATCATTCCTTCCGATGTTTCCTTTTGAAGAATAATCATCTCTTCATCTTGTGCCGCTAATACATCAATAACGTGTTCTAAATCCAGATTTTCAATTAAATATGTAAAAATACCACTCAATAGTGCGGTCAACAATACCAAAACCAAAATTTTTCTCATCTTGTGCGCTCCCCTTTTAAAGATAGATATTTGGAACTTAATCGTTTATTTCTCTGATAAAGTGATATAAGTAACATATCGTTTGGAGGTGATTTGATGCCGGGTTCGTTTGTTTCTGATAAGTATGTCGTTGTGGAAGTTGTCTCCACAAATGTAAATGTAACCATCTATAGATGCTTAGACCCACTCAAGGATCAAGACAGTCACTATAGAATCCATCAAGTTAAAGATCGAGGCCTCATCAAGTACTATTTGAATTGTGTCAATCATCTTAGCGCTACTTTGCCTTTTATCGAATCATTTGTGGCATTTGGTGATCTTTATCTCGTCTTTAAGGATTACTCAGATGAACCTGCCATCCGCCATCATCAGTTCAATGATGCTGATCGGAAAGCGTTCATCCTCAAACTGCTCGCAAAACTTTCACTAGATAGTACTTTACCCAATTTCATTAAATATACGCTTATAAAATCCGATAATATTCGAGTGGATAAAAATAGAAATCTCCACTTTAATGTAACTTTAGATTTACTCAATCCGTCCTCTTTTGAGTATTTTAAATCGGTTCAGAAAAAAGTAGCCGATCTTATCGAGACCTTGACGGAAGAATACGATGAATTCACTCAATTCATCACAGCTTGTGAAGAAGGCAGATATAAGGACTATGTCAGCATGCTTGCAGATTACAAATATTACATGGGAACTGTTAATGAATACAAAGAACCTTGGATTTATGAAAAACTCCTTGAGATTTTCCTTTGGGTCAAAAGTCACTTTCGCCTTTTGATGTGCTTTTCACTTTTATTAATCTTTATCATTTACGGCATAACCATGATTTCCAGCTCAGCAACAGATGGCAATAAACCCTATGTTAAAGATTTCATCGGTATTGTTCATTATGATGACCCATATAACGAGTTGGTTGGCGAAACAGAAACGGTCTCTGTCTATGTCCCTCAGATGAACACCGCACCAACTTCTGTTGAACCGCAAACGGAAATGACAAATGAATATACTTTATACATAGTTCCCCCTGGTGATTACTTATATAAGATTTCGTTTGAGACCTACGGCGACAGAAAATATGCCCATACACTGGCTGCTTTTAATGGTCTAGAAGATCCCAACTTTCTACCAGTCAACTATCCCCTCAAATTGCCGATTCCTGAGCAAATTGAAACCCTTTATGAGATCATGGGCAAACCATAAAGCAACCGTTTGAAAGTTGAATATCCTTACTGATGAGGTGTCAGATGACTTGATTCGATGGCATGCAAAAAGACTCAAATATGTGTTTACCTGAACTGCGCTTTAGTCTACTAGATTTTAGGTCTAACTGACTAAAGAGGTATCACATTGAGTCTTTTAATCGGTTCTATTTTAATTTACGAGTTCTGCACTTAGCCGTTTAATTTGATTTGCCTTCACCCAGCTGAAAAACCCTTCCATAAGCCTAGTTTCAATGCCATGCCCCCAGTAGTTCTCGTCTATGCCAATGATTAAATCATCAGAAACTTCATTTGGTTCTCTCAATATAAATTTCGTTTGAGCGGAGAGTCTTTTCATAAGTCCGATGATTCGAGAGGTACACATCACGCCTACAATTACACCAATCTTTCTATCGCTTTTAATTCTTTTGTTAATTAGAACATCCTCGTTTCAATACATTAAATCCTATAAACCTGCCTTTTATAGTTTAATCAAGTGTCGTAATCTTAATATTATCTAGTAGATACCCCTCAGGATGTATAGACTCATCATTCTTCCCCTTGTACTTTATTGTGAAAAATTCAGCAGTTGTTGTTTTAGACAAGAAATCAGAAAGACTTGCAATAAAATAATCTGGATGAGTATAATTATTTTCACCACTATTTTCAAAGTATAAAAAATGCTCATTAAACGCCACAATTAATATCTCGTTTTCAAAGTAAACATCTTCAACCACTAGTGAATTCAATATACTTTCTCCATCATCTGCAAGACCATATGATACATGATGCTCTTGAAGTGCTTTAATCCATAAATTAGTAGCAGTTTTAATATCATTGGATTCTGCGGAAAAAGAAAGCGTGCTAAGTCCACCGCTGATTGGATCAATATAGTTACAAGTAATTGCAGACATCTCTGTATCATCATTTGATTTTGAGCTATAATATATCGTAAAGAATATGACCACAATTACACATAGAAGTGCGATTATAAAGACTTTACGTTGAAGCAATTTTTTCATTTAATACCCCCACCAAAAATTTCGTATACCAAGATACATGCTATAAGCCATAGCATCTCTATCAGCCAAGGAATCCAGACTAGAATAATCACTAGCATTTGTTATAAATCCAAGTTCTACTAAAACGGCAGTCATATTAGAATTTCTTAAAACAGCTAAATTGTTTTCTCTATTATACCTCTGACTGATCCCATGCCTACTCGAAATTTTATACGTGATTTCATTTGCTAATCTTTTACTAGTTGATACATCATGATCGGAATCCCAAAATGCTTCTACACCATTTGATGAGGCTACACCTCCATTACAGTGGATACTTATGAACATATTGGCATTATTGTTATTGGCAATATCAGCACGCATTTTTAAATCTGTATTCAAATCATTACTTAGTTGAGTGTCCGTTGACCTTGTTAAAATTACAGTGGCTCCTTTAGCTTCAAGATAGTTTTTTAGATTAAGAGCAACATCTAAAGCAATATTTTTTTCAAGAGCACCATCTATAGCCACAGCATGGTTATAAATGCCTCCATGTCCTGGATCAATAACAATTACTGGATTTGGAACATCCGGAACAAGCCTAACAGATATATTGGCTGATTCATCTATCTCTCTTTTTATACCACCTTCATAATTATACTCTCCAATGGTAGTAAGTTCTTGTCCATCAATTTTTATAATAATTTGATTTACATCAAGATTGCTAAATATAGTTTTTTTCAGTGACCACATAAAGCTATCAAACTCAGTAGAGTAAGGATCAATATTCATTAATTCTTTTGAGAAATCAACTGTAAAATTATCCTCATTTAACTTGACCGAAAGCAATTTTATTGAACCATCGTGATAATTGAGAAAATTGCATAATTCAGGTCCTCAAAATGAAAAATATTGAACACCTTAACAAACCAGTGTCATTTTTCAAATTTTCAACATCATTTAGGCAGTTTTCTTTTTCTCTCTTTGAATATTTGAAACTATTGTTCCCGCTATTAACGCGATGCAGTTTAATAGTGCATGCATTTTTACTTTCTTGATTCCTTTTGATCGTACATGATCTAGATTCAATCCTTCTTTAAGTCTACTATTGCACCGTTCTACAGATGTTCTAAGGTTGTACAGTAATTTCCACTCTGTGCTTCCGCGGAGTGGATAACCGTGTTGACGCGGATTTACTTTATAACCTAATTTCACTGTGTATCCATAATTTGATGATGAACACCAATTCATTCCATGGGGACAATTGACTTTTCCAGTTGCGTGAGGGCATCTGAATTTTAGATAATCACCATCTTTTCCCCAGTATGAAAGTTTGAAACCACCTGAACACAGTGGGTTGAAGTCCTCATCTAAACCTTCTGGTGAAGACTTACTACTTCTTGGATTGTATGCGATAATCGGAATTGCGTTAAATTTATTGATGATATCATCATAAACATACTCAAAATCATATCCAGAGTCCATGGCGTAATACTTCGGTTTAAACCTTGATTGAAACTCATTAAGGAAAGACTCTATCATCGTAACTGCAACAGTTCCATCATAAATACTTGCAGGTGTAACTAAGATATCTAAAGGCAGTTCACTCTTTGAATCGCAGATGATGTGCAGTTTCCAACCAAACCATCTGATGTTGTTGCCGTTTGTGTCACGTTTCATTCCCCAGTT